>NZ_LZMB01000440.1 GCF_001673555.1 Mycobacterium sp. 1165178.9 | reverse complement strand
CTTTCACGCCGTCGAGCGCGATCTGTGGCAGGGCGGCGCGATCACGCCCGGAACGAAGGCGCTCAGCACCGAATTGGTGGGCAACGTCGGCAAATTGAACGGCATCGTCGCGACGCTGCAGTACAAGCCCGAGGACCTGGCCAACGGTGCCAGCGATCTGATCGAAGAGATTCAGAACACCAAGATCACGGGTGAGGAAGAGGCCTTCAGTCACATTGACCTGGTGGACTTTTCGGGCAATGTCGAAGGGGCCCAGCAGGCGTACGCCTCGCTGCGGCCGGGGCTGGAGAAGATCGACGGCAATCTGGTCCACCAGATCGATCAGCAGTTCCAGAACGTGCTCGCCACGCTGGACGGCTACCGCGACCCGGCCGCTCTCGGCGGCTACAAGACCTACACCCCGGCGCTGAAGGCCAGCGACGCACCCAAGCTGACGGCGGTCATCCAGCCGCTGCATGAAAGCCTGTCCACGGTTGCCCAAAAAGTCGTTACGGCCGGGTGATCATGACCGACGACATCACCGATCCCGCCCACGGGGACCCGAATAATGCCGGCACACCGGCAGACTCCACCACGGTGTC
>NZ_LZMB01000439.1 GCF_001673555.1 Mycobacterium sp. 1165178.9 | reverse complement strand
GCTGGCCGCGGTCCCGAGCCTGCCGGTGGTGGACAAGATCGCGGCCAAGCTCGGTGCGCAGTCCGAAGGCGAACGCGCCGCGGCACTGGAATTGGCGCTCGAGGCGTTGTATCTGGCCAAGCGCATCGACAAAGTATCCGAGGAGGGCCAGACGGTCTATGGCTGAGTCAGATGGTGACGACCCGTCGCGTCCGGCTTCGCCGCACTTGCGATCGTCACGAGGGCACTCCTCGCGCTACTCGGCGTACACCGGCGGGCCCGACCCGCTAGCGCCGCCGGTGGATCTGCGCGAGGCGCTCGAACAGATCGGCCAGGACGTGATGGCCGGCACGTCGCCGCGCCGTGCGCTGTCCGAGCTGCTGCGCCGCGGCACCAAGAGCATGACCGGCGCCGACCGGCTGGCCGCCGAGGCCAACCGGCGACGACGGGAGTTGTTGCGGCGCAACAACTTGGATGGGACCCTGCAGGAGATCAAGAAACTGCTGGACGAGGCCGTGCTGGCCGAACGCAAGGAGTTGGCCCGCGCGCTCGACGACGACGCCCGCTTCGGCGAACTGCAGCTGGATGCGCTGCCGTCGTCGCCGGCCAAGGCCGTCCAGGAGCTCTCCGATTACAACTGGCGCAGCGGCGAGGCCCGCGAAAAGTACGATCAGATCAAGGATCTGCTCGGCCGCGAGATGCTGGACCAGCGCTTCGCGGGCATGAAGCAGGCGCTGGAAGGGGCCACCGACGAGGATCGCCAGCGGGTCAACGACATGCTCAATGACCTCAACGACCTGCTGGACAAGCACTCCCGCGGCGAGGACACCCAGCAGGACTTCGAAGACTTCATGGACAAACACGGCGAGTTCTTTCCGGAGAACCCGCGCAACGTCGATGAGTTGCTGGACTCGCTGGCCAAGCGTGCCGCCGCCGCGCAGCGTTTCCGCAACAGCCTGAGTGCGGAGCAGCGCGCGGAGCTGGATGCCTTGGCGCAGCAGGCTTTTGGGTCACCGTCGCTGATGCAGGCGCTGAACCGGCTCGACGCGCACCTGCAGGCGGCGCGGCCGGGGGAGGACTGGAACGGGTCCGAGCAGTTCTCCGGTGACAACCCGTTCGGGATGGGCGAGGGCACGCGGGCGCTCTCCGACATCGCCGAGTTGGAGCAACTGGCCGAGCAGCTGTCGCAGAGCTATCCGGGCGCCACCATGGACGACGTCGACCTGGATGCCTTAGCACGTCAGCTTGGAGACGAGGCGGCCGTCGACGCCCGCACCCTCGCCGAATTGGAACGGGCGCTGGTCAATCAGGGCTTTTTGGACCGCGGCTCCGACGGCCAGTGGCGGCTGTCGCCGAAGGCCATGCGCCGACTCGGCGAGACGGCGTTGCGCGATGTGGCACAACAACTTTCCGGGCGCCGCGGCGAGCGCGACCATCGGCGCGCGGGAGCGGCTGGCGAACTCACCGGTGCCACCCGGCCTTGGCAGTTCGGTGACACCGAACCGTGGAACATCTCCCGCACATTGACCAATGCCGTTCTGCGGCAAGCGGGAACCGACACCCTGGACGACCGGGACGCGCGGTTGAGGCTCACGGTCGACGACGTCGAGGTCTCCGAGACGGAGACACGTACGCAGGCCGCGGTCGCGCTGCTGGTCGATACCTCGTTCTCCATGGTGATGGAAAACCGGTGGCTGCCGATGAAGCAGACGGCGCTGGCGCTCAACCATTTGGTGTGCACGCGTTTTCGGTCGGATGCCTTACAGATCATCGCCTTTGGCCGCTACGCCCGAACGGTGACCGCCGCGGAGCTCACCGGGCTCGAGGGCGTCTACGAGCAGGGCACCAACCTGCATCACGCGCTGGCTCTGGCCGGTCGACATCTGCGTCGGCATCCCAACGCGCAGCCCGTGGTGCTGGTGGTGACCGACGGTGAGCCGACCGCACACCTGGAGGACTTCGACGGCGACGGCACGACCGTGTTCTTCGATTACCCACCGCATCCGCGGACCATCGCACACACCGTGCGAGGCTTCGACGAGATGGCGCGGCTGGGCGCCCAGATCACCATCTTCCGGCTGGGCAGCGACCCGGGCCTTGCCCGGTTCATCGACCAGGTCGCCCGACGCGTCGAGGGCCGAGTCGTGGTGCCTGACCTCGACGGATTGGGAGCGGCGGTGGTCGGCGACTACCTGCGGTCTCGCCGCCGTTAGTCGCCTTGGACCTCAGTCTTGTGTGCAGGTGCGGTTCCACGTCCGGGTAGGTGTGCTCGGGACTGGGTACAGGGATGTGAACGAGGAGGAGATGCATGAGTCAGGTTCCGATGATCGAACTCAATGACGGTGTCAACATTCCGCAGCTGGGTTTCGGCGTGTTCCAGATCAAGCCCGACGAGACCGCCGCTGCGGTCAAGAAGGCGCTTGAGATCGGATACCGCCACATCGACACGGCCGAGATGTACGGCAACGAAAAGCAAGTCGCACAAGGCATTCGCGATGCGGGTCTCGACCGCGGCGACGTCTTCGTCACCAGCAAGCTCAACAACGGATTTCACAAGCCGGACGACGCGCGTCGCGCCTTCGATGAGACGCTGAAGAAGCTGGATTCCGACTACGTCGATTTGTTCCTCATCCACTGGCCGCTGCCCACGCTCTACGACGGCGACTTCGTCTCGACGTGGAAAGTCTTCGAAGAGTTCGCGCGCGACGGACGTGCCCGCAGCATCGGTGTCTCGAATTTCCAAGTGGCACACCTGCAACGACTCGCCAACGACACCGACACCGTCCCGTCGGTCAACCAGATCGAGTTGCATCCCTACTTTGGCAACGACGAAGTCCGGGCCTACGGGCGCGAGCATGGCATCGCCACCGAGGCATGGGCTCCCATCGCGCAGGGCAAGGTGCTCGACGATCCGGTGATCAACCGCGTTGCCGAGGGCCGCGGTAAATCCGCCGCGCAGGTGGTGTTGCGCTGGCACATTCAGCGGGGCAACATCGTGTTCCCGAAATCGGTGACGCCGGAACGGGTCAAGGCCAACTTCGAGCTGTTCGACTTCGAGTTGGACGACTCGGATATGGAAGCGATCTCGGCGCTTAACAAGGGTGAGTCGGGACGCAACGGCCCGAACCCCGACACGTTCGATTACGTGCCCGACTAGCGGCTTCTGCTAACCGCGCGGGCGCCGGGCTTTACGGATGATGCCGACCCCGCCCCACAGGGAGAAGCCGCGAATGTGGACGGTCGGCGCACCGGGTGTGCCCTGCCCGAGGACGGCGCGGTCGAAGTTTCCCATCACGCCGCGGCCGTGTACCTCGACGTTGACCTCGGGCGGCAGCAAAATGTTCTGCACACCCATAATCGACACCGCATGAATGTCGACCTCGGTCGAGGTGAAGTCGGCGTAGCGCAGATCGACCACCCCGCTGCCCCACAGGGTGAAGGTGGTGAGCTTCTTCGGGACGTTCCATCGGCCGCGGCGCTCGAAGCCGCTCATCAGTGCCAGCAGTAGCGTCGACGGCGCCGGATTTGGCTTGCCGCCACGGCGCGGACTGATCGGCGTCCCCTGCAGATCGGCCCGCAGCTGATCCAGTTCCTCATACGTCGTCGCGGCATAAGCCTTGGTCAGGCGGTCCTCATAGTCGTTGAGCTGCAGGCGCCCCTGCTCAGCCGCATAGGCGAGCAACTGCGCAATCTGGATGCGATCAGTATCAGCCGCGCGCGACGGCTCGCCGCGTGTGTCCTCCGCATCCCGTTGCGTTGAGTTGCTCATCACCCCCGAGCCTACGACGTCCAGGTTTTGCCGCAAGAGGATTGGCTAAACTGCAACGTTGCACCCGCCCGAGCCACGCCGCCGGCCATCCGGCCGGGTCCTCTGTTTGACACCTGGCTAACTTCTCGGCTGGCTAACTCGTCCAGTCGGGTGGACGCTTCTCCAAAAACGCCAGCATGCCTTCGCGTGCTTCATCGGACACGAAGAGCCGGGCCGATTCCTCGGCGAGGCGTTCGGCGTCGCGGTCGA
>NZ_LZMB01000438.1 GCF_001673555.1 Mycobacterium sp. 1165178.9 | reverse complement strand
TCGGCGCCCGCTTTTCGATCCGCGCTACCTGGGCTTCGACGACGTCTTGGCTGCCCCAGGCCTTATCGAAGAGTTCCTTATGCACCGGCCCGGGCTCTTCGATGGCACCGTCGTCGTTGAGCACCCGTTTGGCGTGTTGAATCGCCAGCGGTGCCAGCCCGGCGATCTCGGCGGCCCAGGCCTGGGCGTCGGCGAGCGTCCCGATGCGATTGGCCATCCCGGTCTGCAGCGCCACGTCGGCCGTCAGCTTCTCCGCCGTGAGCAGCATTGCCCGGGCCCGGCCATGACCGACGAGCGAGGATAGTCGCCGGATGCTCCAATTATCCAGGGCCAGGCCATATTTCGAGGTCGGGAACTGGAAGAACGCCTCGGGTGCGACGACCCGCAGATCGCATTGCATGGCCAGCTGCAGGCCGGCGCCGATGGCGGGGCCGTTGATGGCCCCGATCACCGGGATCAGCGTGGCATCCAGCACCCTGTGCAGCTCGACGAGCCGGTCGGGGTAGTCGGCCGCGAAGGCGTCACCGCTCAGGTCGGCGCCGGCGCAGAACACCGTGCCCTGACCCGTCAGCACGATCGCGCGGGTGGAGCCGTCGCCGGCCTTCAGCACGGCCTCGCGCAGCTCCTCGACCAGCTGGGAGTTCAACGCGTTGCGGCGCTCGGGACGCTGCAGCTCGATGGTCATAACGGCTTCGGCCTGGGTAACACCGATCATGGCAGCCACCCTATATAGCCTCGTCTCGTGAGTCGTATTACGGCTGCTCAACTCCGCGATGCGGTGCTGGACGAGAATTCCTTCGTCCGCTGGGACAGCGAACCGCTCGGCGTGCCGGTCAGCGCGGCCTACGCCCAGGAGCTCGCCGACGCCCGGGCCGCGACGGGCCTGGACGAATCGGTGCTCACCGGCGAGGGGCGCGTCTTCGGCCGCCGGGTCGCGGTGGTGGTCTCCGAGTTCGGCTTCCTGGGCGGGTCGATCGGGGTCGCCGCGGCCGAGCGGATCACCGCCGCGGTGCAGCGGGCGACGGCCGAGGGGTTGCCGCTGCTGGCCTCGCCGAGCTCCGGCGGCACCCGCATGCAAGAGGGCACCGTCGCGTTCCTGCAAATGGTGAAGATCGCCGCGGCTGTCCGGCTGCACAGACAGGCGCACCTGCCCTACCTGGTATATCTGCGCAATCCGACCACCGGCGGGGTGTTCGCGTCCTGGGGGTCGCTGGGACATGTGACGGTCGCCGAGCCGGGCGCGTTGATCGGGTTCCTCGGCCCCCGCGTGTACCAGTTCCTCTACGACGAATCCTTTCCCGAGGGCGTGCAGACCGCCGAGAACCTTCAGCGACACGGCGTCATCGATGGCGTCGTCCGGCTCGATGAGCTGCGCCGCACGCTGGACCGTGCCATGACCGTCATCGTCGACGCTCCCGAGCCGCTGCCCGCGCCGGTCCCACCCGAGCCAACGCCCGACGTCGCGGCGTGGGACTCGGTGGTGGCGTCGCGGCGGCCCGACCGGCCGGGGGTGGGGCTGTTGCTGCGGCACGGCGCCACCGATCGGGTGCTGCTGTCGGGGACCGGCCAGGGCGAGGCGGCGACCACGCTGCTGGCTCTGGCCCGGTTCGCCGGCCAGCCCGTGGTGGTGCTGGGGCAGCAGCGGCTGACGGGCGGCCTGGTGGGGCCCGCCTCACTGCGCGAAGCCCGGCGCGGCATGGCGCTGGCCGCCGAGTTGCGCCTGCCGCTGGTGCTGGCGATCGACACCGCGGGGCCGGCACTGTCGGCCGAAGCCGAACAGGGCGGGCTGGCCGGGCAGATCGCGCAATGCCTGGCCGAGTTGGTGACGCTGGATACCCCGACGGTGTCGGTGCTGCTGGGCCAGGGCAGCGGCGGGCCTGCGCTGGCGATGGTGCCCGCCGACCGGGTGCTGGCCGCGTTACACGGCTGGCTGGCCCCGCTACCGCCGGAGGGCGCCAGCGCGATCGTATTCCGCGATACCAAGCACGCCGCTGAACTCGCTGCGGCACAAGGCATTCGGTCGGCCGATCTGCTCAAGTCGGGAATCGTCGACGCAGTCGTGCCGGAGTATCCCGACGCCGCCGACGAGCCGGTCGAGTTCGCGCAGCGATTGTCGCGGGCCATCGCCGCCGAGGTGCACGCGTTGCGCCGGCTCCCCGCCGCCGAGCGGCTGGCCGCCCGGTTGCGCCGCTACCGCCACATCGGCTTGCCCGAGCTCCGTCGCGACACATAAACCACGCTTAAGACGCGCCGACGCATGTGTGCGTGGATGATATCTCGCGCCCAGACGACGCGGCGGGGTAATACGGCGTGCAGCCTCCCACAGCCATAGTCGACAATCAGGCAAAATGGGCGGCATGGACACAGGAGCTAGCTCACCGCGGGTCTTGGTCGTCGACGACGATTCGGATGTGCTCGCGTCGCTCGAACGCGGTCTGCGGCTGTCCGGATTCGAGGTGTCGACGGCGGTCGACGGCGCCGAGGCGTTGCGCAGCGCCACCGAGACGCGCCCGGATGCGATCGTGCTCG
>NZ_LZMB01000437.1 GCF_001673555.1 Mycobacterium sp. 1165178.9 | reverse complement strand
GCGACGAGCACACCAGGCCCGGCAAGGAACACGATAAGGACTAGCTGGCGGCGCCGGGCTCCCCGACCAGATAGCGCCGCCCGCCGCGCCGCAGCTGCCCCAGCAGCCTCCGATGACGATGTATCTGCACTTCCCGTTCGTCACGGTGCCGATCCCGATCAACCCACCGCCGCCGCCGGGTCAGTAAGCACGTGGCAAACGGCCTGGACTGAGCGCACACTGGCAGTTACGACACACGAGCGCCAAGGAGGTCGCGTGGGCGAGCACAGTGGATTCGGATTCGACCCCGAAGAGTTCGACCGAATGATCCGGGAAGGCAGCGAGGGGCTGCGCGACGTGTTCGAGCGGGTCAGCAAGTTCGTGGCCGGGCCCGGCGTCCGGTCCGGGTGGTCCGCCGTCTTCGACGACCTGTCGCGGCGCCCGCGCAGCGCCCCCGAAACCGCGGGCGAGGCCGGTGAGGGCGTGTGGGCCATCTACACCGTGGACGCCGACGGCGGCGCGCGAGTCGAACAGGTCTATGCGACCGAACTCGACGCGCTGCGGGCGAACAAGAACAACATCGATCCCAAACGCAAGGTGCGTTTCCTGCCCTACGGCATAGCGGTCAGCGTCCTGGACGACGACCAGGACGACGCCGCCGACGACGACGCCGAAGAGCCTGCGTAACAGCCTTTTTGGCTCAGCCCTGCTGCACCACGTTGGAGCCGCCGGAGTTGCTGATCTTCGGCGCGCCCGAGTGGTAGGTGACCTTGTTGTTGAAGCCGGAGGCCTCGATGGCCTCGACGGCCTCGACCGTGACCGAATTCTGCACACCCGACACCGACAGGCTGGCGCAATGGCCGGTGATCGTCACCGTGTTGGAAACCCCACTGACGTTGACCATGTTGTCGTTGCAGGCGATGGTCCGGTTCTCGTTGATGCCGGAGACGCTGAGTTCGGTGCCCGGCGGGGCGGTGGGCGACGTCGACGGCGAGGGTGATTTCCTGCGCGATGGGACCGGGTTCGTCGAAATGCTCGGTGGGCTGAAGGTTGTGGAAATGGTCGGCGGCGAGGCGATGATCGACTTCACGCCGGAAATCTGGTGTGCGGCAAAGGCCGCGATGCCGCCGGCCAGGGCCAGTACGCCGATGACGACGACCGTGCCGAGGATCCACCAGACGCGGTTACTCGAGGGGCGTTGCGGGGGTGGGCCGAGGGGGGGTCC
>NZ_LZMB01000436.1 GCF_001673555.1 Mycobacterium sp. 1165178.9 | reverse complement strand
GACCGGCTTCATCTACGCCTTCGACGACATGCTGGTGCGCCACCGCACGAGCTGGACGGACCTTGTCGCGGTGGTCACGGTCGGTGGGGGCGCGCGCATTCCGCTTGTCACCGAACGGCTTTCGATGCACGCCCGCATGCCGATCCTGACGCCCTCGCAGCCCGCGCTGGCTGCGGCGAGCGGGGCGCTGATCCTGGCTTCGCGCGGCGGTGAGCTGGATCTGCGCACGCGGACATCGATAGGTCTGCTCGCCTCGGCCGACGCCGCCGGCGACGTCGTCGACCTGGGGGCCGGCGATGTGCTGGTGATCGACGATGAGGCGCTTACCGATCGCGAATTGGCTTGGTCGCAAACCGAATACCCCGGCGACCTACGGATGCGGTTCGGTGGGGAGACCTACGACGAAGACGGTCCGGCCGGCTGGTCGATGCGGCTCAACGTCATTCAACCGCCGCGGGAACGCCGGCCCCGGCTGCGCCTTCGGTTCTCCCAGATGATCATCGGCATGTCGGCCGTGGTCGCCATGACGGCGATCGGCGGCGTGGCCTATACGCTGACCGGGATAGAAAACCGCCCGGCACCGCCCTCGGTCGCGCCCCTGCCCGCGCCACCGGCCAACTCCGTGGCGCCGCGTCCTGCCGCGCCGCCGCCCACCGCGGTACCGCCGCCCCCGCCGCCCAGCGCGTAACCCACGGTCTGTGCCAGCGCGGCCGCCGCGAGCAACGGTGCGACCAGCATCACGCCGCCCAGTTCGTAGGTGGCGATGGCCTCCCGCAGCGCGCCGACGCCGGCGGGGTCACTCCAGGTGACCCCGGTCGAGGTCAGCTGGTGACCGCCCTCTAGCACCCCTTCGCGGCTGCCGATGATCGCGTCGATCACCTGATCGACAGCACCAGCCGCCGAATTATCAACGGCCCCAACCTCGAACTCTTCTTGTTCGACGGTCACGCCGTCGGCATCTTGGCCTTCGATCGCTACCAGGCGGACTGTCCTGGGAGCCATCGACACCCCAAGCACGATGTCCACGTAACGCCTCCAAGGTCCTTTTCAACGCCCTCCGCGAGGGCATGGCGGGATGAACCCCGCCCGAACTTGGTGACATAAACGTTACGCGCGTGCAGCTAATCGCGCAGGCGGTCCACCTACGCAGGAATAACGCTAATAACCCGGCCCGAGGTACGGATTCTGCGCGTTCCCCGGGTACTGCGGGTACTGAGGGTACTGCGGGTACTGGGGGTACTGCGGATATTGCGGGTACTGCGGAGTCGCGGGAGCCTGCTGCTGCGGAACCTGCACCGGAATCGGGACCGGCAACAGCGGAACGTGGATCCACTCCGTCGTCATCGGCACCGTCGTGGTGGTGGTGGTCGGCGGCGGCGGTGGCGTGGTGGTTTCCACCGGTGGCGGCGGCGGTGTGGTGGTGACCGGCGGTGGCGGCGGCACCGTCGTGGTGACCGTCGGTTGCGGCGGCGCGGTGGTCGGCGGCGCCGTATGCCTCGGGGTGTAGACAGGCGCCGGCGGCGCGGTGGTGACCACCACCGGGGGCGGCGG
>NZ_LZMB01000435.1 GCF_001673555.1 Mycobacterium sp. 1165178.9 | reverse complement strand
GTCTACACGTACCGCCGCCTGTCCGGCGGACCGGTTGCGCCGTGAGTCCGATGACCGTCGACTGAGGCGGCCCCGCTGCATCAGTCATAAGGCCGGCCCACCAATGACATTCGCCTCCGGTGCACCGTCCGGGCCCGGCACCGCGCGCTATGACGCGGACCGCCTCCTGGCCGGATACCGCGCCGCACGGGCCCAGGAGGCGCTCTTCGATCTGCGCCACGGTCCGGCAACCGGCTATGACGAATTTCTCGACTACGACGGCAACGTGCGACTGGCGTGGGCCGAGCTGGCCGACGCCATCGCGGAGCGGGGCCGCGCCGGGCTGGACCGACTGCGTTCGGTGGTGCACGACCTCATCGATAACGACGGCATCACCTACACCGATGTCGAACCCGACGGTCGCGGCCAGGAGCCCAGGCCCTGGCAGCTGGACACGCTGCCGATTGTGCTGTCCGCGAGCGACTGGGAGGCGCTCGAGACCGGCCTGCTGCAACGGTCGCGGGTGCTCGACGCCGTGCTGGCCGACCTGTACGGGCCGCGCAGCCTGCTCACCGAAAGCGTTCTGCCCCCGGAGCTGCTGTTCGGCCACCCCGGATATGTGCGCGCGGCCAACGGAATCGAAATCCCGGGGCGCCACCAGCTTTTCATGCATGCCTGCGATGTCAGCCGGCTCCCGGACGGAACTTTCGTCGTCAACGGCGACCGCACCCAGGCGCCCTCCGGTGCCGGGTACGCGCTGGCCGACCGGCGCGTCGTCGCGCACTCGATTCCCGACCTCTACGAGCGGATCGCGCCGCGGCCGACCACTCCGTTCGCGCAGGCGCTGCGGCTGGCGCTGATCGACGCCGCGCCCGATGACGCCCAGGACCCCGTGGTGGTGGTGCTGTCCCCGGGTATCTACTCGGAGACCGCGTTCGACCAGGCCTACCTGGCCACCCTGCTGGGTTTCCCGATGGTGGAAAGCGCCGACCTGGTGGTGCGCGACGGCATGCTCTGGATGCGCTCCCTGGGCACCTTGAAACGCGTCGACGTCGTCCTGCGCCGGGTCGACGCGGACTACACCGACCCGCTGGATCTGCGCGCCGACTCCCAGCTCGGGGTGGCCGGTTTGGTGGAGGCCCAGCACCGCGGGACGGTGACCGTGGTCAACACGCTGGGCAGCGGAATCCTGGAAAATCCTGGGCTGCTGCGTTTCCTGCCCGCGATGGCCGAGCACCTGCTGTCGGAAACGCTGCGGTTGCCCACCACCGAGGTCTACTGGGGCGGCATCGCCAGCGAACGCTCACACCTACTGGCGAATCTGCCGTCGTTACTGGTGAAGTCCACCATCGGCGAGCAAACTCTTGTCGGACCGGCACTTTCGTCTGGGCAGCTGACGCGGTTGGCGGCCCGCATCGAGCAGACGCCGTGGCAGTGGATCGGGCAGGAGCTGCCGCAATTCTCGTCCGTGCCGACCGACCACGCCGGCGTGTTGTCCCCGGCGGGCGTTGGCATCCGCTTGTTCACCGTGGCCCAGCGCGGCGGCTACGCGCCGATGATCGGCGGGATCGGTTACGTGCTGGCCTCGGGACCCGCCGCGTATACGCTGAAAACCATTGCCGCAAAAGATGTCTGGGTCCGGCCAACCGAGCGGGCACACGCCGAGGCGATCAGCCTTCCGACGCCGGAGCCGCCGGCGAAGACGGCCGCAGGAACCTGGGGTGTGAGCTCCCCGCGCGTGCTGTCCGACCTGTTCTGGATCGGCCGCTACGGCGAGCGCGCGGAAAGCATGGCGCGGCTACTGATCGTCGCCCGCGACCGGTTCCACGTCTACCGCCACCACCAGCACAGCGAGGAAAGCGAATGCGTGCCGGTGCTGCTGACCGCGCTGGGTCGAATCACCGGAACGCCCGACAGCGACGGCGACCACGCCGAGATGATCGCCACCGCACCCTCGACGCTGTGGTCACTCACCGTTGATCCGAACCGGCCCGGCTCGCTGGTGCAATCGGTGGAGGGTTTGGCCCTGGCCGCGCGGGCGGTGCGCGACCAGATGTCCAACGACACCTGGATGGTGCTGGCCGCGGTGGAGCGGGCCCTGGCGCTGAAAAGCGATCCGCCGGAATCACTTTCGGAGGCCGACGCCTTGCTCACCGGAGCTGCGGCCCAGACGCTGGCCGGCATGCTGACCCTGTCGGGGGTGGCCAACGAGTCGATGGTGCGCGACGTGGGCTGGACGATGATGGACATCGGCAAACGGATCGAACGCGGGCTGTGGCTGACGGCGTTGCTGCAGGCCACGCTCACCGTCGTCCGCGGCGCCGCGGCCGAACAGACCGTGATCGAGTCCACGCTGGTGGCGTGCGAGTCGTCGGTCATCTACCGGCGCCGCACGGTGGGCAAGATCAGCGTGGCCGCCATGGCCGAGCTGATGCTGTTCGACGCGCAGAACCCGCGGTCGCTGCTGTATCAGCTGGAGCGGCTGCGGATCAATCTCAAGGACCTGCCCGGCTCGTCGGGATCGTCGCGCCCGGAACGGTTGGTGGACGAGATCGGCACCATGTTGCGCCGATCCCACCCCGCCGAGCTCGAACGGGTCAGCGACGACGGCCGGCGTGCCGAGTTGGCGGAGCTGCTCGCGTCCGTGCACACCGAGCTGCGCAACCTGGCCGAGGTCATCACCACTACCCAGCTAACGTTGCCCGGTGGTATGCAACCGATTTGGGGTCCCGACGAACGACGCGTGATGCCGGCCTAGCCGGCCACCGAGGCGGGGCCACGCGACTCCGACGCCACCTCGTCGACCACTGTGTGGATGAACCTCATCTTCTCCAGCACCGCGACCGGGAGCACGAACGGGTACAGGTCGTCGTGGCCCATCGACCGGTTCACCATGTTCAGCGACCACGACAACGGCAGCCACATGTCGATGATCGTCTGAAAAGCGCTGGGGCCCAAGGCGGGCCGGTCGAAGGTGGCCGACGCCGGAGCCAGTCCGCACCACGCCGAGGTGTCCAGCGTGTCGCGGATGTGCAGGTAGTGGGCGAACGTCTCGGCCCAGTCCTCGGCGGGATGCATGGTGGCATAGGACGATACGAAGTTCTCGTGCCAGCCCTCGGGAGCACCCTCCCGGTAGTGGCGGTCGAGCGCCTCGGAGTAGTCGGCTTCGTGGTCGCCGAACAGCTCCTTGAACCGCTCCACGTAGTCGGTGAACGGTGCGATCAGCCGGTAGTAGTAGTAATGCCCGATCTCGTGGCGGAAATGGCCCAGCAGGGTCCGGTACGGCTCGTCCATCTCGACGCGCAACTGCTCGCGGTGCGCATCGTCGCCCTCGGCCAAGTCGATGGTGATGACGCCGTTCTCATGCCCGGTCATCACCTGCTCGTGCGCGCTGGACAGCAACCGGAAGGCCAGCCCGTAGTCGGGATCCTTATCGCGCCCGACGATCGGTAGCTTCAGCTCGTGCAACTCGGCGATCAGCCTGCGTTTGGCCGCCTCGGCCCGGGCGAACTCGGCCATCCCGGTGGTGTCGGCGTCGTTGGGGCGTTCGATCGTCAGCACGCACGAGGGGCACAGCAGCCGGGGGTTGTTGACGGGGACCAGCCAATTGCATTCGGCAAGAAGCAAATTGGCGCACAGCTGATATTCGCTCGCGCGCACGAAGCCGGCATGCTCGCCTGTGTCGTCCTCCGAGATCACCAGCAGCGCCATCTGCTCGAGCGAAAACCCCAGCGCGCTACCGCAATTGAGACAGGTCGAGTTCTCGAAGGTCAGGCGCTGGCCGCAGTTGGGGCAGGTGAAGTCACGCATACAACACATCGCCTTCGAAGGGCACCACGTCGACGGCGACGTCGATCACGCTGTGTTCCGAGTCGGTGAAGATGATGCCCCGCAGCGGCGGGACGTCCGCGTAGTCACGGCCCCGGCCCACGACGATATAGCGCTCGTCGACCATCTGGTCGTTGGTGGGATCAAGCCCCAGCCATTCGACTTGACCGGGCTGCTGCGGAGTCCACACGGCTGCCCAGGCGTGGGTGGCGTCGATGCCGATCATCCGATCCTTTCCGGGTGGCGGGTCGGTGGCCAGATACCCGGATACGTAACTGGCCGCCAACCCGTTGGCTCGCAGGCAGGCAATCGCCAGCCTGGCAAAGTCTTGACATACCCCTTCGCGGGCGGCCAGAACCGCGTTGACTCCGGTGGAAATCGTCGTCGACCCCGACCGGTAGGTGAAGTCGGTGAAGATGCGCGACGTCAGGTCGCGCAGCACTTCGATCAACGGGCGTCCGGGGGTGAAGCTGGGCGCCGCGTAGTCGCGGATGTCGTCGGTGATCTCCGGCGGAATCAGGTCCAGGGTGAACTCGGTCGCCAGGGCTGCGCCGGGTCCGGTAGGCCGGGCCGCCTCCCACGGCTGCCCCGCGGAGGTGCGGGAATCGAGGCGGGGCGGATAGACGTCGACGATGGAATCGCTGGTCACCTTCAGCACGCGGTGCGGCTCGGTCACGTGAAAATAGGAGCTGGTGTTGCCGTAGCTGTCCACGCTGGTGGAGCTGTCGCCGGGGGCCGGCTCGATGATCAGCTGATGCGCGACACAGCGCTGCCGCGGCGAGTCGCGCGGCGTGAGAAACCCGCGCCCATACGAGCTGGTCACGACGTCGGAATAGCGGTACTCGGTGCGGTGGGTCACTCGATGTCGGCGGGCGGCCCCGGCCCCTGGTTCGCCTGGTTCTGCTGGCAAGCGGTTTCTCCTCCTCACCGCTGATCTCATCACATGGCGGAGGGCTGCGTACGGCCCGCGGAAGGCCCGGTCGAGCACCGTTTGCCAATCCGACGGCACTCGCGTCAAAACGGGAGCACAATCGTGTTGTGGCCACCTGGGGCGAGGTCGCCCGCATCGTCGGTGAGCTGGCACTCACCTCCGAGCCGTCACCGCACGACTGGCGGGTCGGCAAGAAATTGCTGGCCTGGGAGCGTCCGTTGCGACCCTCCGAGCGCGAGGCGCTGGAACGCAGCGGCCCGCGACCACCGCAGGGCGATATCCTCGGGGTCCGCGTGTCCGACGAGGGCGTCAAGTTCGCGCTGATCGACGACGAGCCCGAGACCTACTTCACCACCCCGCATTTCGATGGCTATCCGGCGGTGTTGGTCAATCTGTCCGCAATCTCGGTGCGCGCTCTCGAAGAGCTCATCACCGAGGCGTGGCTGACCCAGGCGCCGCGCAAATTGGTTCAGGAGTTCCTGGCCGACTCGCGCTGAAGCGCTCAGACGTGCCGAAGGTCGATGACGCGCTGCAGGTCGTCGATGCAGGCGCCGACGACGTCGGCGAGGATCACTTGCGTCTTCTCGTGCGCCCCGGACTGCAATTCCGCGGCGTGATGACGCGCCGACGCCATGTACGCACAGGCGCCTGCGGGATCGGAGTCGGCGAGGGCGATCGCGGCCGCGAGGCCCACCAGCACCGTGGGCACGGGATGGTGAAGGCGTTCGCGGCCCCGTAAGTCGGGATCGGGGCCGGGCGAGACGGCGCGCGCCAGTTGCAGCACCGAGCCGGCCAGCAGGGCCACGTGCACGGCCTGATGATCGGCGGCCTCGATCGTCGCGCGCAGGCCCCATCGCCGCGGTGCGATGGTGACGACGTGGCGAGCCGTGGTGCGCGCCTC
>NZ_LZMB01000434.1 GCF_001673555.1 Mycobacterium sp. 1165178.9 | reverse complement strand
CTCGCGGGCACCCGTGTCGAATCGGTAGACGTCACGCTTCCCGGCGGCCGCCGCGTGAAGGGCGAATGGGTCTATGGACCGCGAACACCCACCAGCGAGACCGAGCTCTCATCAATCAGCCAGGGCGCGATCTACTACGTCCACGGCAGCGGATACGCCGTGTGTTCGCCATAGACCCATTCGCCCTTCACGCGGCGGCCGCCGGGAAGCGTGACGTCTACCGATTCGACACGGGTGCCCGCGAGCGAGGGCCCGAACGTCCCCATGATCCTGGCAACGATCTGGCGTGATAACCACAGCCCCCAGGCCCGCTCGGGCGGGATCGCGCTGGTGATCGGCCGAAGGGTGTACGTACTTACCGCTGCCGCGCCGCGGGATCGCAACGACCCGCGAGCCGGAACGCCGTCCGTCATACAACGCAGTCAACACCAAATGGTGACATTGGTCAATGGCAGCTTTGTTGCGATTTGGTGCTGCGGCTCGCCACTGTGTGGGACTTCGATTCGGTGTCACATTCTCAGTTGATCGTCACGCCTCAGAGCTTCGCGAACTTACGTGGGATTTGAGAACCTACGTCAGCTATCCAACTCATCGTGCTCTGCGTCGGATTCCTCGCGGGCGTATTGCGCTTGGGCGCGATCCACGCGCGCGGCCTCCTCGTGCTTTTCAGCCGCGCCGCGGTGGGCATCGGCGAGCTCGCCGGAAAGTTCTTCCGCGGCTGCCTGGTGCTCCTCGGCGAACGCCTCGTGCACTAGGGCTAACTCATCCTGGCGCTGGGCTTCCGAGACTTCTGCCGCACGGTCGTCGGCGCACCGCGACATACGAGCACGATAATCCAATCGAGGATGTCTATGCGCTGAATTGACGATTCGATGACGCTAGGCTGCCAGCCACCGGCGAGGAGATTCAGCTCGATGGGCTGTGCGCGGGAATCCTGCACCTCGGCGGCCACAACGATGTCGGGGCCCTTGTCGCGACATCCGTCGCGCGGCCGTCGTCGAGACAATTGGCAACCCCGACTGTCACGTGATTGTTCGAGGTGGCACGCCGGGCCCAACCACGACACCGCCTCGGTGGCCAGCGCCATCGAACGGCTAGCCGCCGCAGGGCTTTCCGCGAAGGTCATGATCGACTGCTCACCCGCCGATCCGACTATTGCTCGCTCGCCATGCGGCTTACTCAATTCGAGCTCGGTCCCGACGACCGCGCCGCCACGCTCTGCCGAACGCTATGTCTTGTGACGGCTCTCATTCAATCAACCCTGCGATCCATGGCGTCGACAATTTCGCGAAGGCGGGGGGCGTCGCGGCTATGCGCGTAGGCATCGAGCCACTCGGCCAGCCCGTCCACCAGGGGCGCAGGCAGCAAACAACGGCTGTGCGCGCTTGTGTGTAGCAGCGTGACGATCGCGGCGTACGAGTCGCCTGAGCCGATCATGGTGTAAACCTGGGCGCAATCACTGTCGGCAAGCAACGGGCCGATCGCATCAACCAGCTTCCATGCCAAGTCGGATTCGGCCCAAGTGTCCACCCTCCCATTTTCGTTGGTAAGGCCAGGTCTTGCAGAACGGAGTGCTGCCCGCGCCCAGCCGAATTTTCCGCTCGCGCTGGATCGAGAGTCCATTCGGCTACTCAATCCCGACCTTGACTTCATACATGCAGTGTGTATGTTCATACATACAGTATGTATCTGAAAGGTGGGCTGCATGAGTGCCACGATCGACGCCATAGCGCAAGAACGCGAGATCGTATTGGAACTTTGCTCGCAGATGCCGGATGCGATGTGGGAGAAGGACAGTGGATGCTCCGGCTGGTCGGTGCAGGACCTCGTGTCGCACATGGCATGCAGCTTCTGGCTGGCTGTCGATCCGTCGACGCTGCCCAGCCCGGGCGAGATGCCTGCCGAACGCGCGGCGGACCTGTATGTCGCCTCGCGGCGTTCGATGACTCCCAAAGAGGTTGTGGCCGACTATGAATCGGTCAGCGCGCGAGGGCTGGAGGTGCTCGCGGTGATCGAGACTCAGCAGATCGACATACCGATAGGCGACGTCGGGACCTATCCTGCGTCGGTCGTTCCGACAACCTTCGTCTTTGAGTCCTTGATTCACACCCGATATGACCTGTTCCCGCCGGATGGGCCATTGGAGGGAGATCCGCCGCCCGTCGACGTACTGCGGCTTGCCCCGACCCTTGACTGGATCGAAGCGGCGCTGCCGCAGCAGAATGTGCACTTGCTCAACGACTTACACACCGGCGTGGCGGTGAACCTCGAAGGGCTGTGCGGGAGAACCCTGCATATCGGCGGCCACCCCGATGTCGCGGCGCGTGTCACATCGGATTCGCAGGCCTTCGTACGGTGGGTCACCCAGCGCGGCACCTGGGAAAGCCTCGGCGTTCAGGCGGAGGGTGACCCGTCATCGCTGGATATCGTTCGTCGGCTCAGGGTGTTCTGAGCTGGGCGCCGACCGCGACGCCACATCGGGCCGGTAGGAGAATCCCAGACCTTTCATACGGTATGTATGAAAATGCATACGTAGCTGCGAAAGGTATGGGTTGATGGCGAAGGTCGGGCGCCGCACGCAGGCCGAACGTGCGGCCGAGACACGCGATGCGTTGATCGATGCCGCCCGGCCGCTGTTTGCGGCGGTGGGATTCGCCGATGCGTCCCTGGAAACGATCGTCCGCAACGCCGGGGTAACGCGCGGAGCCCTCTACCACCATTTCACCGACAAGACAGAGCTATTCGCGGCGGTGTTCGAGCGGGTGGAGGGCGAAATGGCCGCCCGGATGGGGGAGGCCGTCGCGGCCGCGGGGCACTCCGATCCGGTCGAGGTCATGCGACTGTGTTCGGGCCTTTGGTTAGACGCATGCGCCGAACCCGAGATCCAGCGCATCGTCCTGCTCGAGGCGCTGGCTGTTCTGGGATGGGAACGCTGGAGCGACATCGGCCATCGTTACAACATCGGGTTCGTGACCAAACTGCTCACCGCCGCCATCGAGTCCGGCAGCATTCCCCGTCAGCCCGTCGAGGCGACCGCCCTGACGATCATGGGGGCGCTGCGCGAGGCAACGCTCTACATCGCCCGCTCGAAGGATCAGCGCAAGGCCCGTAGAGACGCCGGTGAGGTGATGGACCGACTAATCCATGCGTTGCGCGCCAACACTTCTCGCTAGTCCGCGCCGACGCGAGCCTCGGTGATATGGGTCGCTACGCGGCGATGCTTCCGCCGCCGTCGGCTCGGATGATCTGGCCGGTGATGTAGCCGGCGTCCTCGTCGAGGAGGGCGCAGATCGCGTGTGCGATCTCGCGTGGAGTACCAAGGCGGCGCAGCGGAATCGTCTGCAGGATATGCGCTTCGCGCTCGGACCCAACCGGGCTGAGTTCGCGGTACATCTCGGTTTCGATGGGACCGGGCGCCACCGCGTTGACCGTGATTCCGGACTGCGCGAGTTCGCCGGCCCAGATTCGGGTGCACGCTTCCAGCGCCGCTTTCGTGGCCGCATAGGGCGTGCGCTCCGGAGTGCCAAGTGTGGTAAGGCTGGTGACGTTGACGATGCGCCCCCACCCGTTGGCCAGCATGCCGGGCAGCACCGCCTGGACCACCTGTACGGCGGTGCGCACGTTCAGGTCGTACGTGGTGAACAAATCGTCCAGATCGACCGAGCCGATGCGGCCGAACCGGGCAACCGCGACGTTATTGACCACCGCGTCGACTCGCCCGTTCGTCAGGGCGCGCTTGAGCACGGCGTCGGTGGCCGTGCGGTCGCTGAGATCCGCCTCGTAGAACTCGCCCGGAAAGTCGTCGGGCCGGGTGCGCGCCAGGCCGATTGGTACGTTGCCCGACGCTGCGAGTCGGTCGGCGACTGCTCTGCCGATTCCCTTCGATGCCCCGGTGATGAGTACTCGCCGTGCGGTCATGATGTCCTCCTTCACAAGCATTCGTATGATTACTTAAACGTTTTGGAAAGCGAATTCCTCATAACGTTGTTGGTATAGACGATGACGTCGCCCTTATGGAGGATCGATGCCGACATTGTCGCAGCTCAAAACGTTCATTGCGGTGGTTGATCAGGGCGGCTTCACGGCGGCGAGCCGCCGCCTCGGGTTATCCCAACCGGCCGTCAGCCGCACCGTCGCCACACTGGAAAAAGAGCTGGGCCTGCCACTGTTCCTCCGTCGCCGAGACGGGCTGTCCCTCACCGAAGCAGGTGCCATCGCGCTGCCGCACGCGCGAGAAGCGGTGCGCCAGCTGACGTTGATGCATACCGAGGTCGCGGGGCTCGCGGGCGATGTCACCGGGACGCTGAGCCTGGCCAGCCTGCC
The DNA here is from genome assembly GCF_001673555.1 of Mycobacterium sp. 1165178.9. GTDB lineage: Bacteria > Actinomycetota > Actinomycetes > Mycobacteriales > Mycobacteriaceae > Mycobacterium. The sequence goes on along the minus strand of NZ_LZMB01000434.1, from coordinate 18,406 downwards.
GTCAGCCACTGCCACGCTCGTCGCTCCGCAGCTACGAGCGTTCGCGCGGCGGCATCCCGCCGTCACGATCCGGCTGCTGGAGGGAAGCGAGTACGAAATCTTGGATTGGCTCGACCAGGGGGCCGTCGAGGCCGGCGTGGTCAGTCTGCCTACCAAGGGCCTCGACGTGGCGGTCCTCGGTGAACAAGAAATGGTTGCGGTGGTACCGGCGGACAGCTGGCTGGCATCCAAGGACACCATCACCTACGCCGACTTGGCCAAGGAGCCATTCGTCCGTGGCACCGGCGGCTGCGCGGAAGTCTTCATGCCGATCGCCCGGCGCGCCGGGATCGAATTCGACCTGGCCTTCGAAGCGCGTGAGATCGCCGCGACGCTCGAGATCGTGCGGGCGGGGCTCGGGGTGAGCATTCTGCCCAGCGCAGGCCTGCCCGAATTGCCGGGTGTCGCGGTGCGGCCGCTACTGCCCCAGACCGTACGGCGCCTCGGCCTCGCTGTTTCGGCGAGCGCGTCCGCGCCCGCGCGCTCGTTCCTCGATCAGGTCGCCGCGCTCAACCTGCGCTGAAATCGCGCGCCCCGACGCGCTTTCAGCGCTCTCGCCTCCGCATGGTATCTTTGCCGACGTGAATATCGGCGTGCGCGTGTATTGGCGCTTTATCGTGGCTCCGGGTGGAGCCAGCGATGCGGCGTCTGGTTGACGCAACCGCACGACTGAATACCCGGAGCCCAGCAGCGACCATAAGGTCGCTGCTTTTCGCTTTTCGGGGCATCGGGAACCAGCGGGCGTGCCCTGGGAGCAGCAGAGAAAGGCACTCACCCTCCATGTCCACCATCAATTGCGACACGGCGACTATCGATACGTCCGATCATCGGATCGTCTCGTTCCGGGAACTCTCGGCTCCCGCCGTGATCCGCGCCGAGCTGCCGTTGACGGCCCGGCGCGCCCACACCGTCCAACGCGATCGCGAGGAGATCTCGGCGATCCTGGCCGGTGGTGACGATCGGCTGTTACTGGTCGTCGGACCCTGCTCGGTACACGATCCCGCCGCCGCGCTCGATTACGCGCGCCGGCTTGCCCCGATCGCCGCCGAGTACGCGGATCGGTTGAAGATCGTGATGAGGGTTTACTTCGAAAAGCCGCGCACCACCGTCGGCTGGAAGGGACTCATCAACGATCCCAACATGGATGGCAGCTTCGACGTCGAACGTGGACTCCGCATTGCGCGTGGGCTATTGCTCGACATCATCGACGTCGGTTTGCCGGTGGGATGTGAATTCCTGGAGCCCACCAGTCCGCAGTACATCGCCGACGCCGTCGCCTGGGGTGCGATCGGCGCCCGAACCACCGAGTCGCAGGTGCACCGCCAGTTGGCGTCCGGGCTGTCCATGCCGGTGGGGTTCAAGAACGGCACCGACGGCAACACCCAGGTCGCCATCGACGGCGTCAAAGCCGCTGCGGCACCCCACCATTTCTTCGGTACCGACAACGTCGGTCGCGCGGCCGTCGTCGAGACCGTGGGCAATCCCGACTGCCACGTGATCCTTCGAGGTGGGACCGCCGGGCCCAACTACGACCCCGCCTCGGTGACCACCGCCGCCGAACGGCTCAGCAAGGCAGGGCTTTCCGCGCGGGTGATGATCGACTGCTCACACGCCAACTCCGCCAAAGACCATGTGCGTCAGGCGGAGGTCACCGCGGAGGTGACCGCACGCATCGCGGCGGGTGAGCGCGGTATCGCCGGCCTGATGCTGGAGAGCTTCCTGGTGGCCGGCGCCCAATCGCTCGGCGGCGAGCTGACCTATGGCCAGTCCGTGACCGATCAGTGCATGGACTTCCGGACCACGGCGGGCCTGCTGGCCGACCTCTACGCGGCGATGGGCTGATCGCCGACGGCTGGGAAAGCGCGCACCCTACCGTCGCGCGGGCGTTTGTTGCGCCGAAACCTGTTTAGCGATAGCCCTTTTGTCGATCTTGCCGATCGGGGTGGTGGGTAGTGTCGTCATCGCAGCCAGGACGTCGGGACGGGCGTGCGCGGCCACGCCACGCTCGTCGAGGTAGCCGTTCAATTCGGGCAGCGATAGCCCGGGACCGTTGAAAACCACAGCCGCACAGATTTTCTCGCCCAGGTAGGGGTCGGGCAGCGCGACCGCGGCGGCCGAGAAGATCGACGGGTGGGTGTGCATCTGCTCCTCGAGGTCCGCCGCGGAAATTGTTTCTCCGCCACGGCAGATCACGTCCTTGACCCGGCCGGTCACCTCCAGGTAGCCGTCGTTGCGCAGCCGCACCACGTCGCCGCTTCGGAAAAAACCTTGCGCGTCGAAGCTGCGTTCATTGTCGCGCTCGGCGCGGAAGTAACCGTTGAAGGTGTAGGGCCCGCGGACCATTAGTTCGCCTTCCTCGCCCCGGGGCACCGGCTCGCCCTGCGCATCGACGACGCGCAGTTCGTCGGCCGCCGACAATGGCCTTCCCTGGGTGTGTTCGGTGAGTTCCGGGGGGTCGTCGAGCCGGGTGTAGTTCAGCAGACCCTCGGCCATCCCGAACACCTGCTGCAGACCCGGTGTCAGGGCGCTGCGCACCAAGCGGGCATCCTCAGGTTCCAACTTGGCGCCACCAACCTGCAAGAGCCGCAATGTCTTCGGTGTCACGGGTTCCCAGTCGCAGGCTTGCGCCCACAACTTGGCCAACGCCGGTACCAGGGCGGTCACCGTGACGCCGTGGCGGGCGATGGCGGCAAAGGCCGCTTCGGGGCTGGGGTCGGTGCCGAAGACGGTGGTGGCGCCAACGGTCATCGCGCCAAGCAGGCCCGGGCAGGCAAGCGGGAAATTATGGCCGGCCGACAGCACCGCCAAATAGACGTCGTCCGAGGTGAGCCCACAGAGCTCGGCGCTGGCCTTCGCGTTGAAAACGTAGTCGTCGTGGGTGCGGGGAATCAGCTTGGGTGTTCCCGTGGTACCGCCCGAAACCAGTAGCAGCGCAGGGGATCCCGGGTCAGGCGGCGGTGACGGCGTGCGCATGGCCGCGTGATCGCGCAGTTGCCCCCATGGGATGAACGGGCCAGGGTCGCCGTCGACGATGACGTGCTTGAGCGGGGCGTGCTCCTCGGAGAGTGCGCGCGCCATCGTCCGGTAGTCGAAACCCCCTGCGGCATCGGCGATCAGCAGTCCGGTGGCCTCGCTGACCGCAGCGAAATGCCCAAGTTCGGCGGACCGGTGACCGGGCAGGCACATCACCGGAATCGCTCCCGCCCGCAGCAGCCCGAACAGCGCCACCGCGAACTGGCAGCCGTTTGGCAGCTGCAGCAACACCCGGTCGCCCGGCGCGATGCCCCCGCCCGACAGTCCACCGGCCGCGCGGTCAGCCTGCGCGTCGAGGTCCGCATAAGTAAAGCCCGCATCACCCCAGGCGTCGCGGACGGCAATTCGGTCCGGCCACTGCTGAGCCGCGTCGCGCAGGATCGTGTCCAGGGGCCGCCCCGTCCAGTAGCCGGCCGCGCGATAAGCGGCGGCCCGAGCGGCCGGGAACGGCACGAACCCCTCGAGGACTCCGTCTGGTGGCTGTGGTGGGTTCGCGCTCATGGCTCCTTAAGCGGGGGGCTTCGAACGGGGCTAGTAGCGGGGATGCACGGAGTAAGGATAGGGTAACCAAAAAATTAGGGCAGCCTGTGCTAATCAGGGAGGGTCTGTGGTGCACGCCTCGGCACGCTCGGAGGACATCCGGGCGGAGGTGGCCGAATTGCTCGGCGTCGACGTCGAGGCAGTTCAGCCGGGTAGCAACCTGATCGGCCAGGGCCTGGACTCCATCCGGATCATGTCGCTGGCGGGCCGCTGGCGCCGCCAGGGCATTGCCATCGACTTCGCCACGTTGGCCGCAACCCCGACGATCGAAGCGTGGGCCCGGCTGGTCGAAGACGGCGGGCAAGGCGCCGACCAGCAGATCCCTACCGCCGAAGCTCCCGGCGACCCGTCCGGGGAGGACGAGCCGTTCTCCATGGCCCCAATGCAGCACGCGATGTGGGTCGGTCGCCATGATCACCAGCAGCTGGGTGGCGTTGCCGGTCATCTCTACGTGGAGTTCGACGGTGGGCCGATCGACGCCGAGCGCCTGCGCACGGCCGCCACCGCGCTGGCACGTCGTCATCCGATGCTGCGAGTGCGGTTCCTGCCCGACGGCAACCAGCGCATCCCCCCGGTCGACGAGAGCGGCGACTTCCCGGTCAGCGTCGAGGACCTGCGCTCGCAGAGCACCGACGAGGTCGAGCAGCGGCTCGCCGCGATCCGCGACGCCAAGTCACACCAGCAGCTCGACGGCGCGGTGTTCGAACTGGCGGTGACGCTGCTACCGGGCGAGCGGTCACGGCTGCATGTCGACCTGGACATGCAGGCCGCCGACGCGACCAGCTATCGCACCCTGATGGCCGATCTGGCTGCCCTCTATGGGGGCCGGCACCTCCCAGAGCTGAGCTACACCTACCGGCAGTACCGCCAAGCCATCGAGGCCGAGAACGCACGGCCGCAGCCGGCGCGCGAGGCCGACCGGGCCTGGTGGGCGCGGCGCCTCCCGGAGCTGCCAGACCCGCCCGCTTTGCCGTCGACCGGTGCCCGCGGCGCGAACCGGAGCACCCGGCGCTGGCATTGGCTCGACCCGCAAACCCGCGATGCGCTGTTCGCCGGCGCCCAGGCGCGCGGCATCACCCCGGCGATGGCGCTGGCCGCGGGATTCGCCAACACCGTGGCCCGGTGGTCGACCACCTCGCGCTTCCTGCTGAACGTCCCGTTGTTCGGGCGCCAGGCTCTGCACCCGGACGTCGACTCGTTGGTTGGTGACTTCACCTCGTCGTTGCTGCTCGACATCGATCTCGTCGGCGCAGACACCGCCACGGCGCGGGCATGTGCGGTGCAGGAGGCGATGCGTACGGCCGCCGCCCACTCCGCATATTCCGGGCTGTCGGTGCTGCGCGATCTCGGCCGCCATCGCGGGACCCAGGTGCTCGCGCCGGTGGTGTTCACCAGCGCGCTCGGGCTCGGCGAATTGTTCAGCCGTGACGTGACCGGGCAATTCGGCACGCCGGGGTGGATCATCTCCCAGGGGCCACAGGTGCTGCTCGACGCGCAGGTCACCGAGTTCGACGGCGGGGTCCTGGTCAATTGGGATGTGCGCGACGGCGTCTTCCCGTCGGGAGTTATCGACTCCATGTTCGCCCATCACATCGACGAGCTGCACCGGCTGGCCTCCGCCGACGGCGCGTGGGACGCGCCGGGCCCGTCACCGCTGCCGGAAGCACAGCGCGCGGTGCGGGAGGCGGCCAACGCTCGCACCGCCGAACCCAGCGGAGAAGCGTTGCACGATGGCTTCTTTCGGCAAGCGGAGCACCAGCCCGACGCCCCGGCCGTGTTCGCGAGTACCGGTGACCTCAGCTACGCGCAACTGCGCGAGCAGGCGCACGCGGTGGCCGCGGCGCTGGCCACCGCCGGCGTCGTCGCCGGCGACACCGTCGCGGTGATGGGTCCGAAAACCGCCGAGCAGATTCCAGCGTTGCTGGGCATCCTGTCCGTCGGCGCTGTTTACCTGCCGATCGGCGTCGACCAGCCGCGTGACCGCGCCGAGCGCATCCTCGAAAGCGGCCGGGTGAGCTTGGCGCTGGTGTGCGGCGGACGACGGCTGTCCCTGCCGGTGCCCGAACTGGTACTCGCCCAGGTGCTCCGCGACAGTTCCGCTGGTCCTGAGATTGCCTCGGCGAGAATAGATCCCGCCGAACTCGCCTACGTGTTGTTCACCTCGGGCTCCACCGGCGAACCCAAAGGCGTTGAGGTCACCCACGACGCGGCGATGAACACGGTGGAATTCATCGGTCGCCACTTCGAGATCGGCCCTGCGGATCGTTGCCTGGCACTGTCGACCCTGGAAGGCGACATTTCGGTGATGGACGTGTTCGTCACCTTGCGCACCGGCGGGGCCATCGTGGTGGTCGACGAAGCGCAGCGGCGCGATCCCGACGCCTGGGCACGGCTGATCGACACGCATAAAGTCACCGTGTTGCATTTCATGCCCGGCTGGCTGGAGATGCTGATCGAAGTCGGAGGCGGGCGCCTTTCCTCGGTGCGGGTGATCCCCACCGGGGGCGACTGGGTGCGACCCGAGGTGGTACGGCGCCTACGCGCCGAAGCGCCGAACCTGCGCTTCGCCGGCCTCGGCGGTGCGACCGAAACCCCGGTGCACAACACCATTTTCGAGGTGACGGGGGCGATACCGGAAGATTGGCCGGCGCTGCCCTTCGGTGTCCCTCTTCCCAATAACACCTGCCGCGTCGTCGGCGACACCGGCACCGACTGCCCCGACTGGGTCCCGGGGGAATTCTGGGTGTCCGGCCGCGGCATCGCGCGCGGCTATCGCGGACGTCCCGATCTCACCGTGGAACGCTTCGTCGAGCATGACGGCCGAACCTGGTACCGCACCGGCGATTTGGTGCGGTACTGGCCTGATGGCACCCTCGAATTCGTCGGGCGCGCCGACCACCGGGTGAAGATCAGCGGGTATCGCGTCGAGCTGGGCGAGATCGAGACCGCGTTGCGGCGCGTGCCCGGGGTGCGGGCGGCGGTGGCTGCCTTGATCGCGGTATCCGGGGAATCCGACGTGCTCGCTGCGCAGGTGTGCATCGACGACGCCTCGATGACCGTCGAACGGATCCGGCAGCGTCTTGGTGAGCTGGTTCCCGCGCACATGGTCCCGCGCCACATCACGGTGGTGGAGCGGATCGGTTTCACCGATGCCGGAAAGCTCGACCGGCGGGCCGCCGCCCGCGAATTGGAAACCGCTGTCTCGCAAGCGCGGCGGCCTGGCCACCGGCGCGCGTCGACACCGTTGGAATCCGCACTGGCAATGATCGTCGGTGATCTGCTCGGTCGGGAAAACATCGGAATCGACGACGACTTCTTCGCGCTCGGCGGTGATTCGGTGCTCGCCACCCAGGCGGTGGCGAGGATTCGGGCCTGGCTGGACGCGCCGGACATCATCGTCGCCGACATTTTCGCCAACCGAACCGTGTCGGCGCTGGCCGCGGTGCTCAGCGCCGGCGAGAACGATCCCGGCCGGCTGGACCAGGTCGCCGAGCTGTACCTCGAAGTCATCGGCATGGACGCCGAATCGGTTCTGGCCGCCTCTCAGCGGCCCGCGAAAACCTATATGGCGCAATGACGTTGAATAATCTGATCACCGTGTCTTCCACGTTCCCGTCCTGGATCAAGCTGACCCCCGGCCGCGGCAACGGATCATCGACCGGCGCCACCGTGATATTTCCGCACGCGGGCGCGGCCGCCGCGAGCTACCGGGTACTGGCGACGGCGCTGGCCGCCGGTGGCGACACCTACGTCATGCAGTACCCGCAACGGGCCGACCGCCTCGCCGAACCGGCTCACGACAGCGTGCACGACCTGGCCGTCAGCCTATTTCGGGCAGCGCCATGGCCTAGCGTCGCGCCGCTGAAGTTGTTCGGGCACAGCATGGGCGCCGTCGTCGCCTTCGAGTTCGCCCGCGTCGCCGAAACGCACGGCGCGGCGGTACAGAAGCTGTGGGTATCGGCCGGACCGCCGCCATGCGTCGTCGCCGACATGCCCGAACTGCCGACCAGTGACGACGGACTGCTGGCCGATATCGCCGATCTGGGTGGTACCGACCCCGAACTGCTCGCCGACGAAGAGTTCTCCGAACTGCTGACCACCGCCGTGCGCGCCGACTACCAGGCCTTCAACGGGTATGAACCCAGCCCCGATGTCCGCATCGGCGCCGACATTCACGTCCTGGGCGGCCACGACGACCACCGCGTCGGCGCCGGGGTGCTTGCGCAGTGGGAAAGGCACACCGCCGGTTCCTTCGCGGTGTCGCTGTATGACGGCGGGCACTTCTACGTCTATGACCATGTCGAGGCGGTCGCCGCGCAGGTGAATGCCGGGTGATGCCGATGTCTGACGATGGTTTTGGCGAGGGCGTCGGCGCCGACGGCGCCGATCCCGTCGTGATCGTGGGAATGGCGGTGGAGGCGCCCGGCGGCATCGAAACCGCCGAGGATTACTGGGATCTGCTGGCACACGGCCGCGAGGCGCTCGGCCCGTTTCCCACCGACCGCGGATGGGCGGTACGCGAACTGCTCGCCGGCTCGCGCCGCAACGGCTTCAAAGAGATCCACGACCGCGGCGGTTTCCTCACCGGGGCAACCACATTCGACCCAGAGTTCTTTGGCATCTCACCCCGCGAGGCCGTCGTGATGGACCCGCAGCAGCGAGTGGCATTACGGGTGGCCTGGCGTGCGTGCGAGAACAGCGGCATCAATCCCGACGACCTGGCCGGGCACGATGTGGGCTGCTTTGTCGGCGCCTCGGCCACCGGCTACGGACCCGAGATGGCCAAGTTCTCCGAACACAGCGGACACCTGCTGGCCGGCACCGCGCTCAGTGTGATCTCGGGCCGCATCGCATACACGCTGGGATTGACCGGCCCGGCACTGACTCTGGACTCCTCATGCGCATCCGCGCTGGTGGCCTTCCACATCGCCACGCGCTCGCTGCAGAACAACGACTGCGATGTGGCCATCGCGGGTGGGGTCAACGTGTTGGGTTCACCGGGCTTCTTCGTCGAGTTCTCTAAGCAACACGCACTCTCCGACGACGGGTACTGCCGCCCCTACAGTGCGCAGGCCAGCGGAACCGTGTGGGCCGAGGGAGCGGCGATGTTTGTGCTGCAACGTAAATCAGCCGCTCTGCGCGCCGGCCGGCAGATCGTCGCCGAGGTGCGGGCCACCGCCATGAATCAGGACGGGCGCACCGCCGGTCTGAGTGCGCCTAGCGGTGATGCGCAGGTGCGGCTGTTCCGGCGCGCGATCAGCCAGGCTGGGATCAAACCCGCCGAAGTGGGGATGATCGAGGGGCACGGCACTGGCACCCGCCTCGGCGACCGGACCGAGTTGCGGTCGCTGGCCGAGACGTACGGCGACACCGAACCCGGCGGCGGGGCATTGCTGGGTTCGGTGAAATCCAATGTGGGCCACTCGCTGGCCGCGGCCGGCGCGCTGGGGCTGGCCAAGGTGCTGGTATCGGCCGAACACGGCGCCGTGCCACCCACCCTGCACGCTCGCGAAGCGAGCCCCGAAATCGAATGGGAGAAGCAAGGTTTGCGCTTGACGCAGGCTTTGACGCCCTGGCCGGCCATTGATGGACAGCGCATCGCGGCGGCGTCCGCGTTCGGGATCGCGGGCACCAACGCACACCTGATCGTTTCCGTCCCCGAGGTCGCATGATGCTGAGCCATCGACTGCCGGACGGGCGCGTCCCGGTGCTGCTCAGCGCCCACGACGCAGAGCTGATCCGCCGGGACGCCTCGGCGATCGCGGACTACCTGGGTCGCCTCGACGACTCGTCAGACCCGACCGCCGCCGTCGCGGCCACCCTGCTGCGGTTGCGCCGGGTGAGACGTCACCGCGCGGTGGTGCGAGCGGCGGACGGCGCCGAGCTCGCCGCGGGACTGTCCGCGATCGCTCGCGGCGAGGAACACGAATTGGTCTCGCGCTCCGCCACGACGACCCCGCCGCGCATCGCGTTCGTGTTCCCGGGACAGGGCAATCAATGGCAGGCGATGGGAACCGACGCCTACGGGCGGTTGCCGGCCTACCGCGAGGCCGCGGACCGGTGCGCCCAAGCGTTCGCATCCGCCGGATTTTCCTCTCCGCTGCCATATCTGGTGAGCGACGAGGAGCGCAACTGGTCCCGAACCGAGGTTCAGGCAGCGCAGTTCACCCACGCGGTGAGTCTGTCAGAAGCGTGGCGCTCCTGCGGGGTGTTTCCCGATGTCACCATCGGCCACAGCCTCGGCGAGGTGGCGGCCGCCTATGTGGCGGAAGCACTTTCGCTGCCGGACGCCGTCGCGTTGGTGGTTGCGCGCGCCACCGTTGTCGACCGGCTGACCGGCCGCTACGCGATGGCGGTGCTCGGGACCGGCCTCGACATCACGGAGTCGCTGCTGGCCGAGACCCCCGGCTGGCTGGAGGTCTCGGCGGTCAACGGGCCGTCGTCGACCGTGGTCGCCGGCGATCACGAGGCGGTGGCCGCCGCGGTGCGGCTGGCTCAACAGCGTGGCATCTTCAGCCAGCAACTGTCCGTTGACTATCCCGGGCACACCAGCGCGCTTCGGGCGTTGCGGGCGGGTCTGGCCGAGCTGACGCCGAAGTCGGCGTTCCGGGACGGGCCGATAAGGTTCATCGGCTCCACGCTGGGCACCGAGTTGAGTGGCACGACCGATTTCTGCAACTATTGGTATGAAAACCTCTGTGGCACGGTGCGGTTCGACCTCGCCGTCGGGTATGCCCGCGCCTGCGGAGTCGACGCGTTCGTAGAACTCTCGGCGCACCCGTCGCTGCTCTACCCCCTGGGTGGCATCGTCGACGACGAGTCGATCGTCATCGTCGGCTCGGGACATCGCGACCGACCCATCACCGATTCGCTGTCGGCGAGCATCGCCGCCATTGCTATCGCGGACCCCGGCCGCAGGTGGGCCGAAGCGGTTCCGCATACCGGCGGGCCTGCGCTGCGGGGATTCCCGAACGCGCCGATGCGCGCGGTGCACCTGTGGGCGGCACCGGAACGAGCGACCGAAGCGGTGCCGACGCAGGCGCTCACCGTGGCCGTCGAGGACTGGCAGCCGATGACGGCGCCGATCACACCGGAGGCTCCCACCGTCGACATCGGCTTCTCCGGGGCGGGCGAACTGACGCGGCGACTCATCGATGCCCTTGCGGCACATGGCGGCTGCCGAGCGGTGCCACCGAGTGAGGCGGAAATCCTTGTGGTGGCCGCCCCGCAACCCGGCGAACTCGACGCGACCGCCGCAATCGAGCAGATCGCGGGCCGGCCCGATGCGGGTCTCCCCGATTACCCCGCGCTCATCGGTCCTCGATGCCGGGCCGTCTGGTTGCTCACCGCCGGTGCCGAACAGATCGACCGGAATGACCCTGATGTCTCTCCGGCTCAGGCGGCGCTGGCGGGCATGCATCGCAGCGTCGGCATCGAATTCGCGGATCAGGCGTTCGGGCATCTCGACCTCGCGCACCGCAATGTCGATCCGCCCACGGCACAAGCCGCCGTCGAGGTGCTGCTCGGGGCGCCGGCCGAGGTCGCGTTGCGGGGCGCCGAATCGCCGCGACGCTACGCCCGGACGTTTCGCGCATGCCGCGAATCGGCGACCCGGCGACCACTCGATGCCGGCGCGCTGGACGACGTGGTGATCACCGGCGGCAGCGGAGCCATCGGGCTGCAGTACGCGCGGTATTGCCTGGACCGCGGTGCCCGGACCGTTACCCTGTTGAGCCGCAACGGCGTTGACCCGACCGTACTGCGTGAGCTCGCTGACCGGCATGACGCCGAAGTCCGTGCCCCGCTGTGCGATATCACCGATCGCGTCGCGCTGGCCGCCGTCGCCGCGAACTATGCGGGGGCGGGTGCGTCATTGCTGATCCACGCGGCCGGCATCGCACAAGCGCGCTCGCGTGCGGATCTCACCGGTGCGGACGTCGCGGCGGTCTGTTCGGCCAAGGTCAACGGACTGGCGGTGCTGGCCGACGTCTGGCCGCTGCGGCCGGACTGCCGGATCCTGGCCTGCTCATCGGTGTTCGGAGTCTGGGGCGGCTATGCCCACGCGGCGTACGCGGCGTCCAACCGGATGCTCGACGTATTGGCCGCCCAGTTGCGTGCCACGGGCCGCGACTGCATGGCCATCCGCTGGGGCCTGTGGCAAGGCGCCGGGGTAGTGGTGGGTAACGAGATCACCCGCACCGAGCGCTCCGGTTTGGTGGCAATGGAGCCGGAGCGGGCGATCGAAGCCAGTCTGTATCGCTACGAGGGCGATCCACTGATTTTCGACGCCGACTTCGAGCGGCTCCGGGTGTTCTTCGAGAGCCAGGGAATGCCAATGCCGTTCAGCGTCTCAGGCGCCGGTGAGGACGATGGCCGCGAAGTGGCGATTGAGAAGTCACTCGCGGAGATAGTCCGCGCCGAGTTGGCCGCGACGCTGCACCTGGGTGAATCGCCCGCAATTGACCCAGGCACATCGCTCATCGACCTGGGTGTGGACTCGTTACTCGCACTCGATTTACGAAAGCGGCTGCGCCGCACGGTAGGCAATTCGGTTCCGGTGTCCCGCATGCTCGGCGGCATCACCGTGACCGAGCTGATCGAGGCGTTGCGTGCCGACTCGACCGGCGGGCCCGCGGCTCCATCATTGGAGCGCGCCGGCGCCGCCAACGGTGCGCACCACTCAACGCTCGCGATGCTAGAAAGGTTGGACTCCTAGCGTGACAGACACCACCGGCGTCAGCACCCATCTCGGCGACGAGCGCTTGGAACTATTGCGCCGCAAGCTCGCTGAGCGCGGCCTGGCCAGAACGGCGGCCGCGGCACCGGTGGGAGGCGCCGGCGAGCCGCGCATGTCGGTCGGCCAACACCGGATGTGGTTCGTGCAGTCCGTCGATCCCGATAGTGCGCTGCTCAACATCTGCGTCTCCTATCGCCTGTCCGGCTCGATCGATACGGCGCGGTTGCACCGTGCCGTCGACGCCGTCGCCGCACGGCACCCCGTCCTGCACACGACGTATGCCACGAACGGTGAGGGCGACCCGCATCCGGTGATCCGCGAGGACCTGCGACCCGAATGGGCCGAGCACGATTTGGCCGGGTTGACCGATCAGGCTCGCCGGTTACGGCTGGATGTGCTGGCGCAGCGGGACTTTCGACGGCCATTCGACCTGAGCAGGGATTCACCGTTGCGAGTCACGGCGGCGCGCCTGGCCGACGACGAACTGATGCTGCTGATCACCGCGCACCACATCGCCTGGGATGACGGCTCGTGGGCACCGTTCTTCGCCGATCTGACTCGCGCATACACCGACCCGGACGTCTTCGCCGATGACCGAGCGCTGACGGATCATTCGGCGGCTGCGACCGCCATTCGTCAGGAGGACCTGGACTACTGGCGGCCGCTGATGGCCGACCTACCGGAGCCGCTCGAGCTTCCCGGGGCCAACGGTTCGGTGGTGCCCACCACCTGGCGCGCGCAGCGCGCGTCCACGCGGTTGTCAGCGGACACCGTCGATCGGGCGGCCGCGCTGGCCCGCGAGACGGGCGCCACTCCGTACCTGGTGCTGATGGCGGCGTTCGCCGCGCTCGTGCACCGATACACCCAGTCGACCGACTTCCTGGTGGCGGCGCCGGTGCTCAACCGCGGCGCGGGCACCGAGGATGTGATCGGGTATTACGGCAACACCGTGGTGATTCGGCTGCGGCCGCAACCGCACCAGACGTTCCGCGAGCTGCTGGCCCAAACGCGTGACGACGCCGTAGGCGCTTTCGCCCATTCGCGCGCCGACCTCGACTGGCTGGTGCGCGAGTCGAATCCCGATCGCCGGCATGGCGCCGACCGGATGACGCGGGTGAGCTTCGGGCAGCGGGAGCCCGACGGCGCCGGCTTCTGCCCGCCCGGCGTGCGTTGCGAACGCGGGGAATTGCGCGGGCATTTCAATCAATTGCCGCTGAGTTTGATGGTCGAGCTGAAGCGGACGCCCGACGGTTCGAGCGGCGCCGTTGTCGAGGCCGAGTACCTGGTCGAGGTCATGGATCAGCAGTTGGTCGAGCAATTGCTGCGTCACTACGCCGCCTTGCTCGACGGCTTGCTCTCCGGGCCCGACGCGAAGCTGTCGGCATGCGCGTTGATGAGCGGCGAAGACGCCGAGTGGCTGCGCGCGGTGTCGACCGGCGAGGAATTCGTCACCCCGGCCAGCACGTTGCCCGAGCTGGTCGGCCGCAGGGCGGCCCTGACGCCCGATGCCGTCGCCGTGGTCTACGAGGGCCGCGCCTACAGCTACCGAGAGATCGACGAGGAGTCGAATCGTGTGGCGCACTGGCTCATCGGGCAAGGCATCGGCACCGAGGATCGCGTCGCGGTGCTGTTGGACAAGTCTCCCGAGTTGGTCATCACCGCACTCGGGGTGCTCAAAGCGGGCGGGGTCTATCTGCCGGTGGACCCCACCTACCCGGAGGACCGCCTGATCTTCATCCTCGAGGATGCGGACGCCAAACTGGTGGTGCGCGAACCGGTTACCGACGCGGCGCACTATCCGGCCACAGCGCCCGCTGAGCTGATCCGGCCGCTGAGCCCCCACAACACCGCCTACCTGATCTACACGTCGGGTTCTACCGGGCTGCCCAAAGGTGTTCCGGTGTCGCACGCACCGATCGCCGAGTATTTCGTCTGGTTCGGCGACGAATACCGGGTCGACGACACCGATCGTCTGCTGCAGGTCGCCTCGCCCAGTTTCGACGTGTCGATGGGCGAGATCTTTGGCACGTTGATCATGGGCGCCCGCTTGGTGATTCCGCGGCCCGACGGATTGCGCGATATCGGCTACCTGACCGACCTGCTTGCGCGTGAGGGCATTACGTCGATGCACTTCGTGCCGTCGCTGTTGGGGCTGTTCCTCTCGCTGCCCGGCGTCGGCCAGTGGCGCACCCTGCGGCGCGTGCCGATCGGCGGGGAGCCACTGCCCGGCGAGATCGCCGACAAGTTTCACGCCACCTTCGACGCGTCGCTGTACAACTTCTACGGGCCGACCGAGACGGTGGTGAACTGCACCAGCTATCCGGTGGAGGGCGCCCAGGGCACCCGGGTGGTGCCGATCGGCCGACCCAAGATAAATACGCAGGTGTATCTGCTCGACAACGCGCTGCAGCCGGTTCCCGTCGGCGTGATCGGCGAAATCTACATCGCCGGAACACATGTCGCGCATGGCTATCACCGCAGGCCCCAGATGACGGCCGAGCGGTTCGTCGCCGACCCGTTCACGCCCGGCGGGCGGATGTATCGCTCCGGCGACCTGGCCCGCCGCAACGCCACCGGTGACATCGAGTTCGTCGGCCGCGCCGACGAGCAGGTCAAGATCCGCGGTTTCCGCATCGAGTTGGGTGAGATCGCGGCCGCGATCTCGGTCGACCCCAGCGTCGGGCAGGCGATCGTGCTGGCGATGGACTTGCCCCAGCTGGGCAAGAGCCTGGTGGGATACGTGACGCCGGCCCAGGGCGCCGGCACGGAAACGGTTGACGTCGAACGCATCCGGGCCCGGGTGGCCGCCGCGCTGCCGGACTACATGACCCCGGCCGCCTACGTGGTGCTCGACGAAATCCCGATCACCGCGCACCAGAAGATCGACCGCGCCGCGCTGCCTCAACCGCAGATCGCGGCGGCAACCGAATACCGCGACCCCACGACCCCCACCGAACAGCGCGTCGCGCAGCTGTTTTCCGGGCTGCTCGGCCACGAGCGGGTGGGCGCCGACGACTCGTTCTTCGATCTGGGCGGCCACTCGCTGGTGGCCACCAAGCTGGTCACCGCGATCCGCGCGGACTGCGGCGTGGAAATCGGCATCCGGGACGTGTTCGAGCTCGCCACGGTCGGAGCGCTGGCCGAGCGGATCGACCAGCTGAGTTCGGGTGAACTGACGCCGTCGCGGCCCAGGCTGATCACCACCGCGCACGACGAGCCCATGCCGCTGTCGGCGTCACAGCTGCGCAGCTGGTTCGCCTACCGCGTCGACGGGCCCAGCCGGGTCAACAACATCCCCTTTGCGGCGAAACTGACCGGGCCCTGGGACATTGACGCGCTGATCGCCGCCGTCGGCGATGTCGTTGCCAGGCACGAAATCCTGCGCACCAGCTATGTCGAGCTGGACGGTGTGCCGTATCAGGTCGTGGGTCCGGCCGGTGCCAAGGTTCCGGTGCGCCGCGAGGAGGGACCCGACGATGCCTGGCTGCAACGGCAGCTCGACGTCGAGCGGTGCCACTGCTTCGAGCTGGACGCCGAATTGCCGATCCGGGTCGCGGTCCTGCGCCCCGAAAACACCGCCGAGCACGTGCTGTCGCTGGTCGTGCACCACATCGCCTCCGACCATTGGTCGGCGGGCGTGCTGTTCGCCGACGTGATGACGGCCTACCGGGCCCGGCGCGGCGGGGAAGCGCCATCCTGGGCTCCGCTTCGTGTGCAGTACGCCGACTACGCGGCGTGGCAGCGCACGTTCCTGGGGGACGCCGGCGGCCAGGAATCCGCGATCGCCGGCGATCAGCGGGAGTACTGGACGAGGCAGCTGGCCGGCATGCCGGAGGACACCGGGCTGCGTCCGGACTTTCCGCGCCAGCCGGTGCCTAGCGGCGAGGGGGAGTCCGTCGACTTCCACATCGACTCGGCCACCCGCGCCAGGCTCGGTGAGCTATGTCGCGAGCTGGGCATCACCGAATTCATGCTGCTGCAAACGGTCGTCGCCGTCGTGTTGCACAAAGCCGGTGGCGGCACCGACATTCCGCTGGGCAGCCCGGTCGCCGGCCGCACCGAAGCCGAATTGGACCAGCTGATCGGATTCTTCGTCAACATCCTGGTGCTGCGCAACGACCTGGACGGCAACCCGACGTTGCGTGAACTGCTCAAGCGGGCCCGGGAGACCGCCCTGGCCGCCTACGCCCACCAGGACCTGCCGTTCGATCGCGTGGTCGACAGCGTCAGCCCGGTGCGCTCGCTGTCACGCAACCCGCTGTTCCAGGTCGTCGTGCACGTCCGGGATCACCTGTCCGCCACGCGGGTAATCGAGACCGCGGCCGCCGGCAGCGGCGAGCAGGACACCGTGTGCACGTCGCTGGACCCGATTTTCGACATGGCGCACGCGGATCTGAGCGTCAATTTCTTCGGTACCGACGGCTCCGGCGACATCGGCTATCACTGCAATGTCATCTACCGCACCGAGCTCTACGCCAGGACCACCATCGAGCGGTTGGCGGATTGGCTGACCCGGACGCTCACGGAGTTTGCCAACGACCTCGACCAGACTTTGCGGGATGTTCAGCTGATCGATGCCGAAGACCCTCGCATTCTGCAGAGCTGGAGTCGCGGCGAGCAGCCGCCACACGACCGACCGCGCACCATCCCGGAGTTGCTGGAACCCAGCCGGACGTGGGGCGCCGACCGCATCGCGGTGCGCTGCGGCGCGGAATACGTCGATTACCCCGCGCTGCACCGCCGTTCGGACAACCTGGCCGCGCTGCTCGTGCAGAAGGGAGTGGGGCCGGGGTCGCTGGTCGGGCTGTCGACCCGGCGGAGCATCGAACTGGTGGTTTCGCTGGTGGCCATCATGAAGGCGGGCGCCGGCTACTTTCCCATCGATCCCGGTTATCCCCTGGCGCGAAAGCAATTCATGCTCGACGACGTGCAACCGCCGGTCGTGGTCGCGACGGTCGAAGCGGTGGACACCATGCCGCAGGTGCCGGGGGTGGAGCTGATCTCGCTAGACGATCCACAGGTACGTGCCCTAATGGACAGCGACGCCGTGCGTCCGCGGGCGGAGGGCTTGCCACTGCCACACCCCGACGACCCGATGTACCTGGTGTTCACGTCCGGCTCCACCGGCAAGCCGAAAGGTGCGGTGGGAACTCATCGCTCGATGGCAGCGCGGCTCGACTGGCAGCTGCGGCACTACCCGCCGCGAACGGACGACGTCCGCCTGGCCCAGGCCTCCATCACTTTCCTCGAAGGCGGCATGGAGATGCTGGCCGGCCTGGCGGCCGGCGCGACCATGATCCTGGCCGACGATGCCGAGCACCGCGATCCAGAGGCCCTCGGAGACTTGATAGACCGGTATTCGGTCGCTCAGGTAACCGCGGTGCCAAGCCTGGTCTCGGCATTGGTGGACAGCCGGCCCGGGGCCGTGCGCTCATTGTCACGGCTGGTGTGCGGCGGCGAACCGGTGACGACAGCCCTTCTGCAGCGGCTGGTTTCGGTATGCGCCGACCAGGACGGCACCAGCACCGAGCTGCTCAACAACATCGGTTCCACCGAGACCTCAGGCGCCGTATCCCGCGGGCGGCTGGGCTTGCCGAATCCACTTGTCGGAAGGCCGGTCCCGGGTGCCGAGGCATATCTGCTCGACGATGGGTTGCGCCCCGTGCCGGTCGGTGTGGTGGGCGAGCTGTACTACGCCGGTGACCAACTGGCTCGCGGCTATTGGAAACGAGCGGGCTTGACGGCGACACGATTTATCGCCAATCCCTATGGCGCAAAGCCGGGTTCGCGGTTGTACCGCAGCGGCGACCTGGCCCGGTGGACCGAGGATGGGCAACTGGAATTCGTCGGACGTTCCGACCACCAGGTGCAGGTGCGCGGTTTCCGTGTCGAGCTGGCCGAGGTCGAGGCGGCGCTGGCCGCCGCCGACGGCGTCGCCGCGGCGGCGGCGCGCACGTGGGAGGTGCACGGCGGCACGTCGCTGGCCGGATATGTTGTGCCGCAACGACCGATCACCGATGAGGCCGAGAAGGCAATGTTTGCGGGGGCCGTGCGTGC
>NZ_LZMB01000433.1 GCF_001673555.1 Mycobacterium sp. 1165178.9 | reverse complement strand
GACACGCCAAGCCACTGCCGGTACGTGCACGAGCATGGTTCGAGGCCAGCGCAACGCTAGGAGACCCCCGCACGGTACGTACAGCAGGTACGCCAGGTGTGCACCGACCGTCACCGCGACGACGGCGACGTACCGGTTCGTCACGGCTGGCCATGCCTGATTGCGAACGTTTCAATATCCTTGCACCGTGCGCTAGGTTGCGCATCGTTCCGGTCGTTCACCAGCACGGTTGACACGACGAATGCTCAGCCGGACAGCTGTCCGTCGCCGACAATCCGATCCAGCCGTAGGCCCGGCCCCGGTCTGACCGGTCAAGTGGGGACGACGCGGTTCCACACGCGGTGCTCCTCGAGACCGGTGACGAGCGACGAGACGATTCCCGACGCGTCCGAGCCCGTGAAGATACCCTCTCCTTCCGCCGGAAGGCCCGCTGCCGCAAGCAGATTGGTCCCCGGCGGCAGCACGCCGATCGGCTTGAGATGACGGAACGCCTCGTCGACGAGGGTCCGAGCACTGGCTTCGGCTGGTGATCCAGCGACGAGAACCGCGTCGACTTCTACGGATCGTCCCGTCGAATAGGTGCGAGAAACTGGCGGGCCGCCGTCGCGGTTCAGCGTTCCACCATGTGAAGCGAACACCAGGGGGACCAGCTTGGCGGCGGTGATCGCGGCAACCGCCGCAGTCACCTCGCCGATGTCGGACTCCGCGTCGGTGAGGATGCCGATGCGACGACCGGCCACCGGCCACCGTTTCCCGACTTGCGAAAGCGCCGGACTGCCCGCCGGGGCGGAAGGCGCCGCGCCCGGAACAGGCGGCTCCAAACCCAGTCGCTCCGCGACGGCGGCGCACAGCTCGGTATCGATCTTCGCGAGCACAGAGAGCTCGCGTTCTTTGATCACCTGCTCGTAGCATTTACCCAACTCGAAGGCGAACGCCTCGATCACATGTGCCTGTTCGACCGGCTGCAGGCTGCGATAGAACAACGTCGCCTGGCTGAAGTGGTCGTCGTAGCTCGCGGGATTTGCGCGACATTTCCTCGACGCGGGCAGCGCAACGGGGGCCTCGATGAAGGCGGCGAGATCGGCTCCGGCGGCGAACGGGCATCCGCCATCAATGGAATTCGGGCGGTAGGGCGCATTGCCCGGATGTACGCCGTGTTGGTGAAAGCCGTCCCGCAACATGTCGTTGACCGGCGCGTGCGGGCGGTTAATCGGGATCTGCGCGAAGTTCGGGCCGCCCAGCCGGGTGATCTGAGTGTCGAGGTAGGAGAACAACCGTGCGTGCAGCAGTGGGTCGTCGGTGACGTCGATACCGGGAACCAAGTGACCGATATGAAAGGCGACCTGCTCGGTTTCGGCGAAGAAGTTGGTCGGGTTGGCGTTGAGCTGCATGGTGCCGATGACCTGAACCGGGGCCAACTCCTCGGGCACAATCTTCGTTGAGTCGAGGAGATCGATGCCTTCGAAGGTTTGCTCCGGGTTGTCCGGGAAGACCTGGATGCCCAGATCCCACTCGGGGTAGGCGCCGGCCTCGATGGCGTCGGCGAGGTCACGCCGGTGGAAGTCGGGGTCGACGCCAGCGGCGATCTGCGCCTCCTCCCACACCAGCGAATGCACCCCCAGCCGCGGCTTCCAATGGAACTTCACCAACGACGTCGTGTCGTCCGGCGCGACCAGCCGGAACGTGTGGACGCCGAAGCCCTCCATCGTCCGGTAAGACCGCGGGATCGCCCGGTCGGACATGGCCCACATGGTGTGCGCGGATGCTTCGGTGTGTAGCGACACGAAATCCCAGAACGTGTCGTGCGCTGTCTGGGCTTGCGGGATCTCGCGATCCGGGTGCGGCTTGGCCGCATGGATGACGTCGGGGAATTTGATGCCGTCCTGAATGAAGAACACCGGGATGTTGTTGCCGACCAGATCAAATGTGCCCTCGTTCGTGTAGAACTTGGTGGCGAAGCCACGGGTGTCCCGCACGGTGTCGGCCGATCCGCGGGAGCCGATGACGGTTGAGAACCGGACGAATACCGCAGTCTCGACACCGGACCTGAGAAACTCCGCCTTACAGAGTTTCTCGGCGGCGCCGTTACCCCGGAATACGCCGTGAGCGCCCGCGCCACGGGCGTGCACCACCCGTTCGGGAATGCGCTCATGATCGAAGTGCGTGATCTTCTCGCGCAGATGATGATCCTGCAGGAGCGTCGGGCCGCGTTCACCGGCCTTCAGCGAATGATCGGTGTCATACAACCGCACACCCTGAGCGGTGGTCAAGTAGTTGTCCTGCTGCCCCCGCGCGGTCGCCGGGCCATCCACCGGTGTTCCGGTCGCGGTGCGAAGATCCGGAGCGATTTGATCGTTCTTGGGCGGCAACGGCCCTCGCGGTGTCGTCGGCTCGGTCAGGTCTGGTGGTTCGGCGCCCGGCGCGCTGGGAATGTAGCCGCTTGCCTGAGCCTTCTGGGCCTTCCCTTCGCGGACCAGATAATCCTGACCGGACACCGCCCCGATCGCCTGTTTGGCCACTGCCTTGACGCCCTCGACTACACCCTTGACCGGGTTAGTGCGCCCGCCATCGTCCGCCATCGATTCTCCTTGGTTGGCTTGAATGCAATTCGCCCGCCTGAGGTCTCCGGCGGCTAAACTCCCGCGTTCCCCTAAGCGACGCGGCGAAACCCCGCTTGGCATGACAAGTTGAACAACTGGGCAAACCGGCAGCGTAAGCCCCTAGGGTCAGTTCAGCGTGTCAGAGCGAATCGGTGTGCCGGCCGAATTCGAGGCCGGCCGCGAAACGCCACCTGGCTACCCGATTCCCGCGCGTACCTGGTAGCGGCGCTCGGCATAGGCGAGATCGTCGCGCCATAGTTTGGTGGCCGCATAGCGCACGAAGGGCGTGATCAAGGGCGCCACCCGCGAGGCGCGCGCGAAACCGGGCCGGTCCGAATGCGCGATGGTGGCTTCCAGGACGGCGGTGCGCGGTCGGCCATCGGGACCCGAACCCATTGGGGTCGCGTGGGTTTCGACGACGCTGCCGGCGCCCTCTCCGTCCACGATGCGCATGACGATGGTGCGCGCCTCGGGGCAACTGAACTCCGCGACGACGGGCACCCCCAGGCGTCCCATCCGGAAGGTCACCGCCACCACGAATCGGTCGACCTGTTCGGTGGGTGTCGTGAGCACATCGAGCCGGGTGAACGAGTAGGGGTGAAACCACGCGCCGTGCCATGGATCGAGGCGGTTGGCGATGATGTCGCTCGGCTCGCACACGCCCACCATGCGGGCGACCGCGCTCAGCGTGTCGCCGGTCGGCCGCTGCCCAATCACCGGCCGATCCAGCGGTTCCTCCTTGCCCACGGCGTCGAGCCGCACCCATGCCAGGACGCCGTCGTCGTGGCTGGGCAGCGGGCTCCAGCCGAATTCGCGAGCGCGTCCGTCCAGCGTCAGGCCGTGCCAGCGGCAGATCAGCGCGCCCCGGTGCACGGTGCCGGTGGCCAGGTCCGCCCCCAAATGCGGACAACTGCGCGGCCCCACGCACAGCCCGCCCCGTTCGTCGCGCCAGGCGACGAGGTCGGCACCCGCCACCCGCGTGCCCAAGGGTCGTCCGACGGGCACCCGGTCGCTGGCGGCGAACGCATACCAGTTGCCGGTGGATTTGCGCTGCGAGCGCCGCAACGCGCCCTCGATGATCGCGGGTTGTGCGTCGCGATATGTCGGGCGCTGATCGGCCCATGACATGCGCGGAAGCACCTGCAGTGGCCACCCTTTGGTCCGCGTGGCGGACAGGCGTTGTTGAAGCTGTTCGTGGATCTTCATGGTCGGCTGGATCTTTCGCGCTCGGCCAGCCATCGCAGCAGTGGTGACCGGCCATGGGTGGGTACCGTGGCCAACGGGTGCCCGGCTAACCCCCATCGTTGCAGGAGTTGATTCGCCGCGCACCAGCCGGTGGTGGCGGCCCGCTCCATGAGGGCCACCGGCAAGTCGATGCGGATGGCGTCGCCGGCCAGCAACAGTCCCGGTGTCGGCGTGCTGACCGGCGGCCGGTAGGGATAGGAGCCGGGGGAAAACAGTGGGCAGTCGCTGCGATGCAGCAGCTTCTCGTGGACGATCTGTGCCGCAGCGGTTTCCGGATAGATCCTGTGCAGCTGTCGTAGCGCGGCGGCGCGCGACGGCGCGGAATCCAATGCGTACGAGTGCAGTTCGACGACAGAACCGTGATGCGCGGCGGCCCAGTTGCGGGCTTCGCATTCGTAGCGGTCCAGCACGCTGATGTTGTCGAGCGGCTCATGGCCGGCGGTGCCCAGAAACGCCGGCCGGTGCGCCGCCACCGGCCGGTCGAGCCACAACCGATGCACGGCGAACGGCGGCGCGGTGCGCAGCCGCGATATCTGGGCACGCCACTCGTCGGTGCCCAGGTCGCTCGACGCAGCAACGATCCGCTTCAAGCCCTCGACGTCGGTGGCCAATACGGCGGCGTCGACGTCGGGGTGGGCATCGGAATCGGTGCACACCCGGAAGGGCTTCGTCGACTCCATTTGGATGCTCAGCACTTTGGTTGCGAGCCGGAACCGCACGCCCAGCCCTTCGAGGTAGGCGCGCAACGGCTCCCACAGGGCGCTGTCGTAGTTCGCGCACGGCACGTCGAAGATCAGGCCTTCGGACGACCCCAAAAAGTAGATGTGAAACATGGTCGCCAATTCGGCCGCCGACAGCTGGGAGGGGTCGGCGAAGAAGCTGCGGGAGAAGACCTCGAACGCCAGATGCCGTGCGGCCTCGGGGAAACGGATGTCTTCGAGGAACGTCGCGGCGTCGGTGTGGTCCAGGCGCTTGTAGGTGCCGGGCACCGATACGGCGGCCAGTGGTGCGGCCGCCCGGGCGTCGATGCGGGTGAAGTCACGCAGCCGGAACGTGGGGCTGCGCGCCGCGAACACCACGGCGTTCCACGGTGGGGTGCGCGGCAGCCCGCGGAAGCTGTCGCGCCGGCCCGCCCCGTCGATCAGCGGGTAATCCTCGACGGGAGTGAGCATCCGCAGTTGCGGGTCGATTCGGCTCAGCAGGGCGCGCAGGTTGTAGTACTGCCGGAAGAACGCGTGGAAGCCGCGGTTCATCGCGAGCTCGGCGCCCCCTTCAAGTACCGCGCTGTCTCGTGGGAGGAGAAGCGCCGCCCGCTCGCCGCCGCCCGAGTGCCCGATGC
>NZ_LZMB01000432.1 GCF_001673555.1 Mycobacterium sp. 1165178.9 | reverse complement strand
GGAGCGATTGTTGCCGCTGCGACTCCCGGACGCTCGAGGTCACCGACGACGCCGACACCGACGCGGACACCGACTGGCGGTAGGCCGGCGCCACCTTGGTGTCGGGGGTTGCCGTGCCGTTCGTGACGGAAGTGCACCCGACTATGCCCATCAGCGCCACGGCCATACATCCCAGCGCCAACGCCCCGCGCCGGGGTAAAGCCTTCACCTGCGCCTGAGGGACGGCACGCCACCGGGTGAGCACATGCCTGACGTTACCGGGTGGGTTGCGCGCCTGCCCCATACACGCCGAGTTCGTGTTCGCCAGGTGACGCTGCATCGGCTACCCGACGTCGGCTTTCCGCGCGAGACACCGGTGCGGCACGATGGTGGAAGGGTGCGACCCACCCGTTACGGCACACATTCCGCCAACAACAGGAGTAGTGCGTTGACAACTGAGTTCGTGCGCCACGATCTGGCCACAAACCCCCACGGCGCAACCGAACCCGACCGCGTGCGGGTGATCCGCGAGGGGGTGGCCTCCTACCTACCCGACATCGATCCAGAAGAGACGTCGGAGTGGCTGGAGTCCTTCGATGAACTGCTGGAGCGGTCCGGCCCGTCGCGGGCGCGTTATCTGATGCTGCGATTGCTGGAACGGGCCGGCGAGCAGCGCGTCGCCATCCCGTCGCTGACGTCGACCGACTACGTCAACACCATTCCGACCGAACTCGAGCCGTGGTTCCCCGGCGACGAGGATGTAGAACGGCGCTATCGCGCCTGGATCCGGTGGAACGCGGCCATCATGGTGCACCGCGCTCAGCGCCCGGGAGTCGGTGTGGGCGGCCACATTTCGACCTACGCCTCGTCGGCGGCGCTGTACGAGGTCGGGTTCAACCACTTCTTTCGCGGCAAAACGCACCCCGGCGGCGGGGACCAGGTCTTCATCCAGGGCCACGCGTCCCCGGGCATTTATGCCCGGGCCTTCCTGGAAGGCCGCTTGACGGCCGACCGCATGGATGGCTTCCGGCAGGAACACAGCCACGCCGCCGGCGGCCTGCCCTCCTACCCGCACCCGCGACTGATGCCCGACTTCTGGGAATTCCCCACGGTCTCGATGGGCCTTGGCCCGCTCAACGCCATCTACCAGGCGCGGTTCAACCACTATCTGCACGACCGCGGCATCAAGGACACCTCGGACCAGCACGTGTGGTGCTTCCTGGGCGACGGCGAGATGGACGAGCCGGAGAGCCGGGGCCTCGCGCACGTGGCGTCGCTGGAGGGTCTGGACAACCTGACGTTCGTCGTCAACTGCAACCTGCAGCGCCTCGACGGCCCGGTGCGCGGTAACGGCAAGATCATTCAGGAGCTGGAGTCGTACTTCCGCGGCGCCGGCTGGAACGTCATCAAGGTGGTCTGGGGCCGCGAATGGGACGCCCTGCTGCACGCCGACCGCGACGGCGCACTGGTGAACCTGATGAACACCACCCCGGACGGCGACTACCAGACGTACAAGGCCAACGACGGTGCGTACGTGCGCGACCACTTCTTCGGCCGCGACCCGCGCACCAAGGCGCTCGTGGAGCACATGAGCGACTCCGAGATCTGGAACCTCAAGCGCGGTGGCCACGACTATCGCAAGGTCTACGCCGCCTACCGGGCCGCCGTCGACCACAAGGGCCAGCCGACGGTGATCCTGGCCAAGACCATCAAGGGCTACTCGCTGGGTGCGCACTTCCAGGGGCGCAACGCCACCCACCAGATGAAAAAGCTTGCGTTGCAAGATCTCAAGGACTTCCGCGACGCGATCCGGATTCCGATCAGCGATGCCCAGCTGGAAGAGGATCCCTACCTGCCGCCCTACTACCACCCCGGCTCCGACGCCGAGGAGATCCGCTACATGGTCGATCGCCGACGCACCCTCGGCGGCTTCCTGCCCGAGCGGCGGACCAAGGCGAAGGCGCTGCGGCTGCCGGGACGCGAGACCTATGCCGCTCTGAAGAAGGGTTCCGGAAACCAGGAGGTCGCCACCACCATGGCGACGGTGCGGACCTTCAAAGAAGTGTTGCGGGACAAAGAGATTGGCCCGCGCATCGTGCCGATCATTCCCGACGAGGCGCGCACCTTCGGGATGGACTCGTGGTTCCCGTCGCTGAAGATCTACAACCGGAACGGGCAGCTGTACACCGCAGTGGACGCCGAGCTGATGCTGGCCTACAAGGAAAGCGAAGGCGGCCACATCCTGCACGAGGGCATCAACGAAGCCGGGTCGGTAGGGTCGTTCATCGCTGCCGGCACGTCGTATGCGACGCACAACGAGCCGATGATCCCGATCTACATCTTCTATTCGATGTTCGGCTTCCAGCGCACCGGGGACGGCCTGTGGGCCGCCGCCGATCAGATGACACGCGGCTTCCTGCTCGGAGCCACCGCGGGACGCACCACACTGACCGGCGAGGGCCTGCAGCACGCCGACGGCCACTCGCTGCTGCTGGCCAGTACCAACCCGGCGGTGGTCGCCTACGACCCGGCTTTCGCCTACGAGATCGCCTACATCGTGGAAAGCGGTCTGGCGCGGATGTTCGGCGAGAACCCCGAGGACGTGTTCTTCTACATCACCGTCTACAACGAGCCGTACGTGCAGCCGCCCGAGCCGGAGAATTTTGACCCCGAGGGCGTGCTGCGCGGCCTGTACCGCTACCGCGCCGCCACCGAACAGCGGACCAATAACGCGCAGATCCTGGCGTCCGGGGTGGCGATGCCGTCGGCACTGCACGCCGCGGAGATGCTGGCCGCGGAGTGGGACGTCGCCGCCGACGTGTGGTCGGTGACCAGCTGGGGCGAGCTGAACCGCGACGGTGTGGCCGTCGATCGGGCGAGACTGCGCCACCCGGATCGGCCGGCGGGCGTCCCGTACGTCACCGAGGCCCTCTCGGACGCGAGCGGGCCGGTGGTCGCGGTGTCGGATTGGATGCGTGCCGTTCCCGAGCAGATCCGGCCCTGGGTGCCGGGCACCTACGTCACCCTGGGCACCGACGGGT
>NZ_LZMB01000431.1 GCF_001673555.1 Mycobacterium sp. 1165178.9 | reverse complement strand
TTCCCGACGAGCCGCCGGCGACCACGTCCTTGAACTGCAGGTCGCCGAGGTCATCGCCGAGACCGACGATGCGCGGTCGCTGGTGTTCGCGGTGCCGGACGAGGCGGGCGACCCCGACGTCCCGCCGGAGCGGCTGCGGTACGCGCCGGGCCAGTTCTTGACGCTGCGCATTCCCAGCGACCGCGCATCGTCGGTCTCGGCGATGACCTCGGCGACCTGCAGTTCAAGGACGTGGTCACCGAGTGGCTCGTCGGGAATCGCCTCGGTCAAGGCCCGTCCCTTCCTTTCGTGGCAACTAGAACATGTTACAGAAAAGCGGATTCGTATCGCTACCAGCCGCAGGAATACCCTGCTCGACACAAATCGGAACGTGTTCTAGTCTCTGGTGTAAGTCCGCTGAGTAAGTCTGGCGCAGGAGGCAAACGTAAGTGACGTCCATTCAACAGCGTGATGCGCAGTCGGTTTTGGCTGGCATCGATGATCTGCTCCCGCAGATACGCGAACGCGCTCAGGCGACGGAGGATCTGCGGCGGCTGCCCGACGAAACCGTTCAGGACCTGCAGGATGTGGGCTTCTTCACCTTGTTGCAGCCCGAGCAGTGGGGCGGGTTGCAGTGCGATCCGGCGCTGTTCTACGAGGCGGTGCGGCGGCTGGCCAGCGCGTGTGGTTCCACCGGTTGGGTGAGCTCGATCATCGGCGTGCACAACTGGCACCTCGCGCTGTTCGACCAGCGGGCGCAGGAGGAGGTCTGGGGCGAGGACCCCAAGACCCGGGTCTCGTCGTCGTATGCCCCGATGGGCGCGGGCGTTGTGACCGACGGCGGTTATCTGGTCAACGGTTCATGGAACTGGTCGTCGGGTTGTGACCACGCCACGTGGGCGTTCCTCGGCGGTCCGGTGATCAAGGACGGCCGCCCTGTCGACTTCGGCTCCTTCCTGATCCCGCGCAGCGAGTACCGCATCGACGACGTGTGGCATGTCGTCGGCCTGCGCGGCACCGGCAGCAACACCGTCGTCGTCAAGGACGTCTTCGTGCCGCGGCACCGGTTCCTGTCCTACAAGGCGATGAACGACGGCACCGCGGGTGGATACGAGACCAACACCGCCGCGGTCTACAAGATGCCTTGGGGCACAATGCACCCCACCACGATCTCCGCGCCGATCGTCGGCATGGCCTACGGGGCGTACGACGCGCACGTCGAACACCAGGGCAAGCGGGTGCGCGCGGCGTTCGCCGGTGAGAAGGCCAAGGACGACCCGTTCGCCAAGGTCCGCATCGCCGAAGCCGCCAGCGACATCGACGCGGCGTGGCGCCAGCTGAGCGGCAACGTTGCCGACGAGTACGCGCTGCTGTCCGCCGGCAAGGAGATCCCGTTTGACCTGCGTGCCCGCGCTCGCCGCGATCAGGTGCGCGCCACCGGCCGTGCGATCGCGTCCATCGACCGGCTGTTCGAGGCTTCCGGTGCCACCGCGCTGGGCAATGACCAACCGGTGCAACGATTCTGGCGTGACGCCCATGCCGGCCGCGTGCACGCGGCCAACGACCCCGAGCGGGCCTACCAGATCTTCGGGAACAACGAGTTCGGGTTGCCGCCCGGCGACACCATGGTCTAGCGCCGGCGACGATGCAGAGCGAAGCGATGT
This sequence comes from Mycobacterium sp. 1165178.9, assembly GCF_001673555.1. Lineage (GTDB taxonomy): Bacteria > Actinomycetota > Actinomycetes > Mycobacteriales > Mycobacteriaceae > Mycobacterium. The sequence continues at coordinate 10,221 of NZ_LZMB01000431.1, read as the reverse complement.
GGGGGCACCTCCCGCTTGCGGGGGAGAGGAGCGGCGCCGAATGACCGGCACCTCGGCAACCGAAGAGCTCACCTTCGAGTCCACTTCGCGCTTCGCAGAGGTGGACGTCGACGGTCCGCTGAAGCTGCACTACCACGAGGCCGGTGTCGGCAACGAGCAGATGGTGGTGCTGCTGCACGGCGGCGGCCCGGGCGCGGCGAGCTGGACGAACTTCTCCCGCAATATCCCGGTGCTGGCGAAGCAGTTTCACGTGCTGGCCGTCGACCAGCCCGGGTACGGCCACTCCGACAAGCGCGCCGAGCACGGGCAGTTCAACCACTACGCCGCGCGGGCGCTCAAGGGCCTCTTCGATCACCTCGGCCTGGGACGCGTTCCGCTGGTTGGGAATTCACTGGGCGGTGGCACCGCGGTCCGCTTCGCACTGGACTACCCGGACCGGGCCGGCCGCCTGGTGCTGATGGGGCCCGGCGGGGTGAGCGTGAACCTGTTCGCGCCCGACCCGACCGAGGGCGTCAAACGGCTGGGCAAGTTCTCCGCCGAACCCACCCGCGAAAACCTCGAGGCATTCCTTCGGGTCATGGTCTACGACCAGAAACTGATCACCCCGGAGTTGATCGAGCAGCGTTTCGAGTTGGCCAGCACGCCCGAATCGCTGACGGCGACCCGTGCGATGGGAATGTCTTTCGCCGGAGCGGACTTCGAGCTCGGCATGATGTGGCGCGAGGTGCATCGGCTGCGTCAGCCGGTGCTGCTGATCTGGGGCCGCGAGGATCGGGTCAACCCGCTCGACGGCGCACTGGTCCCACTGAAAACCATTCCGCGTGCCCAGCTTCACGTGTTCGGCCAATGTGGGCACTGGGCGCAGGTGGAGAAGTTCGACGAGTTCAACAAGCTCACCATCGATTTCCTGGGAGGTGCGCGATGAGCATCCGCTCTCTGGGCTATCTGCGTATCGAGGCCACCGACATGGCGGCCTGGCGCGACTACGGCCTGAAGGTCCTCGGAATGGTCGAGGGCAAGGGCGCAGGCGAGGGTGCGCTGTATCTGCGGATGGACGACTTTCCGGCCCGGCTGGTGATCGTGCCCGGCGAGCAGGACCGGCTCATCGAGGCCGGCTGGGAATGCGCGAACGCCGCGGGCCTGCAAGAGATCCGCAACCGGCTCGACGTCGAGGGCACCCCCTATAAGGAGGCCACCGCCGCCGAACTTGCCGATCGCCGGGTCGACGAGATGATCCGATTCTCCGATCCGTCCGGTAACTGCCTGGAGGTCTTCCACGGCGCCGCCCTCGAACACCGTCGGGTGGTCAGTCCGTATGGGCACAAGTTCGTCACCGCCGAGCAGGGCCTGGGGCACGTGGTGTTGACCACCCGCGACGACGAAGAGACGCTGCACTTCTATCGGGATGTGCTGGACTTCAAGCTGCGTGACTCGATGCGGTTACCGCCGCAGGTGGTCGGTCGGCCGGCCGACGGGCCGCCGGCCTGGCTGCGCTTCCTGGGCTGCAACCCGCGTCACCACAGCCTGGCCTTCATGCCGGGGCAGACCCCGAGCGGCATCGTGCACCTGATGGTCGAGGTCGAACAGGCCGACGACGTGGGCCTGTGCCTGGATCGGGCGCTACGCCGCAAGGTGCCGATGTCGGCGACGCTGGGCCGCCACGTCAACGACCTGATGTTGTCCTTCTACATGAAGACGCCCAGCGGGTTCGATGTCGAGTTCGGCTGCGAGGGAAGGCAAGTCGAAGACAGCGATTGGATCGCAAGGGAGAGCACCGCGATCAGCCTGTGGGGCCACGACTTCAGCGTCGGCTTCAAGGGCTAAATTCGGTGCTATGACTGCCGCGCCGATCGACCCGCGCACGTTCCGCAGCGTGCTCGGCCAGTTCTGCACCGGGATCACGATCATCACCACCGTGCATGACGACGTCCCGGTCGGCTTCGCCTGCCAGTCCTTCGCGGCGCTGTCGCTGGATCCGCCGTTGGTGCTGTTCTGCCCCACCAAGGTGTCGCGGTCGTGGAAGGCCATCGAGGCCAGCGGCCGGTTCTGCGTCAACATGCTGACCGAGCACCAGAAGCACGTCTCGGCCCGCTTCGGCTCCAAGGAGCCGGACAAGTTCGCCGGGATCGACTGGCACCCTTCCGAACTCGGTTCACCGATCATCGACAATTCGCTGGCCTACATCGACTGCACGGTCGCCTCCGCGCACGACGGAGGCGACCACTTCGTTGTTTTCGGTGCGGTGCAATCGCTTTCGGAAGCGCCCAAAATCAAACCGCGGCCGCTGCTGTTCTATCGCGGTGAGTACACCGGTATCGAGCCGGACAAGACGACGCCGGCGCAGTGGCGCGACGACCTGGAGGCGTTTCTGACCACCACCACCCAGGACACCTGGCTGTAGTGGTTCTTTAGGTGGGCCCGCCGCGATGGCTTCCGGCGTCGCGCTCGGTGCCCGACAAGTTCACCGTGGGGGAGTTGTCCGGGATTGGCTGCTCCTGGCTCCACGCGGCGTCGCGGTCGGCGCCACCCTCGTCGGCGGCCGAATCCTTATCGGCCTTCACCCTTGGGTCCAGGCTGTCAGCCCGCTTAAACTGCTCGTCCAGTTGTTCGCGCGAGGACGCCACTTCGGTCTGATGCGCTGCCGCCCGATCCTGCAGCCGGGCGGCTTCGGCCGCCTTGGCCTCGGCTTCGGCCTGCGCGGCGCGGGCTTTGGCGGCCGTCTCCGCGGCCAGCGCCTCGCGGCGCTCGACCTTGGCGCTCTCCACCTTGGCCTGTTCGCGAATACCCTCGGCTTCCCGCTCGCGGCGGCGCAGGCTCGCTCTCCGGGCAAGCATGATGAGGACGATGATGATGAAGACGGCCACGACTGCGGCGACGACGATCCAGACGGTGTTGCTGGTGTTCATGATGGACTCCGTTGTCAGTGTTGGGAAGCGCTAAGGCCACCTGTTGGCGGGTTGCCGTATTCGACATGGATGAAACAACCGATGCCGACGCCCGCTGCTTCGGCGGGGGTCCGCGCGCCAGAATGGTGTCATGACGCTGGATCTGGGCCCGTACTTCGACCGCATCAATTACGGGGGTCCCGCCGAGCCGACCCTCGAGGTGCTGCAGGACCTGATGACCGCGCATACCGGCTCGATCCCGTTCGAGAATCTCGACCCGCTCAGGGGCGTGCCGGTCGACGACCTGAGCCCGGAAGCGCTGATCGACAAGCTGGTCTACCGGCGCCGCGGGGGCTACTGCTACGAGCAGAACGGGCTGATGGGGTACGCACTGACCGAAATCGGCTTTCGGGTGCGGCGGTTGGCCGGGCGGGTGGTCTGGATGCAGCCGCCCGACGCACCGCTGGGCGCCCAGACACACACGGTGCTCGCGGTGACCTTCCCCGGGTCGCAGGGTTCCTTCCTGGTCGACGTCGGCTTCGGCGGCCAGACCCTGACCTCTCCCATCCGGTTGCAGACCGGGAACGCCCAGCAGACCACCCACGAGCCGTACCGGCTGAACGATCACGGTGACGGGCTGGTCCTGCAGGCCCTGGTCCGCGACGAGTGGCAACCGCTGTACGTCTTCGGCACCCAGACCGTGCCGCAGATCGATCTGACGGTGGGCAGCTGGTACGTGTCCACGCACCCGACGTCGACATTCGTGACCGGCCTGACGGTTGCGCTGACCACCGACGACGCCCGCTACAACCTGGCCGGTGCAAACCTGACCATCCACCGCGCCGACGGTAGCGAGAAAATGCGCCTCGATGACGCGGCGGCGGTTGTCGACGCGCTCGGTGAGCGGTTCGGCATCGACGTGGCGGGCGTCGGCGATCGGGGTGCGCTCGAGGCGCGCATCGCGCAGGTGCTCGACGCTTGAGCGCCTCGCCGGGTTCGCTAGCGGGCCGAAAGCCAGGGGCCGAGCCGTCGCAGCGCTTCTTCGATGTCGTTCGTCGGCCCCGCAAACGACAGCCGCACGAACGAATTGCCGCGCGCGGTGTCGAAGTCGATGCCCGGCGCGATCGCAATGCCGGTGTCCTCCAACAGCTTCGAACAAAACTCGATCGAGTTGTCGGTGAATTCCGAGACGTCGGCGTACACGTAGAACGCGCCGTCGGTCGGGGCCAGTCGCTCGACGCCGATGCTGCGTAGCCCGTCGAGCACCAGCGAGCGATTGGCCGCATAGTGATGCAGGTGGCCGTCGGCTTCGGCGGTGGCCGCCGGGGTGAAGGCCGCGACGGCGGCGAGCTGTGACAGCACGGGCGGGCAGATGGTGAAGTTCCCGGTGAGGCAGTCCACCGCGCGGCGCAGCTCGGCCGGCACCAGCAGCCAGCCGAGCCGCCAGCCCGTCATCGCGTAGTACTTCGAAAAGCTGTTGACCACTACGGCATTTCGCGATGTCTGCCACGCGCAGCTGGTCTGCGGTGCCCCCTCGTAGACCAGACCGTGGTAGACCTCATCGCTGATCAGCCGCGCCCCCGTCGCATCGCACCACGCGGCGATCGCGGCCAGCTCCGTCGGCTCGATGACGGTGCCCGTTGGGTTGGCCGGGCTCGCGACGATCACACCTTGCACCGCGGGGTCGAGTTCGGCGAGCATCTGCGCGGTCGGCTGGAAGCGGGTCTGCGGTCCGCAGGGGATTTCCACCACCTCGCATCCCAACGCCGACAGGATGTTTCGGTAGCACGGGTAGCCGGGGCTGGCCAGGGCCACCCGGTCACCGACGTCGAAGCAGGCCAGGAAGGTGAGCAGGAAGCCGCCCGAGGAACCCGTCGTGATCACCACCGCGTCGGGTTCCACGTCGAGCCCGTGCTGGCGTTGATAGTCAGCGGCGATCGCGGTACGCAACTCGGGAATGCCCAACGCCACCGAGTAGCCCAGTTCGTTGGAATGCACGGCGGCGGCCGCCGCCGCTCGCACCGGCTCGGGGGCCCCGACGCTGGGCTGGCCGGCCGACAGGTTGACCAAGTCGCCGTGGCTGCGCTGGCGTTCCGCGGCCGCCAGCCAGACATCCATCACGTAAAACGGCGGGATGCCGGCTCGTAGCGAGACACGGTCGGTCACGGCGTCGTGAGTACCTCGGATTCCAATCGCTTGAGTAGTCCCTGCGACGATTCCAGCAGATGCGCGCTGCCGTGGGCACGTTTGAAGTACAGGTGCATGTCGTGTTCCCAAGTGATCGCGATGCCGCCGTGCAGCTGGATCCCCTCGGCGGCCACCGCGTTCAGTGCCTCGGTGGCGGCCAGGCGCGCGGTGGCGGCGTTGGTGGGGGCGGGGTCGTTACACGCGTCGGTGACGACGGCCTTCGCCGCGGCGACGGTGACATACAGATCGGCCATTCGATGCTTGAGGGCCTGAAAGCTTCCGATCGGCCGGCCGAATTGCACGCGGTCCTTGGCATATTCGACGGTCAGTTCCAGACAGCGTTCGGCGGCGCCGATCTGCTCGGCGGCCATCAGGACGGCCGCTTTGTCCGCCAGTCCCGGGTCGGTGCCGATCGGCACGGTCTCCTCGGCTTTCACCCGCGCCAGGCGCCGGGTCGGGTCCATGGTGGTGACGGGCTCCGCGCCGAACCGGGTCCACCTGTTCAACCGGCCGTCCTCGACGGCGACCACAACGTCGGCGATGTCGCCGTTGATCACGTAGTCGGCATCGAGCACCAGCGCGCCGATCGAGCCGCCCTCGGCCAGGCTTTCCAGCGTGGCGGCATCCGGCTCGGTCGCACTCAGCAGCGCGAGCTCGGTCAGCGTGGTACCCAGCAGCGGCGAGGGCACCAGGGCACGGCCGAGTTCCTGCAAAACGGCTGCGGCGTCGGCTAATTCGCCGCCCGCGCCGCCCAACTCCTCGGGCACCACCAGGGCCGCGGCGCCGACCTGCTCGCACAGCAGTTGCCACAGCGATTCGTCGTAGCCACGGTCGGACTCCATGGCCGCGCGCACGGCCGCCGGGCCGGCGTGCTTGGCCACCAGGGCGGCGACGGTCTCGGCCAGCATCTGCCGTTCTTCAGTCATGGGCGCCGCTCCTCCTCATCGCTACGCTTTGCATCGTCACGACGCGAGTCATAGCGCCTCCAGCACTCGCCGCCGATGTCCCTCCGGCGTACCCCACGCGGACCGCAACGCCTGCACGCGCAGCAGCAACAGCGACAGATCGTGTTCCTGGGTGAAACCGATGGCGCCGTGGGTCTGCAACGCCGACCGCGACGCCAGCAGCGCCGCCTCGGACGCGGCCGCCTTGGCCGCGCTGACGTCGCGCGGATCCATGGTCAGCGCCGCGCCATACACCAGCGGACGGGCCAGTTCGATGGCGATGTGCACGTCGGCGAGCTTGTGCTTGATCGCCTGATACGAGCCGATCACCCGGCCGAACTGGGTGCGTTGCTTGGCGTAGTCGACCGCTCCGTCGCGCAGCGCCTCGGCCGCACCGATCAGCTGCGCCGCGGTCGCCAGCGCGCCGAACTCGTAGGCCCGCTTGATGTCTGCGTGCCACGCCTCGCCGGTCGCGGTCACGTCGGAGAGCTTGCGGCTGGGGTCGATGGATTCGTGGACGTCGCCCGGTGTCGCCTCGGTGACGCCGTCCTCGCCGGCCAACAGCACCAGGCCGGCGACGCCGGCGTCGACGGCACGCGGTGTCTGCGGCGGCATGGCGACCGTGGCGATCAATTCCCCGGCTGCCAACTCTGCGCAGCGGTCGGCGCGATCGCCGGAGGCGAGCAATACCGGTGCCACCGCGATGGATTCGGCCACCGGGCCCGGCACGCACCAGCGCCCGAGGCGCTCGACGGCGACGGCGAGGTCGACCGGATGGGCCTCGAGGCCGTCGAATTTCTCCGGAACGGCCAAGGCGGTGACGCCCAGGTTGGCCAGCTGCTCCCACACCTTGCGGCCCGGTGCGGTATCGCCCGCGGACCACGCGCGCACCGCACCGGGCAGGTCCGCCGCGCCGAGCGCGGCGTCGATGCTGGCCGCGAAGTCGCGCTGCTGTTCGTCTAGCGCAAATTTCACTTCTTGCCCCCGGACTTCTCGCGCGGCAGCCCCAGCAACCGCTCGGAGATGATGTTGCGCTGAATCTCGTTGGTGCCGGCATAGATCGGGCCGCCCAATGCGAACAACAGCCCCTCGGTCCATCGGCTGGCGAGTTCCCCGTCGGCGGCGAGCAGGTCGAGCGCGGTCTGGTGCAATTCGACGTCGAGGTCGGACCAGAACACCTTGGTCACCGACGACTCGGCACCCAGCTCCCCGCCGAGGGCCAGCCGGGTCACCGTCCCGAAGGTTTGCAGCCGGTAGGCCTGCGCCTTGATCCAGCCGTCGGCGACCCGGTCGGCGAATGCGTCGGGCGAGCCACTGTCCTTCCACAGCCGCACCAACCGCTCGGCGGTCGCCAGGAAGCGCGCCGGGCTGCGCAGGGACATGCCGCGCTCGTTGCTCGACGTGCTCATGGCCGCCCGCCAGCCCTCGTGCGGGGTACCGATCACGTCCTCGTCGGGAATGAAGACGTCGTCAAGGAAGATCTCGCCGAAGCCGGTGTCACCGCCCAGCTGGACGATGGGCCGCACGGTCACGCCCTCGGCCTTCAGGTCGAACATGAAGTACGTCAGCCCGTTGTGCCGCTCGGCGCCCGGATCGGAACGAAACAGCCCGAAACCCCGCTCGGCGAACGGTGCCCGCGAGCTCCAGATCTTCTGCCCGTTGAGCAGCCAGCCGCCGTCGGTCTGGGTAGCGGTGGACCGCAGCGAAGCCAGGTCGCTGCCGGACTCCGGCTCCGACCACGCCTGGGCCCAGATCTCCTCGCCGCTGGCCATTTTCGGCAGGATCCGGTCACGCTGCTCTTCGGTGCCGTGCGCGAAGAGGGTCGGCGCCAGCATTGAGGTGCCGTTGGCGCTCGCGCGTCCCGGCGCGCCGGCCCGGAAGTACTCCTCCTCGAACACCACCCAGTGCAGCAGCGGTGCGTCGCGGCCGCCGTACTTCTTCGGCCAGGTGATCACCGACAAGCCGGCGTCGAACAGCACGCGGTCCCAATGCCGGTGTTGGTCAAAGCCTTCGGCGTTGTCATATGACTTCGTCGGGATCGAATCGGCATTGGCCGACAAGAATGCCCGCACCTCGGCCTGAAAGGCCAGGGTGTCCTCGTCGAGTTCCAGATCCATTAGTCCTGCTCTCGCAGTTGTGGTTTGAGCACCTTGCCGCCCGCATTGCGCGGCAGCGCGTCGACGAACCGCACCGACCGCGGTGCCTTGAAATTCGCCAGATGTTCTCGGGTGTAAGCGATCACGGATTCTTCATCGAGCTGGGCGCCGGCCCGGGTCACCAGGTACGCCCGGCCCACTTCGCCGAGCCGCTCGTCGGGAACCCCGATCACGGCGGCGTCGGCCACACCGTCCATCCGGGCCAGCACCTGCTCGACCTCGGCGGGGTAGACGTTGAATCCGCCGCAGATGTACATGTCCTTGAGCCGATCGGTGATGCGCAGGTTGCCGGCGGCGTCGACGGCGCCGATGTCACCGGTGTGCAGCCAGCCGTCGGCGTCGATGGCGGCTGCGGTGGCCTCCGGATCTTCGAGGTAGCCCAGCATCACGTTCGGCCCGCGCAGCAACACCTCTCCCGATTCCTCGGGTGAGTCGGCGTCGATGCGCAGTTCGAAGTCGGCGAAGGGACGTCCGCAGGTGGTGGCCACGGTGACGGCGTCGTCGTCGGCCCGGCACATGGTTCCCATGCCGTTGGCCTCGGTCAGCCCGTAGGCGGTCAGCACGATGTCGATGTCGAGTTCGGATTGCATGCGCTCGACCAGCACGACGGGCACGGTCGCGGCGCCAGTCACTGCGAACCGCAGTGAGCTGAGGTCGTAGTCGTTGCGTGCCGGGTGGTCCAGCAGCGTCTGGTAGATGGTGGGCGGCCCGGGCAGCACGGTGATGCGGTGCTGTTCGATGGCTTGCAGCGCGCGCAGCGGGTCGAAGGTCAGGTGGGGAATCAGCGTCGCGCCGGTCTGCAGGCAGGCCAGGATGCCGGCCTTATAGCCGAAGTTGTGAAAGAACGGGTTGATGCACAGGTAGCGGTCGTCACTGGTGATCTTGCCGTTGGCCGCCCAGGACGCCGACGCCGACAGCGACTGCCGGTGCGCGCACAGCACGCCTTTGCTGCGGCCGGTGGTGCCGGACGTGAAGAGGATGTCGCTGACGTCGTCGGGCGTGACGCCAGACGCACGAGTGGCGACCGCGTCCAGGTCGGCGCCCCGGGCGACGAAGTCGTCCCAGGTTCCGGCCCCGGTCTCCGCGGCCTCGATCGGTATCCGCACGATGTGGCGCAGCGCGGGCAGCGCCGCGCGGTCCAGGTCGGCAACGCGATCGTTGCCCAGGAATCGGCCCATCCCGAACAACACCGGCGCGCCGGTGCGGGCCAGGATGTCGCCGGCCTCGGCAGCGGTGTAGCGGGTGTTCAGCGGCACCATGGCCGCGCCGGCGTGGTGGATTGCCAGGCAGGCCACCACCCAATGCCAGGTGTTCGGTGACCAGATGGCAACCCGGTCACCCGCTTGGACGCCGAGGTCGATGAGGGCGGCGGCGGCTCGGCGCACCTCGTCGCGCAGCGCGGTGGCGGTGAAGGACCGTTCGTCGGTGATCAACGCGTCGTGATCGGGCAGCTGATCCGCGAAACGATCCAGCGCGGCGGGCACCGTGCGCGGATCGTTGGTCATCGAATGCTCCTGTAGCGACGCTGGCGCAATTTGATCGCTCGATTCTCCTCACGCCGCTCCGCGGCGCGCATCGTCACCGAGCTACAAAGCAAGTGCTTGGTAGGTTAGCCTACAGGGCATGCAGGACGTCGAGGAGTTCCGGGCGGAGGTCCGCTCTTGGCTCGCCGACAATCTGGTCGGCGAATTCGCAGCTCTCAAGGGTCTCGGCGGCCCCGGACGCGAGCACGAGGCTTTCGAAGAGCGCCGGGCATGGAATCAGCATTTGGCCAAGGCAGGGTTGACCTGCCTGGGCTGGCCGGTCGAGCACGGCGGCCGGGGCCTGTCCACCGCGCACCGGGTGGCCTTCTATGAGGAGTACGCCAAGGCCGACGCGCCGGACAAGGTCAATCACTTCGGCGAGGAGCTGCTCGGCCCCACGCTGATCGCGTTCGGGACGCCCGAGCAGCAGCAGCGTTTCTTGCCGAAGATCCTCGACGTGACCGAGCTGTGGTGCCAGGGCTATTCGGAGCCCGGCGCCGGCAGCGACCTGGCCAACGTGGCGACC
>NZ_LZMB01000430.1 GCF_001673555.1 Mycobacterium sp. 1165178.9 | reverse complement strand
CCGGACCCCAAGGGGGCCAAGTTCGGCCGCGACGCCAACGGTGAACTCGACGGCACCGCCGAGGAGACCGGCGCGGTGTTCCAGCTGCTGGCCGGGGCCATCGACTTCGGCGATTACCCGCAGATGCTGCTCGCCGAGTGCGCCCGGCTCAACCGCGCCGGTCTCCTCGGCGGTGCCGTCGAGTTCACCGTTGGCGTCGCGGCCGAACTTGGCCCCCTTGGGGTCCGGGGTGTCACGGTTGAGCCCATGAAGCTTGGCGGCGCTTGAGTTGAAGTAGGCCTTGTGCCCCGAGTTGTGGATGATCACCAACGGGCTGCCGGGCGCGATGTCGTCGAGCCAGCTCAGCGTTGGTTCCGGAAGGCCCCTCTGCAGCAGCGGATCCCAGCCGTTGAGAAAGGCGCCGTCGGATCCCCGCCGGGCGACCTCGGAGTGGATCGCCGCGACGACGTCGTCGGCGCCGCGCATGGTGACCGGCCGAATGTCGACGAGGCGGTCCGACAGGGCGACCGCCTCCATCAGCGGATGCCCGTGTGCCTCAACGAAGCCCGGCATGACACAGCCGTCGCCGACATCGACGGTCCGGGTGCCGGGGCCGACCAATTCGGCGACCTCGGTGCGGGTGCCGACGGCGATGATCCTGCCGTCGGCGACGGCAAGCGCCTCGGCCGTGGGCCGTGCCTCGTCGACGGTCAGGATGGTTCCGGTAACGACGAGATCTGCATCGGCCATGGGGAGGAATCGTACTGATTGCCGGTGTCGAACAGGGTGCGGCTGACCCAAATTGCAACACGTTCTAGTCTGGCTCATGAGTCGCGTCGGCGACGATGGGACCCCCAGCCGCGCAGCGGCGAGGGACGATGTGATGAGGAGGAGCGGCGCCATGACGGCCGACCTGTTGCGCAACCCGACCCATAACGGCCACCTGCTCGTGGGAGCGCTCAAGCGCCACCGGACCAAGCCGGTGCTTTTCCTCGGCGACACCACGCTGACCGGAGGTCAGATGGCTGAGCGGATCAGCCAGTACATCCAGGCGTTCGAGGCGCTGGGCGCGGGCACCGGCGTCGCGGTCGGCCTGCTGTCGCTCAACCGCCCCGAGGTGCTGTTGATCATCGGCGCCGGCCAGACCCGGGGCTACCGGCGAACCGCCCTGCATCCGCTGGGCTCGCTGGACGACCACGCCTACGTGCTCAACGACGCCGGCATCAGCTCGCTGATCATCGACCCCAACCCGATGTTCGTCGAGCGGGCGCTGGCGCTGCTGGAGAAGGTGCCCGGGCTCAAGCAGATCCTCACCATCGGCCCGGTGCCCGACGCACTGAGCGGCGTCGCGGTCGACCTGGCGGCCGAGGCGGCCAAGTACGACCCGCAGCCACTGACCGCCGCGGACCTCCCGCCGGATCAGGTCATCGGCCTCACCTACACCGGGGGCACCACCGGCAAGCCCAAGGGCGTGATGGGCACCGCGGCGTCGATCTCCTCGATGACCCAAATCCAGCTCTCGGAATGGGAATGGCCGGAGAACCCGCGGTTCCTGATGATCACCCCGCTGTCGCACGCCGGGGCCGCGTATTTCCTGCCCACCCTGATCAAAGGCGGCGAGATGCACGTGCTGCCCAAGTTCGACCCCGCCGAGGTGCTGAAAACCATTGAGGAGAAGCGCATTACGGCCACCTTCCTGGTGCCGTCGATGCTGTATGCGCTGATGGACCACCCGGACTCGCACACCCGTGACCTGTCGTCGCTGGAGACCGTCTACTACGGCGCCTCGGCGATCAACCCGGTGCGGCTGGCCGAGGCGATCCGCCGGTTCGGCCAGATCTTCGCCCAGAACTACGGCCAGTCCGAAGCACCGATGGCCATCACCTATCTGGCCAAGGGCGAGCACGACGAGAAGCGGCTGACATCCTGCGGGCGTCCGACGCTGTTCGCGCGGGTGGCGCTGCTGGGCGAGGACGGCAAGCCGGTGCCGCAGGGCGAGCCGGGCGAGATCTGCGTCAGCGGACCGCTGCTGGCCGGCGGCTACTGGAACTTACCTGACGAGACGTCGAAGACTTTTAAGGACGGCTGGCTGCACACCGGCGACATGGCCCGTGAGGACGAAGACGGCTTCTACTTCATCGTCGACCGGGTCAAGGACATGATCGTCACCGGCGGCTTCAACGTGTTCCCGCGCGAGGTCGAGGACGTCGTCGCCGAGCACCCGGCCATCGCCCAGGTGTGCGTGGTCGGGGCGCCGGACGAGAAGTGGGGCGAGGCCGTCACCGCGGTGGTCGTGCTGCGCTCCGATGCGCCCCGCGATGACACGGCGATCGAGAAGATGACCGCCGAGATCCAGGCCGCGGTCAAGGACCGCAAGGGTTCGGTGCAGTCGCCCAAGCGCGTGGTGCTCGCCGACTCGCTGCCGTTGACGGGCCTGGGCAAGCCGGACAAGAAGGCCGTGCGGGCGCAGTTCTGGGAGGGCGCCGCGCGCTCCGTGGGCTGAGGTTTGCCTTCGCCGAGCGCCCGGCTGGCCGGGCACTCGCGGCCCAGTGCCCGGCTGGCCGGGCGTTCGGCGGGTTGAGCTCAGGGAGCCGATACCCCCGCGACCAGCAGGTCGAGCATGCGCGCGGTCTGCTCCGGCGAACCGCTGACGAGAAGGATGCCGATAAGGCTGGAAACCACGTCGTCGGCCTGCACGTCGGCACGCAGAGTCGCGTCATCCCCGCCGGCCCGCAACAACGTCTCCACGGCGCCCACGATGCTGTCGCGGGTGTGGCTCGGCACAAGAGCGCCCGAGTCGAAAATCGCGTGTAAGGACTCGGCCATTCCGCGCTTGGCGGCCACGAAGCTTGCGTAGCGGTCCATCCACCGTCGCAGCGCAACCTTGGGCGGATGCAGCGTGAGCAGCTGCTTGGCCGCCGCGGCCACGTCAGCGAGCTCGGCGCGGTAGATCGCCTCGACGAGGGCCTCGCGGTTAGGGAAGTGGCGGTACAGAGTGCCGATGCCCACCCCCGCTTCGCGAGCGATGGACTCGAGCGGCACCGACCCACCATGCGCCGTGAAAGCGGCAGTGGCCGCCTGCAGCAACCGTTCGCGATTGCGACGGGCATCCGATCGTCCAACCAAAGCGGAGGCTCCTCCGTTTCTGCTACGCTAACACAAGCGGAGGACCCTCCGCATTCTCCAGTGTCTCACGATCAAGGGAGCACCAATGAGCCACAAGCCACGCCTCGGCGGCGCCGGCAGCATCGGCACCAACACCGTTGCCCGCGTCGGGTATGGCGCTATGCAATTGTTCGAGACATCGCCTGATGATGCGGCCATGGTCCTGCGCCGCGCTATCGAGCTGGGCGTCAACCACATCGACACCGCATCGTTCTACGGGCCCGGAGAGGTGAACCGTCGGATTCGCGCGGCGCTGTCGCCCTACGCCGACGACCTCGTCATCGTCAGCAAGGTCGGTGCGCGCTACACCGGCGAAGAGCCGATTCCCCTCGCGCCCGCGCAGCGACCCGCGGAGCTGCGCGCCGCCGTGGAAGACGACCTGCGCCAGCTCGGCCTGGACCGCGTCCCGGTGGTCAATCTGCGGCGCATGGATCTGGGCCCCGGTATGGCCGCCGAGGGCGACCAGATCGTCGACCTCGACGACCAGCTGGCCGAGATGATCGCGCTGCGCGACGAGGGCAAGATCGGCGGGATCGGCGTCAGCAGCGTGCCGCTCGACGTGCTGCGGCGGGCGCTGCCCGCGGGCATCGCCTGCGTGCAGAACGCTTACAGCCTGCTGGACCGCTCCCAGGAAGAGGTTGTCGAGGCCTGCCTGGCCGAAGGCATCGCCTGGGTGCCGTACTTCCCGCTGGGGTCGGCGTTCCCGGGTTTCCCCAAGGTCGCCGACAACGCCGCGGTCGTCGAGATCGCCGGTGAAATCGGCGCGACACCGTCCCAGGTCGGGTTGGCCTGGCTGCTGGCTCACGCGCCCAACACGCTGCTGATTCCGGGAACGCGCTCGATCGCCCACCTCGAGGAGAACATCGGCGCGGGGGACGTCACGCTGAGCGCCGACGCCATCGCGCGGCTGGACGCCGTCACCGAACCGGGGACCGACCCGTGGGCAGACGGCGTCGAACGCTTCTTGGAGGCGCCGCAGAGCTGACTACTGTGGCAGGCATGGCAGAAGCTGACGGGCTCAAACCGCCCTGGTGGCTGAAGCCGGCCAACAAGGTCTTCATCCGGATGACGCGGCTCGGCTTGAGCTTCGGCGGTGAAAGTCCTGTGGTGTTGACCGTGCCGGGCCGCAAGTCCGGAACGCCCCGGTCGACGCCGGTGACGCCCATGACGGTGGACGGCAAACGCTATGTGGTGGGTGGATTTCCGGGCGCGGATTGGATCCGGAACGTTCGCGCGGCCGACTATGCGACGCTGGCTCGCGGCCGGGACTCCGAGCGGGTGCGCATGGTGGAGCTGTCCGCCGACGCGGCGCGCCCGCTCTTGCGGGCGTTTCCCACCGAGGTGCCCACCGGCGTCGGCTTCATGAAACGCTCTGGGTTGGTCAAGGACGGACGCCCCGAGGAGTTCGAGGCGCTGGCCGGCGTGTGTCCGGTATTCCGGCTGGACCCGGCATAGGAGTTCGAACAGATTGAGTGACAACCCCTTTGATGCGCAGGTATGGCGTCCGGTCGACGGGTTCGGCGACCTGACCGACATCACCTATCACCGGCACGTCGATGATCCCACGGTACGGGTGGCGTTCGACCGGCCCGAGGTGCGCAACGCGTTCCGGCCGCACACCGTCGACGAGCTCTACTGGGTGCTCGACCACGCCAGGATGTCCCCCGACGTCGGCGTGGTGTTGCTGACCGGCAATGGACCATCGCCCAAGGACGGCGGCTGGGCGTTCTGCTCCGGCGGCGATCAGCGCATCCGGGGACGCAGCGGCTATCAGTACGCGAGCGGCGACACCGCCGACACCGTCGACACCGCCCGCGCCGGCCGGTTACACATCCTCGAGGTGCAGCGGCTGATCCGGTTCATGCCCAAGGTGGTGATCTGCCTGGTCAACGGGTGGGCGGCCGGCGGGGGGCACAGCCTGCACGTGGTATGCGACCTCACCCTGGCCAGCCGCGAGCACGCCCGCTTCAAGCAGACCGACGCCGACGTCGGAAGCTTCGACGGCGGCTACGGCAGCGCCTACCTGGCCCGCCAGGTCGGCCAGAAGTTCGCTCGGGAGATCTTCTTTCTGGGCCGGCCCTACAGCGCCGAGCAGATGCACCGCATGGGCGCGGTCAACGCGGTCGTCGACCATGCGGAGCTCGAATCCGAGGCCATTCAGTGGGCACGCGAGATCAACGCCAAATCGCCGCAGGCACAACGCATGCTGAAGTTCGCGTTCAACCTGCTCGACGACGGCCTGGTGGGCCAGCAGCTGTTCGCCGGCGAGGCCACCCGGCTGGCGTACATGACCGATGAAGCCGTCGAGGGCCGCGACGCCTTCCTGGAGAAGCGTGATCCGGACTGGAGCCGGTTCCCCCGCTACTTCTAGCGGCGGGCCCGCCGGGGCCACCGCCTAGACTCCCGTCACGTGAGCAAGAGTCCCCTCCGCCGGATCGCCGACCAGATCTCCCTGACGATCATGCGACCGCCCATGGCGCCGCAGGTACTTGTCAACCGGCCGCTGATCAAGCCGATCGAACTGGCCGGCAAGCGCATCCTGCTGACCGGAGCGTCATCGGGCATCGGCGAGGCCGCGGCCGAACAGTTCGCCCGAGCGGGCGCCACAGTAGTGGCCGTTGCCCGTCGTCAGGATCTGCTGGAAGCCCTGGCCGGCCGGATCACGGCCGCGGGCGGTGAGGCCATATCGATTCCGTGCGACGTCTCGAATCTGGACGCCGTCGACACGCTGGTCGCCGACGTCGAAGAACGTCTCGGCGGAATCGACATCCTGATCAACAATGCAGGCCGGTCCATCCGCCGGCCGCTGGCCGAATCGCTGGAACGCTGGCATGACGTCGAGCGGACCATGGTGCTCAACTACTATGCGCCGCTGCGGCTGGTCCGCGGCCTGGCGCCCGGCATGCTCGAGCGCGGCGACGGCCACATCATCAACGTCTCGACATGGGGAGTGATGTCGGAGGCCTCCCCGCTGTTCTCGGTGTACAACGCCTCGAAGGCCGCGCTGTCAACGGTGAGCCGGGTCATCGAAACCGAATGGGGCAGCAAGGGAGTGCATTCGACGACGCTGTACTACCCGCTGGTCGCCACCCCGATGATCGCGCCGACCAAGGCCTACCAGGGAGTGGCCGCGTTGACGTCGGAGGAGGCCGCCGAGTGGATGCTCACCGCGGCCCGCACCCGGCCGGTGCGCATCGCACCGCGGATCGCGATCGCCGGTCGGGCGCTGGACATCGTCGGCCCGCGCTGGGTCAACGCCATGATGCAGCGCCAAAGCATCCAGCCCAACCGCACCGGCAGTGGCTGACCCGTACTGTCGCGAGTAACGTCAAACTCGCTCAATTTCAGGAGTTTGCTATGGCTGACGTTTGGGCCACCATCGCGGCCGAGCGCGGCGCGCTAGCCGACGACCTCGCCGACCTGACCCCTGCGCAATGGGATACGCCGTCGCTCTGTGCGGGCTGGACGGTCCGTGACATCGTCGCGCATTTGTCGGCGACCGCCTCACTGAAGCCGGCCACGTTTTTCCTTGGGATTTCGAAGGCCAAGTTCAACTTCGACAAGTTCGCCAACGACCAGATCGCCAAGCACCGGGGAGCCGACCCGGCCGCGACCTTGGCCGAGTTTCGGGGGCTGCAGAATTCCACCTCCGCACCGCCGGGCCCCAAAACCTCCTGGTTGGGTGAGGTGGTGGTGCATGGCGCCGACGCTCGCCGCCCGTTGGGCATCTCGCACACCTACCCGCCCGACGCCGTCCGTCAGGCGATCGACTTCTACAAAGGCTCCAACATGCTGCTCGGCTCCAAGAACCGCGTCGCTGGACTGGCGCTGTCTGCCACCGACGACGACTGGCACCACGGAGAGGGCGAAGCGGTCGAGGGCCCGCTGCTGTCACTTCTGCTCGCCATGACCGGCCGGGCCGCCGCTTGCGACGACCTCGTCGGCCCCGGCGTGGCGACGCTTCGCAGCCGATGCGCCCCGGCCTGCTAGAGACGTGCTAGACACGATTCCATGGAGATCCTGGCCAGCCGGATGCTGCTGCGACCATCGGACTATCAGCGATCGCTAGCCTTCTACCGCGACGAGATCGGGCTGGCTATTTGGCGCGACTACGGCGCTGGCACAGTCTTTTTCGCGGGCCAGTGCTTGCTGGAGCTGGCCGGTCACGGCGCGCCCGACGCCTCCCAGGCCGCGTTCCCCGGAGCGTTGTGGCTACAGGTCCGCGACATCGAGGCCACCCAAGCTGAATTGTCGGGCCGCGGGGTGCCGATCGCGCGCGAGGCCCGCCGGGAACCATGGGGCTTGAAAGAGATGCAAGTGACCGATCCGGATGGGCTGACGCTCATCTTCGTCGAGGTGCCGCCGGAGCACCCGCTACGGCGCGACACCCGGGGTGAACAACAGGGAAACGCCGGTTAACTGAGAGGTAACATCTGGCGACGGTTCAAGGTACACCCGCGTTTCGGCCCCCGCATCATTCGACAATGGAAACCTCCTACCACCAGAATCAGGCGCTGTGAACATCCAATTGTTCCTCTTGATCATCGTCGTAATCACAGCACTGGCTTTCGATTTCACCAACGGCTTCCATGACACGGGCAACGCGATGGCGACCTCGATTGCCAGCGGTGCGCTCAAGCCCAAAGCAGCGGTCGCGCTGTCCGCGGTACTGAACCTCGTGGGCGCGTTCATGTCCACCGCCGTCGCCGCGACGATCGCCAAGGGCTTGATCGACGGGCACATCGTGACGCTGGAGCTGGTGTTCGCCGGCCTCGTCGGCGGCATCGTGTGGAACCTGCTGACCTGGCTTCTCGGTATCCCCTCGAGTTCGTCGCACGCCCTGATCGGCGGCATCGTCGGCGCCACCATCGCCGCCGTCGGCGGGCACGGGGTGATCTGGAAAGGCCTGGTGTCCCACGTACTCATCCCGGCCGTGGTGGCCGCGATCCTGGCCATCGCCGTAGGCGCGATCGCGACCTGGCTCGTGTACCGGATCACCCGCGGTCTGGAGACCGGTCGCACCGAGGCCGGGTTCCGCTACGGCCAGTGGGGCTCGGCGTCGCTGGTTTCGCTGGCGCACGGGACCGGCGACGCGCAGAAGACGATGGGCATCATCTTCCTGGCGCTGATGTCCTACGGCTCGATCAGCAAAAGCGAGGCCATGCCGCCGCTATGGGTCATCGTCGCTTGCGCGTTGTCCATGGCCGCGGGCACCTACCTGGGTGGCTGGCGGATCATCCGAACCCTGGGCAAGGGACTGGTAGAGATCCAGTCGCCGCAAGGCATGGCCGCCGAGTCGTCCTCGGCCGCAGTCATCCTGCTGTCCACCCACTTCGGCTACGCGCTGTCGACGACCCAGGTCTGCACCGGTTCGGTGCTCGGCAGCGGGCTGGGCAAGCCCGGCGGCGAGGTCCGCTGGGGCGTGGCCGGTCGCATGGCGGTCGCATGGCTGGTCACGCTTCCGTTGGCCGGCGTGGTCGGGGCGGTGACCTACTGGATCGTCCACCTCATCGGTGGCTACCCGGGCGCGATCGTCGGTTTCGGGCTGCTGGTCGCGGTCTCGGCCGCCATCTACATCCGGTCGCGCCGGGTCAAGGTCGACCACAAGAACGTCAACGCCGAATGGAAGGGCGACCTGACCGCCGGACTCGAAGATGCAGACGATCAGCACCCGCCCGCGGGCGCCGGACCCACACCCGGCGGCACGTCCCCCCGGTACGACTCCGACGACCCCACGATTAAGGCGAACGCCTGATGAGTCACTTCAGCGACTGGTTCAACTACCAGGCCTCCCTCAAGATCCTGCTCTTCAGCATGCTGGCCGGTGCAGCATTGCCGGGGCTGTTTGCCCTGGGGCTCCGATTCCACGCGGTCGGCACCGGTCAGGCCGGCACCGATGGCAGTTCGCCACAGAGAAACCCGGCGCTGCTGGCGGTCGCGTACTTGATCTATGCGGTGGTGCTATTGGTGATCGCCTTCGCGCTGGCTTACATCTCGAGGGACTTCGTCGCGCATCACACCGGCTACCCATTCCTCGGGGCCAAAGCCAAGTAGCATCGATTGGTGCCCACCGATTTGCCCAGCCAAACACCGGGGGGTGTTGGAGCGTGAACGGATTTCTGAATTCGATCGTCTCGTGGCTGCGCGCGGGATACCCGGAAGGCGTGCCACCGACCGACACCTTCCCGGTGCTCGCGTTGCTGGCGCGCCGGTTATCCGGCGACGAAGCCAAGGCGGTGGCCTGTGAGCTGGTTCGCCGCGGCGAGTTCGACGACGTCGACATCGGCGTGCTGATCACCCAGATCACCGATGAGCTGCCGTCGCCCAGCGACGTCGAGCGGGTCCGGGTGCGGTTGGCGGCCCAGGGCTGGCCATTCGACGATGCCAACGAGGCCGGGGACCCGGCATAGCCGTACTGCGCGCGCTGCACGTCCCGCCTGGGTCGGCGGTCGCGTCGCTGCTACCCGCACTGGAACGCGTGCTGGACGGCCGCGAACCGGCACTGGTCGCCGTGTCCGCGGCCGACGATCGTGAGTCGGATGCGCTGCTGGCAGGTCTGCGCGTCGGGGAAGCCATCGACGACGACGTGGCCCTAGTCGCGGCGACATCGGGAACCACCGGGGTCCCCAAGGGGGCGTTGCTGACCGCCGCGGCCCTGACCGCGAGCGCGGCGGCCACGCATGACCGCCTCGGCGGGCCGGGCAGCTGGCTCCTCGCCTTGCCACCCCACCACATCGCGGGGGTCCAGGTGTTGGTGCGCAGCGTGCTCGCCGGCTCGGTACCGGTCGAGATGGATGTCTCCGCGGGGTTCAATATCGCCGAATTACCCAGTGCCATAAGCGCGTTGGGTCCGGGACGGCGATACACCTCGCTGGTGGCCGCGCAGTTGGCCAAGGCACTCGGCGACCCGGCGGCCGTGGCCGCCCTGGCCGAACTGGATGCCGTGCTGATCGGCGGCGGCCCCGCGCCGCGACCGGTTCTCGACGAGGCGGCCGCGGCGGGCATCACCCTGGTCCGCACCTACGGGATGAGCGAGACCGCCGGAGGGTGCGTGTACGACGGTGTGCCGCTGGACGGGGTGCGGCTGCGCACGGCCGAAGGGCGCATCGTCATCGGCGGCGCGACGCTGGCCAAGGGCTACCGCAACCCCGCCCACCCGGATCCGTTCGCCGAGCCGGGCTGGTTTGCCACCGACGATCTCGGCGCCGTCAGCGAAGCGGGCGTGCTGACCGTCCTGGGCCG
Organism: Mycobacterium sp. 1165178.9; assembly: GCF_001673555.1. Classification (GTDB taxonomy): domain Bacteria; phylum Actinomycetota; class Actinomycetes; order Mycobacteriales; family Mycobacteriaceae; genus Mycobacterium. The sequence goes on along the minus strand of NZ_LZMB01000430.1, from coordinate 16,329 downwards.
CGCCGACGACGCGATCAGCACGGGCGGGTTGACGGTGCTGCCGCAGCCGGTCGAGGCGGCGCTGTGCAGTCATCCCGCCGTCAGCGAATGCGCGGTGTTCGGAGTGACCGACGACCGGCTGGGGCAGCGGGTGGTCGCCGCGATCGTGGTGCGCGACGGGTCGGCCGCGCCGACCCTGGACGCGCTGCGCGCGCAAGTGACGCGCACCTTGGACGCCACCGCCGCGCCGCGCGAGCTGCACATCGTCGACGCCCTGCCGCGTCGCGGCATCGGCAAGGTCGACCGGACGGCGTTGGTGCGCCGCTTCGCCGGCACGAGCGATCAATAGGCTGTTCGTCCGTGAGCATCGCTCGGCGAGTGGCAGCGCGGGAAGCGGTAGCGGTCACGGTCGGGGTGGTGCTGGTGGCGGCGGCGTTCGTGCTGCCGCGGATGCACTCAGGCGTGCGCCCGCGTCTTGATGTCGGCACCGAGAAGTTCGCCACCCACGCCGGCTCCGCGCCGATTTTCGGCGAATGGTTGATCCACGCCGGCTGGGGAACGGGGCCCGCGATTGCCATCGCGATCGCCGTCGTGGCGTGGGGGCCCGTTCTGGCGCAACGCCTTTCGTGGCGGGCCTTGACGCTGGGCAGCTGGGCGACCGCGTGTGGATGGGCGTTCGCGCTGGCGATGATCGACGGCTGGCAGCGTGGCTTCGCCGGCCGGCTGACCACCCGGGACGAGTACCTGTGGCAGGTGCCGGGCATCACCGACATCGGCGCGACGGTGCGCACGTTTGCGAGCCGGATCGTGGACTACCAGCCCAACTCGTGGACGACGCATGTGTCGGGGCATCCGCCCGGCGCGCTGCTGACGTTCGTCTGGCTGGACCGGCTCGGCCTGCACGGCGGCGCCTGGGCCGGCCTGCTGTGCTTGCTGGCCGGCTCGAGCGCGGCGGCCGCGGTCGTGATCGCCGTGCGTGCGCTGGCCGACGAACAGACCGCGCGGCGAGCCGCCCCGTTTGTCGCCCTGGCGCCGACCGCGATCTGGGTGGCCGTCTCCGCCGACGGATACTTCGCCGGGGTCGCGGCGTGGGGCATCGCGCTGCTGGCCGGGGCGGTGCACCGCCCGGTCCGTTTCCCCGCGCTGACGGCGGCGGCCGCGGGCCTGCTGCTGGGCTGGGGTGTGTTCTGCAACTACGGCCTGATGCTGATGGGGCTGCCGGCGCTGGCGGTGCTGGCCTCCGCCCGGCAGCCCTCGGGCGACCGCTTGGCGGACTGGCGAGCGATCCTGCGGGCCCTGGGCCCGGCGGCTCTGGCCGCGATCGCCGTGGCGGTGGCCTTCGCCATCGCGGGATTTTACTGGTTCGACGGCTACACCCTGGTGCAGCAACGCTATTGGCAGGGCATCGCCAAGTACCGCCCCTTCCAGTATTGGAGCTGGGCCAACCTGGCGTCCGTCGTGTGCGCGATCGGGTTGGGCGGCGTCGCCGGGATCAGCAGGGTATTCGACTGGCCCGCCATCCGTCGCCGCTCCGGCTTTCATTTGCTGCTGTTGAGCGTGCTGGCCGCCATCGTCTTCGCGGACCTGAGCATGCTGAGCAAGGCCGAGGTGGAACGCATCTGGCTGCCGTTCACCGTCTGGCTCACCGCGGCGGCCGCTCTGCTCCCGGCGCGGTCACACCGGATCTGGTTGGCACTCAACGCCCTCGGTGCGCTGGCGCTCAACTCGATCATCCTGACGCACTGGTAGCATTCCGAGCGTCTAGCGGACTACCCGTCGCCCTATGCAGCCCCCAGCGGTGGCAACGGAATCCAAGGGATATCCCACCAGGCGGGCGGGGGCGGCGGCTCGGTGGTCGGTTCGCCGACGTGTTGTGGACAATAGGCGCTGACGGCGCTGGTCGTGAAGCGGGTCGCGTCCGCGACGGTGAATCCGGCATTCTCCGACGACACACTCTGGATGACATCGGCCTGGGAGTGGCCCTGATCCATCAATTCGCAGGCCTTCTTGCCGACCCGAATTGCGACGGCGCCGTTCTTGTAAGGAACGCCGGCCTGATCGAGCTCCGCCAAGAAGTTCGCATCTGGGTTGCCGACGGGCTCGGCCTGTGCCGGCGTGGCCGCACCAATGACTGCGGCGAAGCTCGCCAGCACGAGAAGCATTCGCACCGCTTCATCCTTCTACAAACCGCCGGTGTTGTCCTGTCGGATCTCTAGAGGCCGGCGGCGCGGGTGACGCGCGCGAACCGGCTAGTGGGTGCGCAGGCTTCGCGCACCACCGCAACGTCGTCGACGAAGTCCACGTCGGCCAGCGTCTCGGTGGTCACCACGTCGATGCCGTTGTCGCGCAACGCCTTCCAGGTGAAATCTCCGGTGTCGGGCACGGACATCGGCACGGTGCGCAGGCACTGTGCCATCGCGGGCTCCGCGACGCCGAGCACCCACCAGCCGCCGTCCCGGGCCAGCCCCAGCACGGCCGGCGCCTCGAGCAGCCGGCGCGCGCAGCCGGTCAACAGGTCCACGCTCACCTGGGGGGTGTCCATCCCGATCTGCAGCACCGGAAGCCCGCGGGCCGCGTCGGCGTGCGCGTTGGCGAGCCGGGCCGCGAAATCCTCACCGCGCTGGGGAATCACGGTGAACGACGCCAGCCGCTGCCGGATTTCGGCGGCATTCGCCGCGGCGTCGAGGTCGCCGGTCAGGGCCACCACCCGCGCCGCCACCGGCGCGGCGGCCACAGCATCGAGCGTGTCGAGCAGTGCAGCGGCGGCGATTTCGGCGGCGACGCGGTCGCCGACGGTCCCCGCGAGCCGCGTCTTGGCGCGGCCCGGCTCGGGCGCCTTCGCGACCACCAGCAGGGTGACCGGAAGGACGCTCACGAAATCACTTTCCAGAAGTCCAGGATCGCGGTGATGCTGCCGCGCAGTGAACCGCTGACCTTCGACTTGCCGCCCGTCCGCGGGCCGTAGCTGATGTCGAGCTCGACCACGCGCCAGCCGGCGGCCGCGGCACGCACCAGCAATTCCAGCGGGTAACCGGATCGCCGGTCGGCGACGCCCAGCCCTAGCAGCGCCTCGCGCCGGGCGACTCGCATCGGCGCGATGTCGTGTACCGGCAGGCCGTGTCGGGTGCGCAGTCGCCAGCTCATGACCACAGTGCCCACCCTGGCCACCCACGGCCAGTGCAGCCCGGCTACCGGCCGGCGCCGGCCGGTCACCAGGTCGGCGCCGCGCTCCAGCTCGGCGACCAGCCGGGGCAGATCGGCACCGTCCATCGAGCCGTCGGCGTCGATCACCGCCACGATCGGGGTCGTCGCCGCCAGCACGCCCGCGTGGACGGCAGAGCCGTACCCGGCCCGCGGTTCGGCGACGACCTGGGCACCGTGGCGGCTTGCGACCCCGGCGGTGTCGTCGGTGCTGTTGTTGTCCACCACCAGGGCCCGATAGCCCGCGGGTATGGCGGTTAGCACCGCCGGCAGCGACTCCTCTTCGTTGAGGCAGGGCAGGACTACCGTGACCAGCCCGTCGCCGTCGGGCACGCTCAGAATCCGTGGTGTTGGTGGGGTTGCTGCGGGAACATCGGCTGCTGCTGCGTCGGCGGCGGCAGGGTCTGCTGGGTGTGCGGCGCGGTCGGGGGCTGGGTGGCCTGGGTGGGCGGCGAATACGTGCTCGGCGGCGGCGCCTGGGTGGCCTTGGTGCTCGGCGGCGAATACGTGCTCGGCGGCGGCGCCTGGGTGGCCTTGGTGCTCGGCGGCGAGACCGGCGTGGACGGCGTAACCGGCGTAACCGGTGTGGACGGCGTAACCGGTGTGGACGGCGTAACCGGCGTAACCGGTGTGGACGGCGTAACCGGCGTAACCGGCGTGACCGGCGTAACCGGCGTGACCGGCGTAACCGGCGTAACCGGCGTAACCGGCGTAACCGGCGTAACCGGCGTGGACGGCGGCGTAAACGGCGCTGACGTCGGCGGTGTCGGCCCCCACCCCGGGATCCAGATGGGAATCGGAATAGGAACCGGCACAATGGGATTGGGGCGAGGCGCCCAACCCGGATCGGGATTCGGCACCACACCGGGGTTGACCGGCGCCTCGGGAGCGGGACCGCTCGGCACACCGCCTCCCGACGGGGGCGCGACCTGCTGTGGCGCCGGGACGTAGCTGGGAGCCTCGACGATGCCGCCCTGGAATCCGGCATTGGGCGCATCGGGCGGGGGCGGCGGCAGCGGGGCCTGCTGCTGGCTCGGCAGGATCGGCATGAACTTGCCCGGGGTTCCGTTTTGGACCCCCACCACCGGCTGCTGGCTGGCGGTCGGGCGAACGGCGACCGCGATCGCGGTGGCCAGCGACGCCAATCCGATGACCGCGAAGGCGATGACGGCGTTGCCGATCACCAACGATCGCCGCGACAGCTTGGTCGGCTCGTCCTCGTCGGCGTCGCCGTACTCGTAGTCGTCCAATTCGGGGTCGTACTCATCGAATTCACCCGGGTACTGCTCGCCCTCATCGGCCATCGAATAGGCCAGCTGCTGGTCTTCGGCGTTCGGATCCGCGAACTCCGATGCCGGCACGAAGGCCGTCTCATCGCCGATCGGCCCCGTCGACGGCACCGCCGTGGTGGCGTCCCCGAACGCCGGCGCCATCGCGGTCTCATCGGCGGTCAGGCCTGCCGCCGGCACCATGGCCGTCGGGCCCCCCGCCTGCAGCGCCGCCGCCGTTGCGGCGGCGATCGCGGCGCCGCGGGCGAGCGCGAACGTGGGGTCCTCGGCGACCTGCACCCGCATGGTCGACCCGTCGCGAAGCTCGTCGGCGACCCTGTTCAGGTCGGGCGACGCACCGAGCAGATACACATCCTGCGGGCCGTCGGGGTGGTTGCCCAGGTTCGCCATCATCGTGTGGAACGCGGCCGTAGCATCGCCGCCCGATGCGCCGGCCAGCTGCTGGCTCGCCAGCACGGTCGGCGGCGCGTCCGGATCGCCGTCGCCCGGATCCACCATCGACAGCGTCGCGGTCGCGTCGTCCATCACCAACGCGGCGCCGGGCCGGCCGGCCGCGCGCATCAGGGCGGCCACCGCCTGAGACTCCGAGAGCACCGCGACGTTGTGGACGCCCGAATCCTCCAGCGCCCGCCGCAGCTGGTCGGCGGCGGGATGATCGGTCCAGCACAGGCGGGTACCGACCAGGTGGTGGTTCTCGCCGGCAAGCAGCCGATTCGTGCCGACCACGGTCTCGGTCAGCGTCCCGATCGGATTGTCGGCGAGGTCGACGACGGATTGGTCGATCACGTCGGTCCCCTGCGCGCCCGACCCGACCAGGGCCAAGCGCGCGACGGGTCCGGTGACCGCAACCCCCAAAACGACGTCCATCCCGGTTCTCCTTCGGCTGGCTACCCCGCAACCAGCAATGTCCCGGCATCATTACACTTGCGATACCGTTGGAGTATCAATCATTCAGGCGACAAGCTTCGTCTACTAGCGCAGCGTAACCAGCTTTTCGAACGACAGGACGATTGCCGCAAGATCATCTCCGCCCCAGCAGCCGGCCTGAGCCACTGCCACGGCATCCGAACGGAGAATATGTTCGCAAGCGAGCAGTGCATTTCGCCCGGCGGGGTAGTCCCCCGGCAATCACACCAAACTGCGCGAAGAATATCGGTCCTCGCATCCCGGGAGGCATGGTGAGCCAGAGCAGCGACGACGCGCCGACCGGGCCCATCCGCAGTCAGACCGAGCAGGCAGCGGCGCCGCGCATCATCCGCCCGCATGCCACCGGTGGCCCCGCATCGGCCGCCACGGGATCGAAGCGGTACCGCAACGTCAGCGACCTGACCGCGGTGGCACTGCTGATCCTCGCGGTGTTCTTGCCGTGGAACCTCTACTTCGGGGTCGGAATCCCGGACAGCAGCGCGACCGTGTTCGTGGTGCTGATCGCGGTGACAGTGCTGGCCGTCGTCGCCGTCGCGGTCGGCGGTTCCTGGCGATCTGCCGGCGCGCGTTTCAACCCCACGCGGGCCGCCCGACTCCGCCTGGCGCTCAACGTCCCCTACCTGCTGCTGGTGCTCGCCTTCGTCGTGTTCGACGCGTACGAGACCGTCCGTTTCGGTGGCACGGTCAACGTGCCGGGCGGTGTCGGGCCGGGAGCATGGGTCGGGGTCGCCGGCTCGCTGTTGAGCGCCCAGGCGTTGCCCACCGGCGCACTCGCCGGACCCGTTCCGGCGGGCGACGAGTCCACCGGGTGGCACAGGTCGGCGCGGATCGTCGGCTCGCTGTCGATGCTGGCCGCGGTGCTCAGCTTCGGGTTCAACCTGTACTGGCGGCTCCGGTACGCGCTGCAAAGCACCGGCGGCGCCGACCAATTCGGCAAGCAGAACATCTCCGTGATCGCGACCGCGGTGGTGTACGGCGTGGTGGCGCTGGTGGCCGTGCTGGTCGCCTCCAGGTGGCTGCTGCGCAACGCCCGGGACAGCCGGCTCACGATCGTCGCGCTCGGCGCATCGACGCTCGCCGCCGGGATCCTGGTGTGGCTCTTGCCCGCCGGTCGTGACATCGACGCGTTCCACGGCATCGCGCAGAACACGTCCACCGCCGGCGTGGGGTTCGAGGGCTACCTGGCGTGGGCGGCCGGCGCGGCGCTGTTCGCGCCGCGGGCGCTGTTCGGTCACCGGAACGCCTCGCCGACGGAGGAGTCCGCGTGGCGCGCGACGAGCCGAAATGGCTTGCTGCTCATCGCCGTTTGGTGCGTGGGATCGATAGCGATGCGGATCACCGACCTGGTTGTCGGCGTGATCCTCAACTATCCGTTCTCTCGGTATGACAGCATCGTGCTGGCCGCGTTCGATCTGGCCACCGCGATCCTGGCGCTCTGGCTGCGCCGCAGGCTGGCCGCCCTCTCGGCGAGGATGGTCACGTCGCTGTGCGGACTCGTCGCCACGCTGAGCGTTGCCCGCGTCGTCGTCGGCGTCGTGCTGGCGCCGCGGTTCGCGGACTCCCCGTATTCACCTGCGCTGCACCCGGTCTACGGCAACAACCTGGCCCAGCAGATCACCAGCGTTTTCGACGTGACGTTGTGCGGCCTGGCGCTGGGCATCCTGGTGGCGGCGATCATCGCCGGGCAGCTGAGCGGTAGGCGGCGGGCCAATCGCGCGGCCCGCAGGCGCGCGGCCGCCGCGAATGCGGCGGCACCCACCACCCGGGTGCCGGTGGGCCAGAGCGCCGCACCATCGGCCGCGGCGACCACCCGCATCCCCGCCGGCGTTCCCGGCGGGGACAACGAACCGGCGACCTCGGAGATACCTCCGCTGGCCAATGCCCCCCGGATTTTCCGCGGCGACGACTCCGGAACGCGTCAGATACCCGTGCAGAAGCCGCAGATCTACCGGCCCCCGCAGGGCTGACTCAGCGCAGGGGCGCGAACGCGAATTCGCGCAGCCCGTCACCCGGAGTGACGGTCGCACGGAAACCCAGCACGTCGGCGGCCCTCGACGGATCGGCGACGATGTGGCGCACGTCGCCGCTGCGATATTGCCCGGTGACCACCGGCGACAGCGAGCCGCCGCGCGCGTCGCACAGCGCCCCGGCCACATCCAGGATCGAAATGGGTTGGCCCGAGCAGACATTGACCGCGGTGAAACCCTCGCGCTGCTGGGTCGCCGCGACGTTGGCAGCGGCCACGTCGTCGACGTGGACGAAGTCGCGCATCTGCCCGCCATCCTCGAAAACCTTTGGTGATTCGCCGTTTTCCAGCGCCGACCGGAAGATCGCCGCGACCCCGGAGTAGGGGGTGTCGCGGGGCATGCCGGGGCCGTAGACGTTGTGGTAGCGCAGGGCCACCACCGAACCACCCGTGGCCTCCGACCATGCCAGCGCGTAATGCTCCTGGGCGGTCTTACTGGCCGCGTACAGGCTTCGTGGCCGCAGGCAGGCATCCTCGTCGACGAGGCGCCAGTGCAGTTCCTCGCCCCCGACCGGGCAGCGGTGCTCGAAGTTTCCCGCGTCGAGGTCGGCCCGGCGCCGGGGCAGCGGATCCACGGCCCCGTGTCGTTCGCAGTGATAGCTTCCCTGCCCGTACACCACCATCGACGAGGCCAGCACCAGGTGCCGCACCCCGGCGGCGAACATCTGCGCCAGCAGGACGGTGGTGGCCAGATCGTTGTGGCCACCGTAGGCCGGCGCGTCGGCGGCGTCCACGCCCGCGCCCACCATCGCCGCCTGATGGCACACCAGGTCCACGCCGGCCAACAGCGGGGCCAGTGCGTCGGCGTCGCGGATGTCGACGCGTTGACATCCCGGTGGCAGCACCGGGTTTGGGCCGTGCGCGGCAGGCAGCAGCGCGTCGACGGCGACCACCTCGTGACCCGCGGACCGCAGCGCGGCGTCCACCCGCGCACCGATGAAGCCGGCCGCACCGGTCAGCAGCACCCTCACGGCAGCTCGATGGGCAGGGTGACCCCGGCGTGCGGCAGGCAACGCGTACAGGTGCGGTCGGCGGCCATCCGGCCAATGGCCTGGCGGACCAGCGTCTTGAACATCTCGATGTTCTTCGCGAATTCGGCGAACACGTCGACGGTCTTGACGCCCTCGCCGGCGCTCACGCCGGCATCCAGGTCGGTCACCAAAGCAATTGCGGCATAACATATTTCGAGCTCACGAGCCAGCACTGCCTCCGGATAGCCGGTCATGTTGACCAGCGAGAACCCCGCTGAGGCGAACCACTGGCTTTCGGCGCGGGTGGAAAAGCGTGGGCCCTGGATCACCACCATGGTGCCGCCGTCGGTGACGTCGGGCAGGACGGTCACCGCGTCGCGCAGCGTCGGGCAGTACGGGTCGGCGAAGTCGACATGGATGCCGCCGGAGTCGAAATAGGTGTCGGCGCGGCCCCGGGTGCGGTCGACCAGCTGGTCGGGCACCACGACGGTGCCGGGGCCGAGTTCAGGTTTGAGGCTGCCGACCGCGCACGGCGCGAGCACCCGCCGCACGCCGAGCTTGCGCAGGGCCCACATGTTGGCGCGGTATGGCACGGTGTGCGCGGAGAATTCGTGCTCGGCGCCATGGCGCGGCAGGAAAGCCACCTCGTGGCCGCCGACGTCGCCCACGGTGACCGGGGCGCTCGGCGGCCCATACGGAGTGTCGACGGTGACGTCGCGGGAGTCGGATCCGAAAAAGGTGTAGAAGCCGCTGCCGCCGATGACTCCGAGCATCCGACCATTGTGGTGCATGGTGCCCAAGCGATCGCGGGTGCAGGGCCCGGGGAATGACGGCCCGCATGCTGGCAGGATGTTCGTGTGGCCAATTTCGGGCAGTGGATTTCCGGTGCGCGGCCGAGGACGTTGCCCAACGCGGTGGCGCCGGTTGTCGCGGGAACCGGTGCCGCAGCATGGCTGCACTCCGCGGTGTGGTGGAAGGCGCTGCTGGCGCTTGCCGTCGCGCTCGCAATGATCATCGGCGTCAACTACGCCAACGACTACTCCGATGGCATCCGCGGTACCGACGACGTCCGGGCCGGCCCGGTGCGCCTGGTCGGCTCGCGGCTGGCGGCGCCGCGGGCGGTGCTGGCCGCCGCGATCGCCAGCCTCACGGTCGGCGCGCTCGCCGGGCTCGCGCTGGCGCTGTTCAGCGCCCCCTGGCTGATCGCGCTGGGAGCGGCCTGCATCGCCGGGGCATGGCTGTACACCGGCGGGTCGAAACCGTACGGGTACGCGGGTTTTGGCGAGATCGCGGTGTTCCTGTTCTTCGGACTCGTCGCGGTATTGGGCACCCAGTACACCCAGGCGCTGCGCGTGGACTGGGTGGGCCTGCTCCTGGCCGTGTCGATCGGGGCGTTGTCCTCCTCGGTGCTGGTGGCCAACAACCTGCGGGACATCCCGACCGATGCGCGCTCGGGAAAGATCACCCTGGCGGTGCGCCTGGGCGATGCGCGCACCCGGATCCTGTACCAGGCGCTGCTGGGGACCGCCGGAGTGCTGACCCTGGTGCTCATGCTGGCGACACCCTGGTGCGCGGTCGGATTGGTGGCCACCCCGCTGGCCCTGCGCGCGGCGGCCCCGGTGCGAAACGGCCGCGGGGGTCCCGAGCTCATCGGAGTGCTGCGCGATACGGGGCTGGCGATGGTGGTCTGGGCGATCGCGGTGGCGGCGGCGCTGGCGCTGGTTCACTGAGCGCTGAACGGGGGTATCGATCGTGCGGGCAAAGGTTTCCGGTGGCAGGCCGGTGGGGTACCTTTGCGTCTGCTGGGGCGATAGCAAAGGACCGCGATGAAGCAGATTGCCGCGACCAGCGGGCCCAAGAACATCGGCTTACTCAGCGTCGGGTCGTACCGCCCGGAGCGGGTGGTCACCAACGACGAGCTCTGCGAGAACATCGACTCTTCCGACGAGTGGATCTACTCCCGGACCGGCATCAAGACGCGCCGATTCGCCGCCCGCGAGGAATCCGCCGCGTCCATGGCGACCGCGGCCGGGCAGGAGGCGATCGGCAAAGCGTCGCTCACCGCGGCCGACATCGACTGCGTGATCGTCGCCACCAGCACGCACTTCCTGCAGACCCCCGCCTGTGCCCCATCGGTGGCGGCGGCGTTGGGCGCCACCGGCGTGCCGGCGTTCGACGTCTCGGCGGGGTGCGCCGGCTTCGGCTACGCGCTGGGTGTGGCGGCCGACATGATCCGGGGCGGCACCGCCGCCAAGGTGCTGGTGATGGGTTCGGAGAAACTGTCCCCGACCGTGGACATGCACGACCGCACCAACTGCTTCATTTTCGCCGACGGCGCTGCTGGCGTGGTGGTGGGCGAGACGCCGGACCAGGGCATCGGCCCGACCGTCTGGGGCAGTGACGGCGCACAGGCCACGGCCATCCGCCAGGACATCGACTGGATCGACTACATGGACCACCCGACGGGCCCGCGCCCCTTCCTGCGACTCGAGGGCAGCGCGGTGTTTCGTTGGGCGGCATTCGAGATGGGTAAGGTCGGCCGGCAGGCCATGGACGCTGCGGGCGTCCGGGCCGATGAGATCGACGTGTTCCTGCCGCATCAGGCCAACAGCCGGATCAACGAGGTGCTGGCCAAGGGCCTCGAGCTGCGCCCGGATGCGGTCGTCGCCAACGACATCGAGCACACCGGAAACACCTCGGCGGCGTCCATCCCGCTGGCGATGGCCGAAGTGCTGGCGAGCGGAGCGGCCAAGGCCGGCGATTTGGCCCTGCTGCTCGGCTACGGCGCCGGCCTGAGCTATGCCGCACAGGTCGTGCGGCTGCCGAGCGGCTAGCCGCGCCCTGATTCTTGGCCGCCCTCGTCCGGCGTGGCCTCCCCGTCCAGTCGGGCTTGCAGCAGTTCGCGCTCCCGGCGCCGTCGTTCCCCGGCGATCGCCAGCGCGGCGGTGGCGCGGCGGCGCAGCGGGGCGAACACCAACATGCCCAGGGGCATCGCGATGATCAGGGCGAAGAGCACCGCTACCACGATCGGGAACTGCGTGATGCCCGCCAAGCGCGCGACACCGTAGATCACTCCGGTGAGCACGACCGCCAGCAGCAGCCGCGCCGTCACGTACGCCGCCACATGGACGGCGGCGTGGCTTCCGTCCTGGTGCGCCGTTCCCTCGTTCGCGCCGTGGTCCTGCATGCCGCCGGTGCTGTCGTCGCTAGCTTCTTGTGACACAGGGTGAGCCTACGGCGCGGGTATATTCGCCCCAAGGAGGTGTTGTGTGCTCTACCTGCTGCTCGTCGTGATTTTGGGGACGCTGATCTACGTCGGCTGGCGCGCGGCGCGGTCGCAGACCCACCGGCCGAAGACGCGCGTCATCGGGCCCGACGACGATCCAGATTTCTTGCGGCGGTTGGGTCGTGGCGATTAACGATCCGCGCTAGCTCGATGGCGGCGGCGCTAGCCAAGGACTCCCGGATTGTGCGGGTCGCCGGGGAACCCGTCGGCGACGATGGCGGCCAGCTCAGTGAGCGCTTCGCGTGTCCCGCGCCGTAATCGATCCAGTTCGATCTCGGCGCCCTCTTCCAGGTGCGGGTCGAAGGGCACCAGCTGCACCGCGCGGCAGCGCCGGGAGAAGTGGTCGATCACCTTGTTCATGTCGACCTTGCCCGGGCGTGGTTTGACCCCGTTGATGACCGCGATGGAATTGCGAACCAGGTCCTCGCGGCCATGGGCGTCCAGCCAGTCGAGCGTCGCCGAGGCGCTGCGCGCGCCGTCGATGGACGCCGAGCTGACTACGACGAGCGCGTCGGCCTTCTCCAGCACCGAGCTCATTACCGAGTGCAGCAGTCCGGGCCCGCAGTCGGTCAGCACCAGGCCGTAGAACCGTTCCAGGATGTCCAGGACCCGCACGTAGTCGTCGGCGCCGAACGCGTCCGAGATGCCGGGATCCGTTTCGGATGCCAACACCTCCAGGCCGCTCGGCCCCTTGGAGGTGTAGCGGCGCACGTCGCTGTAGCGCTCGATGGTTCCCGCATCGTGCAGCAGCTGCCGCACCGTCGCGGCCGTCTCCAGCGGGATCTTCTGGCTCAACGTGCCGCGATCGGGGTTGGCGTCAACGGCGACCACGCGGTCGCCGCGGATGGAGGCGAAGGTGGCGCCCAGCGTCGCGGCGATCGTGGTCTTGCCGACGCCGCCCTTCAACGACAGGAAGGCCACCCGGTAGGAACCCCGCAACGGCCGGTTCACCTGGGCGACCAGGTTGTTGTACCGCGTGGCCCGGGGGCTCTCGCCCAAGTTGATCAGCCCGCCGGACAGCTTGAACAGCAGCCGCCGCCATCCGTCCGACGGCGGCGGCGCGACCGGCCGCAGCAGCATGCCGGTGGAGAGTTCCGGATACGGCGTGTGCGGCAGATGCTCGGGGCGCTGCGGCGCCCCCTGGATCTGCGTGGGCGGCGCGTCCGGACCGGTGTAGTAGGCGCCATACGCCGTCGGATCGACTCGCGGGATGCCGGTCACCGGCGTGGAGTCCCAAGGCGGCATCCCACCCGGCCTGGGCGCCGCGGGCGGTGCGGCCTGCTGGCGTTCGGGACCGGGAACGCGGCGTTCGGTGCGGAAACCGGCGAAGGCGCGAGTCGGGGCGTCACCGCCCGACTCGGCCTGGGGTTCGGCGCCCTCGTGCTGGGCCGCCGCCGACGCTGTTTGTGGGGGTATCTGCGTGGTCGGTTGGTCGGGCGCCCCCACGCCCGACGTTGGATGCTCGGTCACTGCACTCCCCTTTGCTGTGCGTTATTCAGCGTGCTGTGCGTAATTTGGGCCGGTTAGCACCGTCACCCGACGCCCGCATAAGAATGCAGGCCCACAGTGACCAGGTTAACGAAGAACAAGTTGAAGACCATGGCCACAAAGCCCGCGACATTGATCCAGGCGGCCTTCCTGTCCCGCCATCCCGCCGTCGACCTGGCGTGCAGGTACGCGGCGTAAATCACCCAGGCGACAAAAGACACAGTCTCTTTGGGATCCCAGCCCCAATATCTGCCCCAGGCTTCCTCGGCCCAGATGGCACCGAAAATGACGCCGAAACCGAACACCGGGAAGGCGAAAATCGTAGTTCGATAGGCGATGCGGTCCAGGGTCTGCGCATCCGGGAACCGCTGCACCAGCCGACTCAGCGCGCTGCGCTCGGTGCGGTCGGGCTCTGCCAGCGGAGACGTCCGCAGCAGAAACAGGATGCTGGCGATGCCGGCGACCAGGAACACCCCCGATCCCAGGCTGACCACCGACACATGGATGGGCAGCCAGTAGGACTGCAGCGCGGGCATCACCGGCGCGGCGTTCGTGTAGAGCCAGCGACCGGACACGGTGAGCAGGATCAACACCGGCAGCAGCAAAAACACCCACAGCGGCCGGTATTGCGGGCGGCGCAGCACCACCGCCCCGGCGATCAACCCGCACAGGCAGGTCAGGTTGATGAACTCGTACATGTTGCCCCACGGCACCCGCAGGGTGGCCAGGCCGCGCAGCACCAGGCAGGCCAGCAGCAGCCCGATGCCCAGGTACACCACGGACAGCCCGGCCCGGCCGACGCGCTCGTCGATCGGGCGTTGGGCGGTCTCGTCCACCACGCCGGGGGTGACGGAGTCGGCGCTGACGGCGCCGGCCAACACCCGGGCGCGCTGATCGGCGCGGCGCCCGCCGGCGTAGGCCAGCTCGAAGGCCAGCAACAGCAGCGCGATCACCAGGGCCACGACCGCCGACGTGAACGCCCAGTCGGAGTAGCGCGCCAGCTCGACGTTGACGTGCACCGTATTCATTTGACGTCCACCTCAGAACTCCTCTTGGACGCTGCGGGTGTCGCGTCGCCGTCGGACGCGGTGGGTGGCTCGGCGCGAGCGAGGCCGGAGACCAGCCGGTCGGACAGTCGTTCGAACTCGTCGCCCCAACCGGAATTGTCGGTGCGCGCGAGGCCGCCCAGTTCGACGTTCACCGTACCGGGCGACCCGCCGGCGTCGGGCGTCAGACGGACCCACACCCGGCGGCGGCGCACCAACAGCGACACCACCAGGCCGCCCATCATCGTGATCGCGAAGACCAGCACCCAGGTCTGGCCCGGGTCGTGCGAGACCTGCAGGTTGACGAACGGGACGGCGCCGTCGAAGCGGATCGCGGTGCCGGCCGCCGGCCCCTGATCGATCCGGACCGATTGGCCCGCACGCAGATTGACCCGCTTCTCCTTGGTCAACCGGTGCTGTTCGATCAGGCGGGGATCCAGGGTGAACAGCGACTGGGGCCGCCCGGTGTCGAGCCCGGTGTCACCGCGATAGATGTCGACGGCCACCGCCGGGGCGTCCAACGCCGGGAACCGCGAGGACAACAGCGTGCCCTCCAGCTGCTCGGTCGGGGCCAGGAGGCCCTGGATGGCGATCTCGTGGCTGCGGCGCTCCGCTGGGTTGGGATAGCTGCCCGCGGGCGGGTCGATGCGCACCACACCCGACGACAGCAGGGTTTGCGGATTGTCCGGCCGCCACTGCACCGTCGCCGTGCGGATCTGCCCGTCCGGGAAGGTGACGCTGAAGGTGGGCGCGTAGCCGTGTCCCTGCAGGTACACCCGGTCACCGCCGAGCCGCAGCGGGTGGTTGACCTCCAGCTGGTAGTGGCGCCAGGTGTTCGCGGTCAGATCCTGGCCGGCCTGGTAGTCGATCTTCGCCGCGAACGACGTCGCCTGCCCCGACGGCAGGTAGTGCGCCACAAAGTCGTCGACCTTCAGGCATAGCGGGTGCAACGACGTGCCGTCGACGGTGTTGCCGGCCCGGAACGAGTCGAACGCGGCCGGCGAGGCCGAACAGAAGCCGGGGCCGCCGTCGGCGATGACGATGACGTTGCCCTCGTAGCCGAACAGCTTGCCGACGGCCACCGCGACCAGCAGGCCCAGCAGCGAGAAGTGGAAGACGATGTTGCCGAACTCGCGCAGGTAACCCTTCTCGGCGGACACCTCCACCACGTCGGAACCGGCGGACTCGGCACCGTCCCGGTGCCGAATGGCGGTGCGCCATCCGCGCAGCCGCGCGGCCAGCGTGTTCGCCAGGGCGTTCAGCTCGTCGGTTCCGACCTGGATCTGGTGACTGGTGTACTTGGGCAGCCGCGTCAGGTTGCGCGGCGCGGCCACCGGGGTGGAGCGCAGGCTGCGGACGTGCTCGATCATCCGCGGGGTGAGGCAGCCGACCAGCGATACGAACAGCAGCACGTAGATGGCGGTGAACCAGAAGCTGGAGAACACGTTGAAGGCCTGCACCCGATCCAGCCACGGTCCGATCACCGGGTGGGCCTTGAGGTAGTCGTCGACCTTGGCGGTATTGAGGCTGCGCTGCGGCAGCAAGGCCCCCGGAATCGCGCCGAGCGCGAGCAGGAACAACAGCACCAGCGCGGTGCCCATCGAGGTCAGCGCGCGCCAGGTGTTACGGCTCTTTTGAACAAGCCCTGCGAGGAATTGCCTCAGATCGGCAACCTCACGTCGGACACGAGCGCGTCGCGCAGCCACGCGATGAAGTCGTTCCAGACCCCGGTGACCAGCAGCGCGCCAACCGCGACCAGCAGAATGCCGCCGAAGATCTGGATGGCCCGGGCGTGCCGGCGCAGCCATCCCAGCCCCCCCACCGCGCCGGCCGAGCCGAATGCCAGCAGTACGAACGGGATGCCCAGACCCAGGCAGTAGGCGATCACCAGCACGATGCCGCGGGCCACACTCGCGCCGTCGGTCGCCGAGGCGACGGTGATCACGCCGGCCAGCGTCGGCCCCAGGCACGGCGTCCAGCCCAACGCGAACACCGCGCCCAGCACCGGCGCCCCGGCGACCGTGGTCAGCTGGCGCGGACTGAACCGGGCCTGGCGCTGCAGGGCCGGGGGAGTGCTGACCATCGTCATGGGCTTGGTGTTCGTGGGCCTCATCCC
>NZ_LZMB01000429.1 GCF_001673555.1 Mycobacterium sp. 1165178.9 | reverse complement strand
CAGTTGAGACAGGCCCTTCTGAGACGGCCACCGCTCGGCCTCATGCCCGCGGCAGCGTGAGCCGGAATTTTGCGCCGCCCCGGTGCGGCAGGCACTCCAGTTCCCCGCCGTGGGCACGCGCCAGCGCCCGCGCGATCGCCAGGCCGAGCCCGGCGCCGCCGTGATCGCGGGCGCGGCCGGGGTCCAGGCGCACCAGCCGCTCGAAGATGTTGTCCCGCTCGTCATCCGGGATGCCCGGGCCAGTGTCGGTGATGATGATCTCCGCGAGGCCCTCGGGGGCGTGAAGGTCGACGGTGATGGCTCCGCCGGCCGGTGTGTACCGGCGGGCGTTGTCGAGCAGGTTGGACACGATCTGCAACAGACGGGTCGCGTCGGCGTCGAGATGCAGTGTGGTCAGACCCGTGCGGGTGACGCTGACCTGTGGTGCCAGCATCGCGGCTCTGTCGACTTCGCCGTCAAGCACCGCGGCCACGTCCACGTCTTGCAACTCGAGCGCGAGCCCGGCGTCGATGCGGCTCAGGTCCAGCATGTCGGAGACGAGTCGTCCGGCGCGGCGAGCATCGGAGAGCAACAGGCTCGCTCGGCGGTATTGCCCGTTGTCGTGGTGTTCAGAGGCGCTGTGCGCGACCTGCTCGGCGGCGACCTGAATTCCGGCGATCGGGGTGCGCAACTCGTGGGCGGCGTCGACGAGAAACCGCCGGGTCGCGGTCTCCGCGCGCTGCGCTGTGTCGGCGGCGTGCCGGGCGCGGTGCTCGGACAGTTCCAGTGCGTCCAGCATGTTGTCGAAAGCGCTTGCGGCGCGGCCGAGTTCGGTGTCCGTGCGATTCGGGTGCAGCCGACGGCCGCGGTCCCCGGTGGTGATGGCGTTGGCCAGCGCGGTGAGCCGATCCAGCGGACGCAGCGCCGCCCGGCTCACCGCGATGAGCAGCAGCGCCGCGAATAGCAGGGTCACCAGACCCGCCCCGATCATCAAGCCGCGCAACTGATGCGCGACCTGGGTGGTCTGCGTGGTGTCGGCGACCAGGATCACCCGGCTGCCATCGGGCAGCGGATGCACGACGGCCGTCGCGGTGGCATCCGGCGGCGGGCCGGGCGGCGGCGGAAGTGCGTACGGCGGTGGCGGATACGGCGGTGGATAAGGCGGTGGATAAGGCGGCGATGGGTACGGGGGCGGAGGATAGAACGGTGGCGGTTCGACCTCCCCGTCGCTCAGCTCGGGACTGATCCCGCGGTCGCCGTATGCGGTGCCGTCGGCCGTGATCACCAGCGCCCGGATCCCGCCGCCGTTGAGCTCGGCGGCGAGCAGATCGGGTGATGTGTGCGCGGCGCTCAACGCGTCGGCGCGCGAGGTCGCGGCCAGCAGCCGATCGTGCAGATTGCGGTGGGCGAGAACACCCATCGCGATGTCGATGATGACTCCGAGCACCACCAGCAGGACGGCCAGCAGCGCCAGTACCACCAGCGTCACGCGGCGTTGCAGCGACGGCGTCGGCGTCGGCGACGCCGTCATGACCGCTCGGCCTGCAGGCGGTAGCCGATGCCGCGCACGGTGTGCAGGATCCGCGGACCGCGCGCCTCGAGCTTGCGCCGCAGCCCGCTGACATGGACCTGCACCAGATTCGGGTCGTAGGCGTCATAGCCCCACACCGCGTTCAGGATCTGGCCCGCGCTGACGATCCGGCCACGCTGCTCCACCAGGAAAGCCAGCACGCGCAGCTCGGTCGCGGTCAGATCCAGCCGGTGTCCGCCTCGCGCGGCCACGCCGGCGCCGAAGTCCAGGGTGACGTCGCCCACCTGAATCACCTCCGACAGCCGGCCGCGACGACGCAGCACCGCGCCGACCCGCGACACCAGTTCGGCCAGCTCGAACGGCTTGATGACGTAGTCGTCGGCGCCGCCGTCGAGTCCGCGCAGCCGATCGGGCAGCCCGTCGCGCGCCGTGATAAGGACGATCCCGGTGTCACCCCATTCGCGGATGACGTCGATCAGTTCGAACCCGTCGCGCCCGGGCAACATCACGTCGAGCACCACCAGGTCGGGCCGCATCCCGTCGAGAACCTCTTCCAGGCCGTCGCCGCCGCAGCGGGCATCGGTGTGATAGCCGACATCGACCAGCGCCTCGCTGACCATCTCCCGGATGGTCTCGGAGTCTTCGACGACCAGCACCCGCGGCGTACCGACGCTGAAGTGGCCGCCCGCACGTGGGCAATCCGTCATACCCCCATTGTCAGCGCCGGTGCTGAAACGAACCTGAAGGCCGGTGACATCCCAGAGATCACCTTTGTCCCGTTGTCACAGAGGAAGAGGGATGTGCGAATTGCCCGCCTTTGAGCGACAACCTCGCTCTACGCCCCGACATCTCCGCGTTGTCGCTCCAAGGCGGGCAAAAGGGTGTTGGCCTCCGCCGGTCACCCTGTGACGGATGAGGTCCGTTCGTCGGGTAGCTGAATTCTTCAGATCCATTTCAGCCCCGGCTCTTAACGTCCGTGACATGACCACGAACGACGACATCAACACCAATCCGCCCGCGCCGGCGCCGGTCACCTACCAAGAACCCGAGCGACGCCGCCACCCCACCGGCGTGGTGATCGGCGCCGGAGTGGCGGGCGTGCTGCTCGGCGCGGTCGGCACCGTCGCGGCGATCGCCTTCGCGTGGATCGTCAGCGTCGGGCCGCCCCCGCCGGCGCCTCCCGGGCCGCCGCCGGGCTTCGCGGCGCCGTTCCACGGTCCCCCGCCCCCTCCGATGGGCGGGCCGATGCCGGGTGGTTTCGGATTCACCCCGCCCGGGCCGCCGGGACCTCCGCGTGGCTTCTGGCCATCGCCCCCGGGTGAGGGAATCCCGACACCGCCCGCGCCGACACCGGCGTCCCCCACGCCGCATCCCTGACAACTGAGCCTGTCGCCGTCACGATGTCCGGCATCTGTCTCTTATACACC
>NZ_LZMB01000428.1 GCF_001673555.1 Mycobacterium sp. 1165178.9 | reverse complement strand
GAGTTTGCGCAGCGTGCGTATGCCGAATTGGTGCACGAGACACCGGGTTTCGTCGACTACTTCATGGCCTCCACGCCGGTCAGCGAAATCGGATCGCTGAACATCGGCAGCCGGCCCACCTCGCGCAAACCCACCGAGTCCATCTCGGACCTGCGCGCCATCCCGTGGGTGCTGGCGTGGAGCCAGTCGCGCGTTATGCTGCCCGGCTGGTACGGCACCGGGTCGGCGTTCGAGCAGTGGATCGCGGCGGGCCCGGAAAGCGAAAGCGAGCGGGTGGACATCCTGCACGACTTGTACCAACGCTGGCCGTTTTTCCGCAGCGTGCTGTCGAACCTGGCGCAGGTGCTGGCCAAGAGCGACCTCGGCCTGGCGGCGCGCTACGCCGAACTGGTGGACGACGAGGAGTTGCGGCACCGCGTCTTCGACAAGATCGCCGACGAACACCGGCGAACCATCGCCATGCACAAGCTGATCACCGGCCAGGACAACCTGCTCGCCGACAACGCGGCGCTGGCACGTTCGGTGTTCAACCGTTTCCCGTACCTCGAGCCGCTCAATCACCTTCAGGTGGAGTTGCTTCGCCGCTACCGTTCCGGCGATGACGACGAGTTGGTGCAGCGCGGCATTTTGCTGACGATGAACGGGCTGGCCAGCGCGCTGCGAAACAGCGGCTGATTGCCCGCGATTCGGTCACCGGGCCGGCCCGCTCGCGAATACCCTGGATCGACGCGCCTCGACCAAGGAGATCAGTGAGCGGATCCGGACTACCCCTGTGGCTACTTCTGATTTCGGTGGTCGCGGTCGCGATTGCGGTCGCGGTGGGCTCCGTCTGGCTGGGAAACCGCGTCCTACCGATGCGGCGGTATGGGAAGGAGCAGAATCCTGCGATCGCCTCGTTCCTCACAGTCGTCGGATTCATCTACGGGGCGCTGCTGGGCTTCACCGTGGTGGCGACCTGGGAGCACTTCTCGTCGACGCAGGTCGTCGTGTCCGGCGAGGCGTCGGCGCTGACGACCATGTATCGGCAAACCGTCGCGATGCCCGAACCGGAGCGCACCGAGGTTCAGGAGTTGTTGCGCAAGTACGCCGGCGCGGTGGCCGGCCCGGAGTGGAACAAACAGCACAACGACGGCGCGCGCGCCGCGATCACGCGGATGTATCGCACCGTCGGCCGCCAGCAGCCCAATACCGCGACCAAGCCGATCAATCAGCAATTTCTCAACCAGCTGAGCGAGCTGGCGTCCGATCGTAACGAGCGGATCGTGGGCACCAAGCCCCGGATACCTCCGCTGATGTGGGCGGGTCTCGTCTTCGGTGCGATTGTGCTGGTTGTGTTTACGGGTTTCCTGCGGATGGGCAGTACCGTGGGTCACTTCATCGTGTCCAGCACGGTCGCGGTTCTGTTGGGTCTGCTGCTGTGCGTCGTGTTCCAGCTCGACCACTCGTATGCGACCGATCAACGCATCACCTCGGGGCCGTTTCAGCACGCGTTGGACATTTTCGATTCGGTCGACAACGACAGCCGTTACTTTCCGCGCTGACTGGTGATGTTGCGGGCTTGGCGAGGTAGCTCAGCCCTTCAGCAGCTCACCGACGTGCGCGGTGACCGAATCGGTGAGGCCTTGCAGGTCATAGCCGCCTTCTAGCACCGCCACCAACCGGCCGTCGCACAACTTTTCGGCTGACACCATCAATTCCCTTGTGACCCAGGCGAAGTCGGCTGCCGTCATGGTCAGTGAGCCAAGCGGATCACGTTCATGGGCGTCGAAACCGGCGGACACGATGATCAGCTCGGGCGAAAACGCCTGCAGCGCAGGAAGGATTCGATCTTGAAACGCCGCGCGCAATTCGGCGCCGCCGTCGCCGGGCGCCAGCGGCGAATTGAAGATGTTGCCGACACCGGTTTCCCGCACCGCACCGGTCCCGGGGAACAGCGGCATCTGATGCGTCGACGCATAGAGCACACTCGGGTCGGAGTAGAAGATCTGCTGGGTGCCGTTGCCGTGGTGGACATCGAAATCGACGATCGCGACGCGCGTCAGACCATGCTTGCGCTGCGCATGACGCGCGCCGATGCTGATGTTGTTGAACAGGCAGAAGCCCATGGCGCGCTCGGTCTCGGCGTGATGGCCCGGCGGGCGGCTGGCGACGAACGCGTTCTGCGCTTCACCGGCCAGCACCCTGTCCACGGCCTGCTGCGTGGCGCCCACCCCACGCAGTGCCGTCTCCCAGGACGAGGGCTCCATCATGGTGTCGCCGCCGTCGAGGTAGACGTACCCGTCGTCGGGTCGCGCGGCTTCCAGAGCGTCCACGTAGCGATTCGAGTGCACGTAGCGCGTCGTCGCGAGGTCGGCCGGCTCGGCCTCTTCACGGATCAGGGCGTCGAACTGTGGCCGGCTCAGCGCCGCCTCCACCGCGCGGTAGCGGTCGGGCCGTTCCGGATGGCCCGGAGCGGTCCGATGGGCGGCGAAGGCGGGGTGGTGCAGCAGCAGCGTGGCCATCGGAAGTCCTACCCGGCCGCCTACTGCACGGTCCGGTTGCGCAGCCTGTCCACGAAGCCGCGCACCGCGTGCTCGGTGATCGCCAGCGGCGAGATCATGGTCTCGCCCACCCGCACCATGTCGTCGACCCGCGCGACGATAGCCTCCACCGGTTCGACCAGCGCGATCAACCGCTTGGCCAGGTCGTCGAGGCTGGCCATGGTGCCATCCAGGTGGTCCAGACCAGTTTCCAGGCGTTCCACCGTAGCGTTCAGGCTGGACAGGGAACTGCTGAGCTCCTTCATCGTGGTGCTCAAACCGTCGAGGACGTCCTCGACCTGCTCCACCGTTTTGTCGGCGTTCAGCGCGGCCTGGGTGAGCGTTTTGATCCGGCTTCGCTCTTGCCCCCCGCGCACGGTTCTGTCTGCCATGTCCGTCATTATGCGCCACGGCCGTCACGCCAGCGTGACCTCCAACGCCGAGCGTCAGCCCAGCGTGACGCGCGGCGCCGGCGTCTAGCGGGGCAGCTTGGCCGCGGCGTCCTCGTCGAGCAGCCACAGCGTGGTGTCCTGCCCGATGGCCCCGGCCGCCGGCACCGAGACAGGTGCGGCGCCACCGATGGCGGCGGCCACCGCGTCGGCCTTGCTGCCGCCGGAGACCATCAGCCAGACCTCGCGGGAACGGGCAACGGCGGGCAGCGTCAAGGTGATTCGCTGCGGCGGCGGTTTGGGGGAGTCGTCGACCGACACCACCATGCGGGTGGTTTCCAGCACGGCCGGGGTGTCGGGGAACAGGGAGTTGATGTGGCCCTCGGGGCCCATCCCCAACAGGTGCACGTCGAAGTTCGGAGCCGGCTCGCCGGGTGCGGCATTGGCCGCCAGCAGCTGCTCGTAGGCCAGCGCCGCCGCGGCGAGATCATTGCCGAATTCCCCATCGCTGGCCGGCATCGGATGCACCTGGCTGGACGGGATGTCGA
>NZ_LZMB01000427.1 GCF_001673555.1 Mycobacterium sp. 1165178.9 | reverse complement strand
CGGTCTGGGCGTGCACCTCGAAGCGGCCCGCCATCGCCCGCATCTCGTGCGGGTCGGTCATAAAACGTGTTGCCATGTCGGCTGTCTCCTTGCTACGTGGTTACTGGGTGATGTGGTGAAGACGGTGGCCGGATCGTTTACGCGTTACGCAACCGCCGAGCCGAATGAATAGAAATGACCCCCCCTTCCCGTCAGCCGGCGGCCACCGGGTCCTGTCACGGTGAGACGGACGTCAAACCCGAACCGCGGCGTTTGAGTTGACGGAGTGCGTACTGCTTTCCGGGAACCCGGGTGAGCGAAGCTCCGAGTCCCCGGGGCCATCCTCTGCTGGGCGGTGATGCTGTAACCCATTGGCGGTGACGTCTGTCAGCCCCGAAACGCCAGTCCGATCAGAGAGCGGCAGCCGCGTTGGCTGCCTCGGTGAGACCGTACGAAGCGGCGCTGGTGGACAAGGTGTTCACGAACATCTCGTGGATCGCGGCGGCTTGGGCGCTCACCGCCTGGTACATCTGCGCGTGGGCGGCAAACTGAGCCGCGGTCAGTGCCGACACCTCGTCGGCAGCGGCGGGTACCACCCCCGTCGTTGGGGCTGCAGCGGCTGCGTTCTGGGCGCTCAAGGTCGACCCGATCGCCTGCAGGTTCCCGGCCGCCGCGGCCAAAGCCTCCGGCTGTGTGGTCACGAACGACATAATTGTTCCCTCCTAGTTACGTCCCCGGACTCTGCGAGACTAGATGACTGCCGCCCCCCAAGTCGGTGCGGAAGCCCGGTGTTTGCAATTGTTCACTTAGCGGTACGGCGAATTCACTTTTGGTAACGACACAGTAACAGTGCCTGACCTCGACCGCTGCCCCTCTCAGGAGGGTCACAGCAAACGGTACCAGCTCCGTGCCGAAGAAGTTGCTGGTTACCAACAGCCGATGTGCGGCGGCCCCGTCGCCCCGCATAAAATCTGATTGCCGATTAACTCGTCGCACATGGGCGCGACGACCATTCCCAGTGGCGGGCCAGGCAGACCTCCTTTCGGCCGTTCGAGTGCTCCGGTCGCCGCCAGGGTCGGATTCCGGGAGCGATCCTGAGAACTCGAGGCTCATCGCGCTGCGGTGTGGTGGACATTGCCGGTGTCGATACCCCGCCGTGCTCAGCCGGCAAACGGGGGCCGGGCCATGACGGTGGGCCGGAACCCGTACTTGGGACCGGCGACTCCATGGCCTGCGGCGCCGGCACCGGCAAGCGGCATGCCGCCCAGCAGGTTTCCGGGTCCGCCTGCCGCTTCGGGTGCGGCGCTGATCGCGCTGACCGGGATGGCACGGCCTAACGTCGGGGCCGCCGCGGTCGGACCGCCCGACCAGGCCACCGGGACCGACAGTTTGCCACCGACGGAAGCCGCGTTGCCCAGTGCTGCCACCGGATGCGCGGCGGCCGCGCCCCCGCCGAGCATGCCGCCGAGCCCGCCGAGTCCGGGCAGGGCCTTGGCCGCGGCCGGTGCCGCACCGCCGATGACGCCCAGCGACTTGGCGATCTGCACGAAGTTGTTGCCCATACCGATGCTGAAGTAGGGCAGACCCTCGGTGTTGTAGAACAAACCGGCAAACGGGCTGTAGCCGTTGACGAGCGTCCCGAGGTTGGTAGGAAATGTGGTCTGCCCGGTCAACAGAAACCAGAGCTCGGACAACGGGTCCGTGGCCGTGGTGGCCTGGGTGGTCGCGTTGGTCGTCGTGGTCGCCGCGGGCTGTGCCAGCGACTGCAGGGTCTTCGAGGTGTTGGTCGCCGTGGAGTTCGCCGTCGCGTTGGTGACCGCATTAGCTTGGTTGGCCTCACCCGACTGGTTGGTGACCTCGGGCGCCTTCTGGAACGGCGTCTGCTTTGTTGCCGTCGCCGATTGCCCCGCGTAGCTGTACATCGCGAGGGCGTCCTGTGCCCAGTACTCGCCGTACTGCGCGTCCAACTGCGCGATCAACGGCGTGTTCTGCCCGAGGACGTTCGTCGCCTGCAGCTGGGTCACCTGGGTGCGGTTCGCCGCGATCAGCGGGGGCGGTACCGAGGACGCCAGCGCGGTCTCGTAGGCCGCCGCGGCCGAACGCGCTTGCGTGGCAGCCTCTTCCGCCTGAGCGGCCGTCGTGGTCAACCAGGCCACGTATGGTTGGGCCGCTTGCGCCATCGCCGTCGAGGCCGTGCCCAGCCACTCCTCGCTGTTCAGCGCCGTGATGACGTTGTCATAGCTCAGCGCGGCCGAGTTGAGTTCGGCCGCAAGCGCGCTCCACGCCGCAGCAGCAGCGACGAACGAACCCGACCCCGGACCCGAGTAGATCCGCGCCGAATTGAACTCCGGGGGGAACGCCCCATAATCCACCACGAATATGCCCCTTAACCTGTGATTTTCGAATCGAAAAGTCGAGTAGTAAAAGACGTTAATGCGCTGGTGGCCACCGCCACGCCCGTCATCGTAGGAACGGCTTTGTGGCGCGCCTCGGCGCCGGAAATCAAAGCGAGTCGCTCGGCACTGGCTGGCCACCCGAAGCGCGGGCCCGATTGTAGGTGTGAGCTGCCCGAATCGCCAGAGTCGAGTAGCTGCCGATTACCCCCGGCGGGGTGCGCTTGCGGCGTAGCCAGGCGCAGTTGTGTCGAGCCCCGGAATAAAATCCCGCCGCGGATAAAGGTGAGGGAGTACATGCGCTGATTTGCCGCTTATCCGGCCGATGGCGGTCGGGTCAGCACGCTGTAGCGGAACCCGTATTTGTTGACGTAGCCCGCGGCGGCGCCGCGCCGGCCCATGCCCCCCACCGGCATCCCCCGCAGCAGACCATTGGCCGGTGAACCGGGCGCCCCTGTCGCGCCGACGGCCTCGATGGGGGTGGCCTCCTCGGAGACCGCCGCCGGGCTGACCGCTGAGGTCAGCGTCGACCAATGTTGCGGCACCGAGAGCATCCCCACCCGGGCGGCCTGCCCGGCACCCGCGGAGACCGCACCCACGTGCCCTACCCCGCCACCGAGGTTGCCCAGGCCCAGGCTGGCAAACTGCGGGGTCGGGAACCACGCACCGCTCGCACCCGCCGTGCTACCGCCAGGACCGAAAGTCAACTGCTGTGCGATCGACGAACTGAAGCTCGCGATACCATTCGAGAAATAGCCTAGACCCGTCATCCGTTTGAAGATCGTGTCGAAGACGCTGGGAGTCAGCCCCAGGTAGTTGTTGGTCGGAGTGGGCAGGCCGGAAGTCAGGAATCCTTGGATGAGGTTTTCCAGCCAGGTGAACGGACCCGGCTCTGCGGCGGCTGTGGTCGACGCTTGCGTCACCGCCTGAGAAGCGTTGACGGACAACACTTGTGGGGTCGCCAGCTGCGAGGCGGCGTTCGCGGTGGTCTGGGCGGTGTTGCCTGCCGGCTCGGCGGCGGCCCGCTCGACTGCGGCGGCCTGATCGGAGACCGCTTCTGGGGTGGTTATGTTGGGCGGCGCTGTGAACGGCGCCAGCACCGACGCGGTCGCCGACGATACGGCGTAACCGTACATCGCCGCGGCATCCTGCGCCCACATCTCCATGTACTGCGCCTCGGTCGCTGCGATAGCCGGGGTGTTCTGTCCGAAGAAGTTCGTCGCCACCAGTGTCGCCAGCAAAACTCGGTTGGCGGCGATCACCGGTGGCGGCACCGTCATCGCAAACGCCGCCTCAAAGGCCGCCGCGGCCGCACGGGCCTGTCCGGCGGTCTCCTCGGCCTGCGCGCCCAGAACGCTGAGCCAGCTCACGTATGGCGTGACAGCCGACAGCATCGCCGCCGAGGCAGGACCCACCCACGGCGACTGGGTCAGCTCGGAAATCACCGATGTGTAGCCGCTGACCGCCGTCCCTAGCTCGGCGCCGAGTCCGTCCCAGGCCGCCGCCGCAGCCATGATCGGACCCGACCCCGGACCCGCGTACATCCGACCGGAGTTGACCTCCGGCGGTAATGCCCCGAAGTCCATGGTTACGAAGCACCGGGCTCGAACGACATGTATCCCCTCGCAGGTGATTTTTTGAGAAGACCTTCAGAATTTGCTTGCCGAAAGGCTAATTGCCCGCACCGCCAGATCGCCGTGTCGTGATGCTGCGGCCCGCGCGGCGGCGTGGATTTCGAGTGCCGTGTCCCGGCGCGGCCGCGCGACCGGGCCCACGACGGCCGGGTTCCACCGCCACGGCCATTACCTGCAGGAATACCGTGGCAATGCCGTCCGCCACCGGCGGACTAGCCCGACGTTGGGGGTGGTATCGGCGTTAGGGCACCGCCGCGAGAATTCCGGCGCGGGGTAAAAATCCGGCCGCAGATAAAGCCCACAGGAGCCGTGGGGACCCGGGAATGCGGCTCGGCGCGAGCGCGCGCGGACTCACCCCCGCCATGACGGCGCCGGTCGGCGGGCGACTCGCGAGAACAAGCGAAAACGCGCCCTGCCGCCGGTCTTTCGGAGGCAGGGCGCGTCGTAGCGCGCGCCGGCGTTGCCGGCCTGCGGGGCCTATCCCGCGAAGGGGGGCCGGGCCATGACGGTGGGCCGGAACCCGTATTTGGGACCGGCGACTCCGTGCCCTGCGGCGCCGGCACCGGCAAGCGGCATGCCGCCCAGCAGGTTTCCGGGTCCGCCTGCCGCTTCGGGTGCGGCGCT
>NZ_LZMB01000426.1 GCF_001673555.1 Mycobacterium sp. 1165178.9 | reverse complement strand
CACCCGTCGAGCACGAACAACGCCGCCCCCGGCACCGGCGACCCGATCGACGGCGCACCCGACCCCGCAGTCAACGGAGCGCTGATCGCCGCGTACACCGTGGCTTCGGTGGGGCCGTAGGCGTTGAGCATCACCCGGTCTGGCGCCCACCGGTCGACCACCTCGGCCGGACAAGCTTCACCGGCGACGACCAAGGCCATCGAGTCCAGGCCCTGCGGCGACAGCATGGCCACCGCGGAAGGGGTTTGACTCAGCACGCCGACGTGTTCGGCCTGCAGCAGGTCATGAAGGTCTTCCGGCGAGCGGGCCACCGACTCGGGCACCACCACCAGTCGCCCACCATGCAACAACGCGCCAAAGATCTCCGAGACCGAGACGTCGAACACGTAGGAGTGCCACTGCGCCCACACCGCCCCGGATGGCAGGCCGGCATCCAGCGACTCCATCAGCTGGGCGACGTTGTGGTGGGTGACCGCCACGCCCTTGGGCACACCGGTGGTCCCGGACGTGTAGATGAGGTAAGCAACATCCTCGGCGGCGGGCTCCGGCGGCGCCGCGCTGGATTGGTTGTCGATAACTGGGTCGTTCACGTCGATGACCATCACGCCATGACCGTCTAGCTGCCCCGCGTGTTCGGCGGTGGTGATCGCCGCCGCCGGTACGGCGTCGCCGAGCATGAACGCGATCCGCGCCGCCGGCAAGGCCGGGTCGATCGGCAGATACGCCGCTCCGGTCTTGAGCACCGCCAAAATCGCCACGATTGCCTCGGCAGACCGGGAGAACAGCAGCGCCACGCTCCCACCAGGGCCGACGCCGTGGCCGGTCAACAGGTGCGCCAACCGGTTAGCGGCTTCGTCGAGGTCCCTATAGGTCCACGATCGCTCGCCGCAGGTCAGTGCCACAGCCTGCGGGCTGCGGGCCACCTGAGCGGCGAACAACGCCGGAATCGACACCGGCGTAGCCACCCGCTCGGTCAGCACCGCCCGGTTGCCCATCTCGTCAAGCCGCGCGTGCTCCGCCTCGTCGAGCAACTCCGCCGACGACAACCGACGTGTCGGGTCGGCGGTCATGGCCGTCAATACCCGATGAAACCGCTCAATCAAGGTGTGGATGCTTCCCGCGTCAAAGACATCGGTGCGGAATTCCACCGCCCCGCCGATCCCGGCCGGTGCGCCGTCCTCGGCGAAACGCTCGGCGAGCGAAAAGGTCAGGTCCATGCGGGCGGCCTGGGTGTCCACCGGCAACGGCGTCACCTGCAAATCTCCGAAGGTCAATTCGTCGGCGCCGCTGCCGTATCCGGGCAGGTTCTGCCAAGCCAACATCACCTGGACCAGCGGATGGTGGGTGAGGCTCCGGGTCGGGTTGAGCCGATCCACCAACACCTCGAACGGCACATCCTGGTGCTCGTATGCGGCGAGGCTGCGCCGGCGCACCTGCCCGAGCAGCTCGGCAAAGCTGGGATCACCAGCCACGTCGACACGCAGCACCAACGTATTGACGAAGAAGCCCACCAGCTCATCGAGCGCGGCATCGCGGCGTCCGGCGATCGGGAACCCAACCGCCACATCGGGGTTGGCGCTGATTTTCGACAGCAACGCGGCGAGGGCGGCCTGAACCACCATGAAACTCGTGGCGTTGTGCTCTCTCGCCACGCGGGTGATCCGGTGCTGTAATTCCACGGGCCACTCCACGGCAACCCTGGCGCCGCGCTGATCCGCGACGAGCGGATACGGCCGATCGGTAGGCAGCTGCAGGCGCTCGGGCATCCCGGCCAGCGCATCCTCCCAATAGGCCAACTGCGCGGCGATGGGGCTGTGGCTGTCTGCCAGATCGCCGAGTATTTCGCGCTGCCACAGTGTGTAGTCGACATACTGCACCGCCAAGTCGGCCCAGCCGGGCACCTGCCCCGCGCGCCGGCAGGCATAGGCCGCGCCCAGATCGCGTACCAGGGGCCGCAACGACCAGCCGTCGGCGGCGATATGGTGCACCACCGCAACCAGCACATGCTCATCGTCTGCCACGGCGAAAAGCTGTGCGCGCAAAGGGATTTCGGAGGACAGGTCAAACCTGTACTGCGCCACGGCGCCGATCGCCTCACCCAACTGCTCCTGCGACCATTCGCTGGCCTCGACGACCTGCCAGCCGATGTCCGCCTGCTCGGCGGATGCCACGACCTGCCGCGGTATCCCGTCGGGCGCCGCGAACAGTGTCCGCAGGCTTTCGTGGCGGGCAACCACATCCGACAGCGCCGCACCAAACGCCTCGGCATCCAGCTGTCCGCGCAGCCGCAACGCCATCGCCATGTTGTAAACCGGTGAAGGGCCTTGCAATTGGTCTAAGAACCACAACCGGCTCTGCGCAAACGACAACGGCACCACCGCGGGCCGCTCACCGGGCACCAGTGGCTGCAGCCCACCGCTTTCGGTCCCGACACGCGGCGCCAGTTGGCCCACCGTGGGCGCCTCGAACAAGGCGCGCACCGGGAGATTCGCGTCGAGGCTGGTGTTGATCGCCGCGATCAGGCGCATGGCCGACAGCGAGTCCCCGCCCAGGTCGAAGAAGGAGTCGTCGACCCCGACGCGTTCGATGCCGAGGACCTCGGCGTAAGTACCGACCAGGATTTCTTCGGTCGGGTTGGCCGGGGCACGATAACGGTCGGTGTCCTGGTACTCCGGGGTCGGCAGGGCGCGGGCGTCGAGCTTGCCGTTGGGTGTCAGCGGCAGCGCCTCGAGCGCCACCACCGCCGCGGGCACCATGTAGCCCGGGAGCCGTTCGGCCAGCGTGGCGCGCGCCTCGGCCGGGTCGATGGTGCCGGTGACGAACCCCACCAAACGCTTCTCACCCGGGCGGTCCTCACGGGCGATCACCGCGGCTTGTTCCACCCCATCCAAACCCGTTAGGGCGGACTGGATTTCACCGAGTTCGATGCGGTACCCGCGGATCTTGACCTGCTCGTCAGCGCGACCCAGGTAATCCAGCTGTCCGTCAGCACGCCACCGCACCAAATCCCCGGTGCGATACATCCGCGCGCCCGGCGCCCCGAACGGACACGCCACGAACCGCGACGCGCTCAACCCGGCCCGGCGCCAATACCCCACGCCGACTCCGCGGCCGGCCACATACAACTCACCGACCACCCCGACCGGCACCGGACGCAACCACCCGTCCAGCACCGCAAAGGCCGCCCCAGACACCGGCGACCCGATGGGCGGTGCCCCCGACCCCGCCTCCAACGGCACACTCTTCGCCGCCCACATCGTGGTCTCGGTGGGGCCGTAGACGTTGACCATCACCCGCCCCGGCGCCCAACGATCCACCAATTCCGGCGGACACGGCTCGGCACCAATCACCAAGGCCGTCGACTCCAAGCCTTCGGGCGAAAGCACCCCCACCGCCGACGGGGTCTGGGTCAAGACGCTGACGCGCTGCGCGACGAGCAGGGCGTGGAAGTCTTCGGGCGCGCGCGCCACCGAGTCAGGTACCACCACCAGCCGCCCGCCGTGCAGCAGCGCGCCCCAGATCTCCCACACCGAAAAGTCGAACGCATAGGAATGGAACTGCGTCCACACCTGGTCCGGCCCCAGCTCCACACCGATGTCCAATCCGGCGAACAGCTGAGTCACGTTGTGCTGGACGACCGCCACTCCCTTGGGCGTGCCCGTCGTGCCCGACGTGTAAATGATGTGCGCCACCTCGTCAGCCGCCGGGGTCGCCAATCCCGTGCTCGGCTGAGCCGCCACCGCCGGATCATCGATATCGATGACCGGCGACCCGCCAAACCCAGCCAGGCGCGGCCGCAACTGCGCGGTGGTCACCGCGGCGACCGGCCCCGCATCGTCGAGCATGAACTCCAACCGCGCCGCCGGCACCGCCGGATCGATCGGCAGATAGGCCGCCCCGGTCTTGAGCACCGCCAAGATCGCCACGATCGCTTCAGCCGAGCGCGGGAGCAACAGCGCCACACACGCGCCCGGGCCGACCGCATGCCCGGCCAACAAATGCGCCACCCGGTTGGCGGCCTCGTCCAACTCCCGGTAACTCCACGAGCGATCGCCACATACCAGCGCCACCGCCTCCGGGGCGCGCAGCACCTGCGCCCCGAACAACTCCGGAACGGACGCCGCCGCGGGAGCAGGTTGCGTCAGCACCGCCCGGTTGCCGAACTGCTGCAGGCGGGCATGCTCACGCTCGTCGAGCAGATCGAGAGACGACACCGGCCGCGCCGGGTCGGCGGCCATGGCCGCAAGCACCTGCTGCAACCGCGCGATCAGCGTGCCGATGCCGGCGTGGTCGAACACAGCGGTGTCGAATTCGACTCGAAGGCGCAGTTCACTGCCGGGCAGCGCGATGATGGAAAGCGGGTAGTGAGTGGACTCGTGGCTGGTGAACTCGGTGACGACCAGCTCGTGATCGCCCGCCAGGGCGGCGGCATCCATGGGGTAGTTCTCGTACACGAACAGCGTGTCGAACAGCTGCTCGTGCCCGGTGATGCGGTGGATCTCGCTGAGGGCGAGGTGCTGGTGCTCGAGCGTGTGGTTGTTCGTGTTCTGCAGTTGCTCGAGAAGCTCGGTGGCGGTCGTGGTGGGTGTCAGACGCGCCCGCACCGGCACCGTGTTGATCAACAGCCCCACGATCGATTCCGCCCCGGCGACGTCGGCCGGCCGGCCCGACACCGTGGTGCCGAATGCCACGTCGTGCTGGCCGGTCAGCCAGCAGAGCAGTTGCGCGAAGGCGCCCTGCAGCACGGTGTTGGCGGTGGTCTGGCACGAGCGGGCCAGCTCGCTGACGGCCCGCATGGTCTGGGCGGGCAGCAGGAACAATTCAACGACACGGGTGCCCAGCGCCAAACTGTGGCCCGAGCTGACCAAAGCGGGGCTGTCAAAGCCGGCCAACACCTCACGCCAAGCCGCGTGGGCTGCATCCAGATCGCGCTCGGCCAGCCAGGTCACGAACCGGCGATAGGACCCCGCCGGGGCCAGCGGCTGCCCGTAATAGCTGGCGAATATCTCCGCCAGCAGGATCGGCAATGACCAGCCGTCGATCACGATGTGGTGATTGGTCAGTACGAAGCGGTGCCGATCCGTCCCAATGCGGATCAACGCCGCCCGAAACGCCGGTTGATCGGCAAAATCCCCAACCGCGGCGCGCTCGGCCGCACATAGCTGGTCGATTTGCTCATCCGTGTCGGCGCCGACACCATCGGCGTCGAGGTCTACATACCGCCAAGGCACGACCGGATCAGCAGGGATGATCTGCACCGGCTCGTCGAATTGCGGGCAGAATCGGGCCGCCAGATGCGGGTGCCGGTTGACCACGGTGTGTACCGCATCGCGTAGACGGCCGGGGTCAAGGGCACCGGTTATGGCAATGTTCAGCTGCACCGCGTACAGGTCGTCGTCGCTCCCCCGCACCGTGCTGGCGTGGAACAGCAACCCCCGCTGCACCGGGGTCAGGGGCAGCACGTCGGCGATCTGATGTTCGCGCTGCAACTGGTCGATTTGCGGCTGGCTCAGCCGAGCGGGAGCGATGTCAGAGGGTGTGAACCCGCCGCCGCCGCATTGCACGTGCGCACAGATACCGGCCAGGGCGTCGAACCACAGCCGACCAAGCCGGGCGACCCGCTCTCGGTCCAGCGCCGACGGTGCCCACATCCAATCGGCGTGCAGTTGTGGCCCGGTGTCCGTGTCGACCGTGCCGGCGTTGAGGTCCACGGTGTGCATCAGCGGCATGGGTATGGCCGCGACGGCGCCGATGCTCGACGAGCCTTCCCGGCTGGGCCACCACATGTCGACGTTCGTCGCGGCGTCGCCGCCCGATGCGCCCAGGCGCCCGAGATAGTTGAAACCGATCACCGGGTCGGATCCGGCCAGGTCCACGTCGCGATTCAGGTAGCGCAGCAAACCGTAAGTCAGTGAATCCGGGAGCCCACGAAGCTGCTCTTTGGCCTCCTTGAGCACGGCACCCAACGCCACCTCGCCAGCAGTCACCTGAGCCCAGCGCAGGCCACCGACGGTCAACGACACCGGATATTTCGCCGTGAACCAGCCCACCGTGCGCGACAAGTCCACGTCGGGCGCCAGTTCCTCGTTGCGCCCATGGCCTTCGACGTCGATGCCGATCGGCGCGGCACCGGTGCCCACAAACTCCGCCACCGCCAGCGCGAAGGCGATCAGCAAGATGTCTTGCACCCCCGCGTGAAACGCCGCCGGCACCTCGCCGAGCAGCATTCGGGTGGTCTGGACATCCAACGACATCGACAGGTGCCCCGCTGCGGCAAAGGTATCCACCGCCGGCTGAACCGCCGGCAGCACCGCCGGGGCCGCCGCCGCGTCTCGCCAGTCATCGGCTCGGTCCACCACTTCTGGGCTGTGGGCTTGTTCGGCCAGCAGCGCTGCCCATCGCGCGAACGACGTCCCGGTCACCGGCAGGTCTATCGGCTGCCCGCCGCGATGCTGGGCCCAGGCGATGTTGAGGTCCTCCAACACAATTCGCCACGAGACCCCGTCGACGGCCAAATGGTGAACGATCAACACCAGCTGGCTGCTGGAACACACCCACAGCGCGCTCAACATGACACCGGCGGCGGGGTTCAACCGCGCCCGGGCCTCCACGAGCGCCTCCTCGGACAAGACGTCTACTTGCTGCAGGCAAGAGCCGGCATCCACTGAACCCGCCTCGGGCACTCGCATCGACCACGCGCCGGTTCCATCGTCCTCGACGCGCAGCCGCAGCATGGCATGCCGATCCAGCAGGGCCTGCAACAACACCACGACGTCGGCCTCGGTCGCCCCTTGGGGAGCCTGCACCACCACCGTCTGATTGAACTGATCAACCGGGCCATCGACATCGGCCAGCCAACGCATGATCGGCGTGGCCACCACCGGCCCGATGCCCTCATCGACCGGACCCTCGCCACCCTCGGCCACCCCAGCCACCCGCGCCAACCGGGCCACCGTCTGCTCGACGAAAATATCGCGCGGCTTGCACACCAGCCCGGCCGCCCGCGCCCGGGCCACCACCTGCATCGACGAAATGCTGTCGCCACCAAGCTCGAAGAACGAGTCATCGACCCCGACCCGCTCCAACCCAAGAACCTCGGCATAGATATCGGCGAGGATCTCCTCAACCGCATCGCCCGGAGCGCGGTAACGATCGCCATCGGCATAGTCCGGCGCCGGCAACGCCCGAACATCGAGCTTGCCGTTGACCGTCCGCGGCAGCGCGTCGACGACCACCACCGCGGTGGGCACCATGTAGGCCGGTAACCGCTCTGCCAGCGCAGCGCGCGCTCTGGCCGGATCCAGGGCGCCGATGACATAGCCCACCAGGCGCTTGTCGCCGGGGCGGTCCTCGCGCGCGATCACCGCCGCCTGCTCCACGCCGTCGAAACCCATGAGGGCCGTTTGGATTTCGCCCAATTCGATGCGATACCCGCGGATCTTGACCTGCTCATCGACACGGCCCAGGTAATCCAACTGCCCATCGGCACGCCACCGCACCAAATCCCCGGTGCGATACATCCGCGCGCCAACGCCACCGAACGGACACGCCACAAACCGCGACCCGGTCAAGCCCGGCCGTCGCAGATAGCCCACCGC
>NZ_LZMB01000425.1 GCF_001673555.1 Mycobacterium sp. 1165178.9 | reverse complement strand
CGAGCTGCTGGGAGTCGTCGAGGTGGTGCTGGTGACGGAAGAAGATCACCTTATGGGCCAACAGCGCCCGGCGGATCTCCTCGACCGCGTCCTGGTCGAGGTCGCCGCCGAGGCGAACGCCGTCCACCCGGGCGCCGATGCGGCTGCCCAGCTTGGTGACGGTTATCTGACCTGTCATTTTCGTCGTCCTTGAAATCAAAAGGGGTGTAGTCAGCTGACTACATCTGGTAGTGTAGTCAGATGACTACAGCTTCCGCAACGGGTCGCGGGAAAACGCCCACCGGGCGCGCGGAAGTGGCCGCGGCGATCCTGGAGGCCGCCACCGACCTGTTCGCCGAGCGCGGTCCGGCCGCGACGTCCATCCGCGACATCGCCGCGCGATCCAACGTCAATCACGGGTTGGTGTTCCGCCACTTCGGCACCAAGGAGCAATTGGTCGGCGCCGTGCTCGATCATCTGGGCGCCGACCTCAACGCCCTGCTGGGCACCGATGCGCCGGCCGCCGTGCTGGAGAGTTCCCTGGACCGGCAGATGCGGGTGATGGCCCGCACCGTTCTGGACGGCTATCCCGCGGGCCAGTTACAGAAACGCTTTCCCAACATCGCCACGCTGCTCGACGGGGTGCGGCCGCAATACGACGACGAGGTCAAGGCCCGGCTCGCGGTCGCCAATGCCCTTGCCCTGCAATTCGGCTGGCGGTTGTTCGCGCCAATCCTGCGCTCGGCCACCGGGATCGAAGAACTGACCGATGCCGAACTGCGCCAGGCCGTCGGCGCCGAGGTGCAACGGATTCTCGTGCCCGACGAGCCTCAGTGATCCCGGAGCGGGTTGGCCCTGGTCAGCGCCCGCCGGTGCATGGGCTCACGGCCGGGCGGCTGGTGCGGCGGCGGCAGCAGTGGCTTACGGAGATGTATCTCGACCGTCGTCGCGGATTCGGTGCTGAGCTCGAGCTCTTCGCCGGCGTGCCGAATGGTCAGCTCGCCGCCCGGGCCGTCGCGCAGCGTGTAGGTGACGTCGGAGTGGTTGACGTCGACGGTGACCCGGAAGTCGCGCCACCGCAGCCGGAACCGTAGCCGCGAAATGCCGTCGGGCAGTTGGGGATCCAGCGACAGAATGCCCTCGTCGTCGCGCAGGCCACCGAAGCCGGCCACCAGCGCGGTCCAGGCGCCGGCGAGCGAGGCCATGTGCAGCCCGTCGCGGGTGTTGTGGTGCAGGTCCCGCAAATCGATCAGGGCGGCCTCGTACGCGTAATCGTGTGCGAGGTCCAAATGCCCGACCTCGGCGCACATCACCGCCTGCGTGCAGGCCGACAGCGACGAGTCGCGCACCATGCGCGGCTCGTAGTAGTCGACGTTGCGGGCCTTCTGCTCGGGTGTGAACGCGTGGCTCTGCCAATGCATCGCCAGCACGAGGTCGGCCTGCTTGATCACCTGGGCGGGGTAGAGCCGCACGTAGGCCTCGTGCAACAGCAGGGGATAGGTGGTGTTGCGTTCGAAGTCCCATTCGGCGAAGGTGGTGAAGCCCTCGCACTGCTGATGGACCTCCAGGCCGGAGTCGTAGGGAATGTTGGCGGCCTTCGCGGCATCGCGCCAGGACGCCGTTTCCTCGGTGGTGACGCACAGCGCCTTGGCCACCTCGGGGTGGCGGTTGCAGCCGTCGGCGGCGACGCGCAGATTATGCGCGGCCATCAGGTTGGTGAAGGCGTTGTCGCGCACGATCGCCGTGTACTCGTCGGGGCCCGTGACGCCGTCGAGGTGCCAGACGCCGTGCCGGTCGTGATGGCCCAGGCTCATCCAGAGCCGGGCGGTCTCGACGAGCACCTGCAGGCCGCACTCGGCCTCCAGGTCTTCGTCCCCGGTGACTATGCGGTAGCGCTCGAAGGCCATCGCGATGTCGGCGTTGATGTGCCAGGCCGCCGTGCCGGCCGGCCAGTAGGCCGAGCACTCCTGCCCGCGGATGGTCCGCCACGGGAAGGCGGCGCCTTCCAGGCCGAGTTCGGCCGCCCGCTCCTGGGCCAGATCCATGGTGGAGGCGCGCCAGCGCAGCGCATCGGCCACGGTGTGCGGGGCGGTGTAGGTGAGCACCGGCAGCACGTAACCCTCGGTGTCCCAGAACGCATGGCCGTCATAGCCGGTTCCCGTCAGCCCCTTGGCGGCGATCGCGCGGCGTTCGGCGCGGGCGCTGGCCTGCAACAGGTGGAAGAGCCCGAACCGCACGGCCTGCTGGGATTCGGAGTCGCCCTCGACCTCGACGTCGGCGCTATCCCAGAAATCGTCGAGGTACTCGCGTTGGGAATCCAGCAGCCCCTGCCAGCCGGTGTAACGGCCGCTGTGCAGCGCGGCGGCGACCTGATCACGCAGTGCCGGACGCGAGCGCATGCTCGACCAGCCGTACGCGATGTATTTCACGATGCGTAGCTTCTGCCCCTCGCGAAGGCCGCAGATGATGGTGGTCCGCGCCAGATCGGCGCGCGCATCGGTGTTGACCTCGACGCGCCCGGGGACGTCGACCTCGTGGTCCATGCCGGCGGCCATCATCAGCGCGCTGGCGCGCGTCCGGTGCATGAGAACCGCTCCGGTGTCGGTCTTTTCGTGAGCGACCTCTTCGAGGGGGTTCTCCAGGATCGCGGAGACCCGGGGATCGCCGGAGGTCTGCGGCTGGTCCTCGTTGGTGACCAGCTCCGACTGCACCGTCACCCGGACGAACTGGTCGACCGCTTCCACGCAGTACTCGATGGCGGCGAGGCCGCGCTGGGCCAGGGACACGAGCCGGGTGGAGACCACCTTGACCTCTTTGCCCGCGGGTGAGCGCCAGTGCGCCGTGCGGGTCAGCGTTCCGGCGCGCAGGTCCAGGTCCCGCTCGTGGGAGAGCAGTTCGCCGTAACGGACGTCGAACGGCTCGTCCTCGACCAGCAGCCGGATGATCTTGCCGTTGGTGACGTCGACCACCGTCTGGCCGGCTTCCGGGTAGCCGTAGCCGGCCTCGGCGTAGGGCAGCGGCCGGATCTCGTAGAAGGAGTTCAGGTAGGTGCCCGGCAGGCCGTACGGCTCGCCTTCGTCGAGGTTGCCGCGCAGCCCGATGTGCCCGTTTGACAGGGTGAACAGGGATTCGGACTGTGACAGCAGGTTGAGGTCGAGCTGGGTCTCGCGCACGTGCCATGGCTCGACGGGGAACGATTCGTCGCTGATCATGACTGCAGCAGCTCGGCGAGGTCGGTGACCACCACGTCGGCGCCGTTGCGGCGTAAGTCCTCGGCTTGGCCCACCCGGTCGACACCAACCACGAAGCCGAAGTTACCGGCCCGGCCGGCCTCCACCCCGGACAAGGCGTCCTCGAACACGGCCGCGGCGTCGGCCGGGACGTCAAGCAGCTGCGCCCCCCGCAGGTAGGAGTCGGGGGCCGGCTTGCCGGCGATGTGTTCATCGCGCAGGGTGACGCCATCGACCCGCTGCTGCACGAAGCGGTCCAGACCGGTGACCTCGAGGACGTCGCGGGTGTTGGCGCTCGATGACACCACCGCGATGCCCAGCCCCGCCGCGGAGACCGCCTCCAGATAGCGACGCGACCCGTCGAACACCTTGACGCCGTCCTCCTTCAAGACCTTCTGGAACATGGCGTTCTTGCGGTTGCCCAGGCCGTAGATGGTCTCGGCGTCGTCGGGATCGTCGGGGCTGCCGTCAGGCAGATGGATGTCGCGGCTTTCCAAGAACGAGCGGACGCCGTCCTCTCGCTTCTTGCCGTCGACGTATTCGCGGTAGTCGGTGGCCTCGTCGAAAGGAACGAACTCATCGCCGGTGCGCTCGGCCCGGTCGGACAGGTAGCCGTCGAACATGGTCTTCCAGGCTTTGGTGTGCACACCGGCGGTATCGGTGAGCACGCCGTCGAGGTCGAACAGGCAGGCACGCACTTTCTCGGGTAGACCCAGCGCTGGACTCACCGGCGGACCTCGCTTCCTGGTCTCGGGGGCTGGTTTAACCGATACCCACTTCACCATGCCCGCTATGCGTGTCGCCAGGTTCAGGCGCCGATTGCCGTCGCGACGGCCTGGATCGCGCGCAGCCTCCCATCCGCCAACGCCCGGGTGAGGTTCTCGGCCTTGCGGCCAAAGTCGGTGACGAACGCATGCAGGCCGAGCGGTTGGGGCGGCTGGGCCAGCAATGCCTGCATGAGTGCGGTGGCCTGCTCGGTGAGGTCGTTCCAGTGCTCGACCGCGAACCCGGCGGAGGTGACCACGGTGCGCAGCTCGCCGGGGCTGACGAGATGGCTGTTGGCGGGTGCGTCGGCCCAGGGTAGCGGGAAGTCGAGCGGCCGGCCGTCTCCAATGGTCAGATCCCACAAGGCAAGCCGGCCTCCGCGCGTGAGCACCCGGCGGGCCTCGCTGTACAGACGTGGCTTATCGCCCACGTTCATCTGAACGTGCTGGCTGATAACGACGTCGAAGGAGCCGTCGGGGAAGGGCAAGGCGGTGACGTCGCCCTGCGCAACCGTGATCGAATCATCGAGCCCGACAAGTCGATTGAGCCAGCGGTGCGTGTCGCAATACTCGGCGGTGAGATCCACGGCGGTGACCGCACAGCCGCAGGCGCCGACGAGGTAGCGCGCCGTGCCGCCGATCCCGCTGCCCGCGTCGAGAACCCGGTTTTTCCTGGTAATTCCGGACACCTCCACCAGCTGGGCGGTGCCGAAGCGGCCCATGGTGTGAAAGTCCTCCAGTGGCGCCAGGTCCGCGGGTGCGAGGTGATCGAGATCCTTGCCGGCGTCGAGCAGGGCCCGTTCGATGCTGCGCCGCGAAAGCCCGGTCGAGTACTGGGTTTCGATGGTGCCGGTCATTTCCGCACCTGCGCCCATGCGGTGATCATCGGGGCCATCGTGATGAGCGCGTCGACCTCGAGCGTCAGCTGGCGGAATTGCTCGACGAAAGTGTCGATGTCGATACCGATGGAGAAACCGTGTTGTTCGGCGACCGGGGACACCAGCCGCCAGACTTCCGCGGCGTACGCCAACAGATCGGTGTCGGCGGCCGTACCGGTCGGCGCGCCCTGGATGAGGTGCGGGGCGCCAAGGCCCGCGTCGGCGAAGACGGTATGCAGTGTGGTACCGAACGCGGCGCTGAGCCCCATGGCCTCGAAGGCGCGCACGATCGCCGCCACTACCTGCCCGAACAGCGGGATGTCCGGGACGGTGCGCGTCGAGGTGATGTCGTTCTCCGAGAACGCGACGATCCCGCCGGGGCGCACGAAGGAGATGAGGTGGCGCAGCGTCGCCGCGGGGTCCGGTAGATGCATCAGGATCAACCGGCCGACCACCGCGTCCACCGGTTCGTCCAGCGAGATCTCGTCCACCGCGGCCTGCCTGAAACGCACCGTGGACATGCCCTTTTCTTGCGCGCGGTCACGCGCGAGCTCGACCATCGCGGGCGCGGCGTCGACGCCCAGAACGGTCCCCGTCGGACCGACCAGCCGCGCGGCGACAAACGACACGTCGCCGGGCCCCGACCCGATATCGAGCACCCGCATGCCCGGCCGCAGCCCGGCGAGCCGCAGCGCGTGCTCCGTGTAGTGGTCGTACAGCCGTCCTTGCAGGAGGAGCCGCTGCACCTCCGCGTCGGCGTGGCCCAAGACGTAGGTGCTGCCTTGTGATGCGGTGCTCATCGCGTTCCCGTCCTTTCTCCGGTGGCGATCAGGGCGACAGAATTCCGCTGTGCAACGCCGTGCTCACTTCGCCATGTCGGGGATTGGCCCGAAAACCGGGGGTGCGCGGGTTGGGGGTGTTGCTGGGTCCGGTCGAACTTGTCCAGCCGGTGCATCGGGGTCAATGCGGTCAACATGAGGTTACCGACCTGTCGCATGAAATTGGCTGTGGTACGCCGAGATTCGGGACCGGTGACGTAGCGGCGCGCGATGGTGAAAAAGTCCTCGGGCTCGACGCCGGCGACGTCGCGCACGTGCGTGGTCGGCGCGCCCACCTCCCATGTTCCCTGGCCGTGCTCGGGTAGGTAATGACGCAAGCTGGACTGGAAGTACAGGTCGGCACCGAGTCGCCTCGCGTTGACGCGCACGGCGCGCATGAACATCGACGGCGGAACGTCGATATGACGCACCCGCCGGCCCAACGCCGCACCGACCGCGTCGGCGATCTCGTGTCCCGAGAGCAGCGTTGGTCCCGTGGGTCGATAGGCGCGCCCGTCGTGACGGTGAGGGTCGAGCAATGCGCCTACGGCGACCCGCGCGATGTCTTCGTTGGAGGGTGGTGCGTTTCGGCCCCCGCCCGTTGGGGTCGGCAACACTCCCAGCTGGGCAGCTAGGGGAACGAGTTGCAGATAGTTGTCGGCGAAGTAGCCCGGATCGACGGCCACATGCGCCGTGTCGGGCAGTAGCTCGAACAACTTGTCGGTCAGCCAGGCCTGCCTCGTCATCAGCGACGGATGCTCCGGGCTGGCCAGCCACTGTCCAAGGGCCACCACCGCTTCCACGCCCGCGCGCCGGGCGGCCACGGCGAAGGCAACCGCGCTGTCAAGCGCGTGCGGATGATAGGGAGGGTTGAAGTACAGCCGGTCGACCCCGGTCATCGCATCCGTAACCTGTTGGACGTCAAACATATCGGCGATGACGACCTCGGCGCCCAGCTCCCGCAGGCGGGCGCTGCGCGCATCCTCGCGATGCACCATCGCCCTAGTGGTGACGCGTTGTTCCAGCAGCTGGCCGGCGACCGCGCCGCCGATCTTGCCTGTGGCGCCGGTGACCAGTATTCGTCTACTCATCGCAGTGTCCTTTCCTGTTGACGCGCCGGTTCCCTGGCCGGGAGGAGCCAGCCGACGACGATCGCCGCGCTCAGCGCGATGCCCGCGCACACCAGCGAGCTGACCCGCATCCCGTCCAGGAACGCGCGATCGACCGTGGCGCGCACATGCCCGGCTTGCTGGGCGGGCAGTCGCTGAATCACTGTGTGCGCCAGAGCCATCGAGTGGCGCATCGCATCGGCGGGTAATCCTGTCAGCGCGGAAGCGCCAAGGTGTCCCGAGTACACCGATGCGAAGATGCTGCCCGCGATGGCAACGCCGAGGGTGCCGCCCAGTTCCCGTGTCGTGTCGTTGACGGCCGAGCCGACGCCGGCCTTATCGACCGGCAGCGATCCCATGATGGCCTCCGTGGCCGGCGAAAAGGTCAGGCCGAGGCCGCCACCGAGCAGCAGCATCTGTGTGGCGATCTGGATGTACGGCGTGGCGGCGTCCGCGGTGGACGCCCAGGCCAGGCCGGCGGCGAATACGGCGAGGCCGGCGGCGACGACGGCGGTGGTGCCGATGCGTTCGACCAGCCGCGGTCCCAGGATGCTGGCCAGCGCGATCGAGACGGCGACCGGAAGCAGGCGCACGCCGGCTTGAAACGCGGTGTAGTCCTTGATGAATTGGAAGTACTGGGTGATGACGAAGATGAAGCCGAACAGGGTGAGAAATCCGGCGGTCACCGCCAGGCTACCGCCGGAGAACCTACGGTTGAAGAACACCGAGACGTCGAGCATTGGATGGGTGGTGCTCCGTTCCCAGCGTGCAAATGCCGCGAGAAGGGTTGCGGCCAGGGCGAATCCGGCGCCTGTGCGGCCATCGGTCCACCCCCAGGTGGGCGCCTCGATGACCGTGTAGACCAGCGTCGTGACTCCGGTCGCCGACAGGATGAGGCCGGGGACGTCGACGCGGGGCGCCGCAGGGTCGCGCGAGGTGGGAACGAACAGCCTGGCGCCGATGATGGCCAGCGCCGCGATCGGAATGTTGACCATGAATATCGAGCCCCACCAGAAGTGTTCGAGCAGCCAGCCGCCGCTGATCGGCCCGACGGCCACGCCGACGCCGACCATGGCCGCCCACAATCCGATCGCCTTGGCGCGTGGTATCGGGTCGGTGAAGATGTTGGTGATCAGACCCAGCGTGGTCGGGAATATCACCGCGGCGCCGATACC
>NZ_LZMB01000424.1 GCF_001673555.1 Mycobacterium sp. 1165178.9 | reverse complement strand
CCTGCTCGCCCGCGAGCTACCCGTCTACATCGTGTCGATCGGCCGGACGTTTCGCACCGACGAACTCGACGCCACCCACACGCCGGTCTTCCACCAGGTCGAGGGGCTGGCCGTGGACCGCGGCCTGACCATGGCGCACCTGCGGGGAACGCTGGATGCGTTCGCGCGCGCCGAGTTCGGTCCCGAGGCGCGCACCCGGATCCGGCCGCACTTCTTCCCGTTCACCGAACCGTCGGCCGAGGTCGACGTCTGGTTCGTCGGCAAAAAGGGCGG
Organism: Mycobacterium sp. 1165178.9; assembly: GCF_001673555.1. Classification (GTDB taxonomy): domain Bacteria; phylum Actinomycetota; class Actinomycetes; order Mycobacteriales; family Mycobacteriaceae; genus Mycobacterium. The sequence continues at coordinate 8,135 of NZ_LZMB01000424.1, read as the reverse complement.
CGCCGGCTGGGTCGAGTGGGGCGGCTGCGGGATGGTGCATCCGAACGTGTTGCGCGCCGCCGGAATCGACTCGGGTGTCTATTCCGGCTTCGCATTCGGCATGGGGCTGGAACGGACGCTGCAGTTCCGCAACGGGATTCCGGACATGCGCGACATGGTCGAGGGCGACGTGCGCTTCTCGCTGCCGTTCGGGGTGGGTGCCTGATGCGCATTCCGTACAGCTGGCTACGTGAGATCGTGGCGGCCGGCGCACCGGATTGGGATGTCGCCCCCGAGGAGCTCGAACAGACGCTGGTGCGCATCGGCCACGAGGTCGAAGAGGTCATCACCCTCGGCCCGGTCGAGGGCCCGCTGACCGTGGGCCGAGTCACCGCCATCGAAGAACTCACCGGTTTCAAAAAGCCGATCCGGTTCTGCCACGTCGACGTCGGTGAGGACAAAGATCGCGAAATCGTCTGCGGTGCAACCAACTTCGTAGTCGGCGACCTGGTCGTCGCGGCGCTGCCGGGCACCATATTGCCCGGCGGCTTCGCAATCGCCGCCCGCAAGACCTACGGCCGCAACTCCGACGGAATGATTTGCTCAGCAGCAGAACTTGGCATGGGCGCCGACCACGCGGGGATCCTGGTGCTGCCGCCGGGCACCGCCGACCCGGGAGCTGACGGCGCCGCGGTGCTGGGACTCGGCGACGTGATCTTCCACCTGGCGATCACGCCCGACCGCGGCTATTGCATGTCGTTACGCGGCATGGCGCGCGAGATCGCCTGCGCCTACGACCTGCACTATGTCGATCCCGCCGGCAGCCAGGTGGTCAAGCCGCTGCCGGTCAACGGCGAGGCGTGGCCGCTGACCGTCCAGCCCGGCACCGGGGTGCGGCGATTCGCGTTGCGCCCCGTCATCGGCATCGACCCCGCCGCCGTGTCGCCGTGGTGGCTGCAGCGCCGGCTGCTGTTGTCCGGCATTCGCGCGACCTCCCCGGCGGTCGACGTCACCAACTACGTGATGCTCGAGCTCGGTCACCCCATGCACGCCCACGACCGCAAACGGATCACCGGAAGTTTCGGCGTGCGGTTCGCCCGGCCCGGCGAGACCGTGGTGACCCTCGATGACATCGAGCGCAAACTCGAGCCCGCCGACGTCCTCATCGTCGACGACACGGCGACCACCGCGATCGGTGGCGTGATGGGCGCGGCGAGCACCGAGGTGCGCGCCGATTCGACCGACGTGCTGCTCGAGGCCGCGGTGTGGGACCCCGCCGCCGTGTCGCGCACCCAGCGCAGGCTGCACCTGCCCAGCGAAGCCGCCCGCCGCTACGAGCGGGGAGTGGATCCGGCAATCTCGGTGGTCGCGCTGGACCGGTGCGCCACGCTGCTCGCCGACATCGCCGGCGGGACTGTCTCCGACGGCCTGACCGACTGGCGCGGTGACCCGCCGCGCGACGACTGGGCCCTGCCGCCCATCGAGATCGCCGTCGACCTGCCGGATCGCTTGGCCGGGGTGGGCTACGCCCCAGGCACGACCGCCAAGCGGCTCACCCAGATCGGCGCCGACGTGGCGGGGCGGGGCGACACGTTGACGGTGATCCCCCCCAGCTGGCGGCCCGACCTCGTGCAGGCGGCCGACCTCGTCGAGGAGGTGCTGCGGCTCGAGGGGCTGGAAGTCATCCCGTCGGTGCTGCCGTCGGCGCCCGCCGGCCGGGGCCTGTCCGCCGTGCAAAAGCGCCGCCGCGCCATCGGCAAGTCCCTGGCCCAGTCCGGTTACGTCGAGATCCTGCCGACTCCGTTTCTGCCCGCCGGCGTGTTCGACCTGTGGGGCCTACCGGCCGACGACCCGCGGCGCAGGACCACTAACGTGCTCAACCCGCTGGAAGCCGACCGCCCGCAGCTGGCCACCACGCTGTTGCCCGCACTGCTGGAAGCCTTGGTGCGCAACGTCTCTCGCGGCCTGGTCGACATCTCGCTGTATGCCCTGGCACAGGTGGTGCAGCCGACGGCGGAAACCCGCGCCGTGGAGCTCATTCCCGTCGATCGCCGGCCCACTGACGGCGAAATAGCCGCCCTCGATGCGTCGCTGCCGCGGCAACCGCAGCACGTCGCGGCGGTGCTGACCGGCCTGCGCGAGCGCCGCGGACCATGGGGTCCCGGCCGCCGGGCCGAGGCCGCCGACGCGTTCGAGGCGGTGCGCATCATCGCCCGCGCCGGCGGGATCGACGTGCGGCTGCGCGCGGCGCAGTACCTGCCGTGGCATCCGGGGCGATGCGCAGAAGTGCTCGTCGGGGATATCCCGGTGGGTTATGCGGGCCAGCTGCATCCCGCGGTGATCGAGCGCTCCGGGCTGCCCAAGGGCACCTGCGCCCTCGAGCTGAACCTGGACGCGATGCCCATCCCGCTGACGCTGCCCGCGCCCCGGGTGTCGCCGTTCCCGGCGGTCTTCCAGGACGTCAGCCTGGTGGTGGCGGCACACGTACCGGCTCAGGCGGTGGCCGACGCGGTAAGCGAGGGCGCGGGGGAGTTGCTCGAAGACCTTCAATTGTTCGACGTGTTCACCGGCCCGCAGATCGGCGAGGACCGCAAATCGCTGACCTTCTCGTTGCGGTTCCGCGCACCCGACCGCACGCTCACCGAGGACGACGCCACCGCGGCCCGCGACGCGGCGGTCCGCCGCGCCGCCGAGGCGGTGGGGGCGGACCTGCGCGGCTAGTGGAATGGATTTGCAAACCACTGCATAACCATGCAGAATCGGCGGGATGGCCGACGGGATGAAGGTGGCGGTTGCCGGTGCCAGCGGGTACGCGGGCGGTGAAATCCTACGCCTGCTACTCGGGCACCCGGCCTACGCGCACGGGCGCCTCACAATAGGCGCCGTGACCGCGGCCGCCAGCGCCGGCAGCACGCTCGGCGAGCACCACCCGCACCTGACACCGCTGGCCCAGCGCGTCGTCGAACCGACCGAGCTCGCCGTGCTTGCCGGCCACGACGTGGTGTTCCTGGCATTGCCGCATGGCCATTCGGCCGCGCTGGCCGAACAACTCGGCCCCGACACCCTGATCATCGACTGCGGCGCCGACTTCCGGCTCACGGACGCCTCCGCGTGGGAGCGGTTCTACGGATCGCCGCACGCCGGCAGCTGGCCGTACGGGCTGCCGGAGTTGCCCGGCGCGCGCGAGCGGTTGCGCGGCGCCCGGCGCATCGCCGTTCCGGGCTGCTACCCGACCGCGGCGCTGCTGGCGTTGCTGCCCGCGGTGGCCGAGGACCTCATCGAGCCCGCCGTCACCGTGGTCGCCGTCAGCGGCACCTCCGGGGCCGGCCGCGCCGCCAAGACGGACCTGCTGGGCGCGGAGGTCATCGGCTCGGCGCGGGCCTACAACATTGCCGGGGCGCACCGGCACACCCCCGAGATCGCCCAGGGCCTGGGGGCCGTCACCGGCCGTGATGTCACCGTGTCGTTCACCCCGGTGCTCATCCCGACGTCGCGGGGCATCCTGGCGACGTGCACCGCACGCACGCGGGCACCGCTGCCGCGGCTGCGGGAGGCCTACGAAAAGGCTTATCACGCAGAACCTTTCATTTACCTGATGCCCGAAGGGCAACTGCCCCGCACCGGGGCCGTGATCGGCAGCAACGCGGCGCACATCGCCGTCGCGGTCGACGAGGCGGCGAGCACGTTCGTGGCGATCGCCGCAATCGACAACCTGGTCAAGGGAACTGCCGGTGCCGCCGTGCAATCGATGAACCTGGCGCTGGGTTGGCCGGAGGCCGACGGCCTGTCGGTGATCGGGGTGGCGCCGTGACGCGGGCCGCCGCCCAAGCGCGGTTGCTGCGCGAACAAGGCGTCACCGCGCCGGCCGGATTCCGGGCCGCCGGCATCGCCGCCGGGATCAAGGCCTCGGGCAATCGCGACCTGGCCCTGGTCTTCAACGAAGGACCCGACTACGCGGCGGCCGGGGTGTTCACCCGCAACAAGGTCAAAGCCGCGCCGGTGTTGTGGAGCCAGCAGGTGCTAAGCACCGGCGCGCTGCGCGCGGTGATCCTCAACTCCGGCGGCGCCAACGCCTGCACCGGACCGGGCGGCTTCCAGGACACGCACGCCACCGCGGAAGCCGTCGCGGCCGCGTTGTCGGACTGGGGAACCGAGACCGGCGCCATCGAGGTCGCGGTGTGCTCGACGGGATTGATCGGCGACCGCTTGCCGATGGACAAGGTGCTCACCGGGGTACGCACGATCGTGCACGACATGGCCGGCGGCCTGTCCGGCGGCGACGAGGCGGCCCAGGCGATCATGACCACCGACACCGTGCCCAAACAGGTTGCGCTGCACCACCTGGGCAACTGGACGGTCGGCGGAATGGCCAAGGGCGCCGGGATGCTCGCGCCGTCACTGGCCACGATGCTCTGCGTGCTCACCACGGACGTGGCCGTCGACGCCGCGGCGCTGGACGCCGCACTGCGCCACGCCAGCGCCCGCACTTTCGACAGGCTCGACATCGACGGCGCCTGCTCGACCAACGACACGGTCCTGCTGCTCGCTTCAGGGGCCAGCGGAATCGCGCCCAGCCAGGCCGATCTCGACGAGGCCGTGCTGCAGGTCTGCGACGACCTGTGCGCGCAGTTGCAGGCCGACGCCGAGGGCGTCACCAAGCGGGTCAACGTCACCGTGCGGGGAGCGGCCTCCGAGGCCGACGCCCTGGTCGCCGCCCGGACGATCGCCCGCGACTCCCTGGTCAAGACGGCGGTGTTCGGCTCGGACCCCAACTGGGGCAGGGTGCTCGCCGCCGTCGGCATGGCGCCCGTCGCCCTGGACCCGGATCGGATCACCGTGGCTTTCAACGGCTTTGCGGTCTTCGCCGACGGTGTTGCGGCACCGGGTGCGCGCGAGGTGGACCTCTCGGAAGCCGACATCGACATCACGGTCGACCTGGGACTCGGCGACGGCCTGGCCGCCGTCCGGACCACCGACCTGTCGCACGGCTACGTCGAAGAGAACTCGGCCTACAGCTCATGAGTTCAGCCACCGAATCGCTGCCTACCGCCGTCAAGGCGCAGGTGCTCGCCGAAGCGCTGCCCTGGCTCAAGCAGCTACACGGCAAGATCGTCGTCATCAAATACGGCGGCAACGCCATGACCGACGACATGCTGCGGCACGCCTTCGCCGCGGACATGGCCTTCCTACGCAACTGCGGCGTCCATCCCGTGGTGGTGCACGGCGGCGGCCCCCAGATCAGCTCGATGCTGGGCCGGCTCGGCATCCCCGGGGACTTCAAGGGCGGATTCCGGGTCACCACACCGGAAGTGCTCGACGTGGCGCGGATGGTCTTGTTCGGCCAAGTCGGCCGCGAACTGGTCAACCTGATCAACGCCCACGGACCGTACGCCGTCGGCATCACCGGTGAGGACGCCCAGCTGTTCACCGCCGTGCGGCGCAGCGTCACCGTGGACGGCGTGGCCACCGACATCGGCCTGGTCGGAGACGTCGAGCGGGTCAACACCGCCGCGGTGCTGGATCTGATTGCCGCACGGCGTATTCCGGTGGTGTCGACGCTGGCTCCGGACGCCGAAGGCGTGGTGCACAACATCAACGCAGACACGGCCGCGGCGGCGCTGGCCGAAGCGCTGCGCGCCGAGAAGCTGTTGATGCTCACCGATGTCGACGGCCTCTACACGAGCTGGCCGGACCGCGGTTCGCTGGTCAGCGAAATCGATACTGGCACATTGTCGCAACTGCTGCCCACGCTGGAGGCGGGCATGATTCCCAAAGTCGAGGCCTGCCTGCGGGCGGTGACCGCGGGCGTGCCGAGCGCGCACGTCATCGACGGCAGGGTCGAACACTGCGTGCTGGTGGAGCTATTCACCGACGAGGGCACCGGTACGAAGGTGGTGAGCGCGTGACGGCGCCGGCGACGATGCAGTGGGGGCACGCCCCCAGAGGGAGGTGCCCCCACCCGCTTGCGGGGGACGTAGCGATAGGGAGGAGCGGCGCCATTGACTGAGACCGACGCCATCAAGCAACGGTGGGAAGCCGTGATGATGAACAACTACGGCACCCCGCCGATGGCTTTGGCGAGCGGCGACGGCGCTGTGGTCACCGACGTGGACGGGAAGACCTATCTCGACCTGCTCGGCGGCATCGCGGTCAACGTCCTGGGCCATCGCCACCCCGCGATCATCGAGGCGGTCACCGAGCAGATGTCCACGCTGGGCCACACCTCCAATCTGTATGCCACCGAACCCGGCATCGCGCTGGCCGAAGAACTCGTCGCCCTGCTCGGCGCCGGCAACGAATCCGGCACCAAGGCGCGGGTGTTCTTCTGCAATTCCGGAACCGAGGCCAACGAGGTTGCGTTCAAGCTGTCCCGGCTCAGTCGACGCACCAAACTGGTTGCCGCACATGGGGCTTTCCACGGCCGAACCATGGGTTCGCTGGCGTTGACCGGTCAGCCGAGCAAGCAGGCGCCGTTCGCTCCGCTGCCAGGGGACGTCACTCACGTGCCCTACGGCGATACGGACGCACTGGCCGCCGCGGTCGACGACGGCACCGCCGCCGTGTTCTTGGAACCGATCATGGGGGAGAGCGGCGTCGTCGTGCCGCCCGAGGGATACCTCGTCGCCGCACGCGACATCACTGCGCGGCATGGGGCGCTGCTGGTGCTCGACGAGGTGCAGACCGGGATGGGCCGCACCGGAACGTTTTTCGCCCACCAGCACGACGGCATCACCCCGGACGTGGTGACGCTGGCCAAGGGCCTGGGCGGCGGGCTGCCCATCGGCGCCTGCCTGGCCGTCGGCCCGGCCGCCGACCTGATGACCCCCGGCCTGCACGGCAGCACCTTCGGCGGCAACCCGATCTGCGCGGCGGCGGCGCTCGCGGTGCTGCGGGTGCTGGCAGAGCAGAACCTGGTCCGGCACGCCGAGGTGCTGGGCAAGTCGTTGCGCCACGGCATCGAGGCGCATGCCCACCCCCTGATCGACCACGTGCGCGGGCGCGGGCTGCTCTGCGGCGTGGCGCTCACCGCGCCGCGCGCCAAGGACGCCGAAGCGGCCGCACGCCGGGCCGGGTTCCTGGTGAACGCTGCCGCACCGGACGTCATCCGGCTGGCGCCCCCGCTGATCATCACCGAGGCGCAGATCGACGGCTTCGTCGCGGCGCTGCCGGGCATCCTCGATGAATCCGACGGGGCCGCAGCATGACTCGCCACTTCCTTCGCGACGACGACCTGTCGCCCACCGAGCAGGCCGAGGTGCTGGCGCTGGCCGCCGAATTGAAGAAGGATCCTTTCAGCGTCCGACCGCTGGACGGCCCGCGCGGGGTCGCGGTCCTGTTCGACAAGAACTCCACCCGCACCCGATTCTCGTTCGAGATGGGCATCGCCCAGCTCGGCGGCCACGCCGTCGTCGTCGACGCCCGCAGCACCCAGCTGGGCCGGGACGAAACCCTGGAGGACACCGCGCGGGTGCTGTCGCGCTACGTCGAGGCCATCGTCTGGCGGACGTTTGGCCAGGAGCGCCTCGAGGCCATGGCCGCGACCGCGACGGTGCCGGTCATCAACGCGCTCTCCGACGAGTTCCATCCCTGCCAGGTGCTCGCCGATCTGCAGACCATCGCCGAGCGCAAGGGTGCGCTCACCGGTGTGCGGATGACCTATTTCGGAGACGGCGCCAACAACATGGCGCACTCGCTGATGCTCGGTGGCGTCACGGCCGGCCTTCACGTCACCATCGCCGCCCCGGACGGCTTCGCCCCCGACCCGGCGTTCGTGACGGCGGCCCGGCGGCGCGCCGAAGACACCGGCGCCTCGGTCACCCTCTCCACCGACCCCGACGCGGCCGCGCGCGGTGCCGATGTCCTGGTCACCGACACCTGGACGTCGATGGGGCAGGAGGACGACGGGCTGGACCGCCACACACCGTTTCGGCCCTACCAGATCAACACCCGCCTGCTGTCCCTGGCCGACCCGGAAGCCATTGTGCTGCACTGCCTTCCGGCTCATCGCGGCGACGAGATCACCGACGAGGTGATGGACGGGCCGGCCAGCGTGGTCTCGGGTGTGGTCTTCGAGCGGGTCACGATCGTCGCTCCAGCAGCCACGCCAGCAGCGCTTTCTGGGCATGCAAACGGTTTTCGGCCTCGTCCCAGACCAC
>NZ_LZMB01000423.1 GCF_001673555.1 Mycobacterium sp. 1165178.9 | reverse complement strand
TCGGCGCGTCGTTCGTGCGCGACATCGAACCCGGTGAATTGCTGGCGATCGACGCCGACGGCGTCCGCTCCACCCGGTTCGCCAATCCCACTCCCAAGGGCTGCGTATTCGAGTACGTCTACCTGGCACGACCGGACAGCACGATCGCCGGCCGGTCGGTCCACGCAACCCGGGTGGAGCGGACGCCGTCGGCGTCGATCGCCAGCAATTCACCGGGTTCGATGTCGCGCACGAACGACGCGCCGACGATGTCGAGGGCCGCCGTTTCGGACGCCACCACCCAGCCACGGTCGAGCCGGCCGAGCGAAAGCGGCCGCACCCCATGCGGATCGCGGCACGCGTACAGGGTGTTCTCGTCCATGAAGGTCAGGCAGAAGGCGCCGCGCACGGTCGGCAGCAGATCCAGCGCCGCCTGCTCCAGGGTGGCGTCCGCCGCGCCGTGGGCCAGCAGCGCGCCCAAGATGTCGGAGTCCGTCGTCGCCGGCGCCGGGGCGCGCTTGGCGATCAGGCCCTCGTCGCGGGCGCGGGCGGCAAGCTCGGCGGTGTTGACCAGGTTGCCGTTGTGCCCCAACGCAACCCCGGTTCCGGCCGCGGTGTTGCGAAAGACCGGCTGCGCGTTTTCCCACGTCGTGTCGCCCGTGGTCGAGTAGCGGCAGTGGCCGATGGCGACGTGGCCCTGCATGGCACCAAGCGTCTGCTCGTCGAACACCTGGCTCACCAGGCCGAGGTCCTTGAAGACCAACACCTGGGATCCATCGGCTACCGCGATGCCGGCGGCTTCCTGGCCGCGATGCTGCAGCGCGTACAGGCCGTAATACGTGAGTTTGGCGACGTCCTCCCCAGGGGCCCAGACCCCGAATACACCGCATTCTTCACGGGGTGCGTTGAAGTCCTCTTCGGGTTCTTGGACGGTCACGATTAGGCAGCTCCCCGGGGAACGGTTGGTGACGTAACGGAGTCTACGGGCAGCGTCGGCGCGCCGACGAATCCGCCGGGCGTGTTGAGCGACGAATTCCCACGAAAAACACCTAAACCTGCAGTTCAGGGTTATGTTCAGCCTATATCGAACAGAGGCAGGCAGTGTCCAATCTCACCGGCTCGCGACCCGGATAGACGCAGCGCACCTGTGGGCTGCGCCTCGGCGAACGACAACTTTCCGGTGGCCAGCAGCAGCCAGGTGCGCGGGTCGGTTTCCACCACATTGGGCGGCGTGCCCCGGGTATGCGTGGGCCCGGCGATGCACTGCACCGCGACAAAAGGGGGGATGCGCAGCTCCACGCTCCGCCCGGGCGCCACCGCGGCCAGTGTGCGGGCGGTCAGCCGCACGGCCGTCGCCAATTCCTGCCGGTCGGGCGCCGGACGGGATTCGTCGCGAAGCCAGTCCGCGATGGCCAGTAGGGCCTGCCGGGTCTTCGCCGGATCGGCTATGTCGCGGGAGGCCATACCTTAGGGTCTCAAAATCATGGAGCCACGTCGCTCAAGGTCGCGGCCGTACAAGACCGCCGGCCTGGTGACGATCGTGGTCATGGGATTGATCGGGTTGCTTCTGTACCTGCAATTTCGGGGTGCCCTCACCACGAGCACCAAGTTGACCATGGTGGCCGCGCGGGCAGGCCTGGTGATGGACCCCGGCTCGAAGGTCACCTACAACGGGGTGCAGATCGGCCGGGTGGCCAGCATTTCGGAAACCACGCATGACGGCAAGCCGGCCGCCAAGATAGTCCTGGATATCACCCCGAAATACGCCGACCAGATCCCGGCGAACGTGGCGGCCGCCGTCAAGGCGACCACGGTGTTCGGCAACAAATATGTCGCGTTGAGTGCGCCGGAACACCCTGCGGCGCGACGGGTCACACCGTCGATCGTGATCGAGGCGACGTCGGTGACCACCGAATTCAACACCCTTTTCGAGACGCTCACCTCGATCGCGGAGAAAGTCGATCCGGTCAAGGTGAACCTTACGCTCAGTGCGGCCGCCCAGGCGTTGACCGGAATGGGCGAGAAGTTCGGCGCCTCGCTGACCCAGGGGGACGCCGTACTCGACGACCTGAACCCCCGAATGCCGGCCCTGCGCAACGACATTCGGTGGCTGGCAGCCCTGGGCGATACCTACGCGCACGCCTCACCCGACCTGTGGGACGCGCTCGACCACGCGATGACGACCGCGCGCACACTCGACTCGCAGCAACGCGACCTCGACGCCGCGCTGCTCGCGGCGGCCGGGTTGGGCAACGCCGGCGCCGACGTTTTGGGCCGCAGCGGGCCATCCTTCGTCCGCGGTGCCGCCGACCTAGTCCCCAGCAGCCAACTGCTCGACGAGTACAGCCCCGAAATCTATTGCACGATACACAATTTCGACGAGGTCGCACCCAGAATCCACAACGCGCTGGGCGATAACGGCTACTCGCTGGGCGCCCACGCCTCGGGCGCCATTGCGGGCGCGCCCAACCCGTACATCTGGCCGGAGAACCTGCCCCGCACCAACGCCAGGGGCGGCCCCGGCGGACGAGCGGGCTGTTGGCAAAAGATCACCCGGGAACTGTGGCCCGCCCCGTTCCTGGTGATGGACACCGGCGCGAGCATGGCCCCCTACAACCACTTCGAAGTCGGCTCGCCACTCGCGGTCGATTTCGTGTGGGGCCGCCAACTCGGTGACCACACCATCAATCCCTGATCGCGATCAGCGCTTCGACGACCGGACGGCCAGCACGGCGATGGCACCGGCTTCGTTGACGGCCAGATGCGCCAGCATGGGTGCGGCCAGGCTTTCGGAACGGTCGGCCAGCCAACCGAACACCCAGCCGGCGATTCCGGTGACCAACACGGTGGCCGCGACCGGCTCACCCGTCGGGCGCGCATCGGCGATGTGCGACAGGCCAAAAGCGCAGGCCTGCAATAGTCGTCCACCGCGCGCACCGAAAGCAGCGGCGCCCGCGGTGGACAGCGCCCCCCGAAACGCGGACTCCTCCGACCACACCGTGCCCACCGGTATCCGCAACAGCAGCCACTCCGGCGCCGTCGCCGGTGGCCGGCGGTCGGCCATCGATCGGCGCACGGGTGCCAGCATGGTCGTCGCGGCGACCGTACCCGCCACGGAGAACGCGGCCGGCGACCCCAATCGCAAGCCGGCCCATAGCCGGGGCGGGCCCAGGCCCAGAGGCGCACCCGTCACCCACACCAGCACGCCGCCCACGCCGGCCTGCAGCACCGTCCGCCACGACGCCGGCAGCCGTGGGCTGACGAAGCTCCAGCCGATCAGCGCGGCGGCCAAGGACAACGCGCCAGTCCGACGGAAACGCCTGGCAGACATCAGGATTCGCTGCGGGCGCTCATCCGAAGAGCCGGGGCAGCACCGCCTCGGAAGTCTCGCGCAGTTCGGTCAGCGGAACCGTGAACAGCCCCTGGAACTCGACCGCGCCGGAGGCCTGGTCGACGACGCCGATGCGCGCCGCGGGCAGTCCCCGCGCCTCGCACATCGACCGGAACCGGCTTTCCTCGGTGCGTGGCACCGCCACCAAAGCGCGACCCGCCGACTCGGAGAACAACGCCACGAACGGGTCGGCGTCCTCGGGAAGCACGATGCGACAGCCGGTTTCGCCGGCCAGGGCGGCTTCGACGACGGCCTGCGCGAGGCCGCCTTCGGACAGGTCGTGGGCCGCGGACACCAGGCCGTCGCGCGATGCCGAATGCAGCACCTCGCCCAGCAGCTTCTCGCGGGCCAGATCGACCTGGGGCGGCAGCCCACCCAGATGATCGGCGGTCACCTGCGCCCAGGTCGAACCATCGAACTCGTCGCGCGTATCGCCAAGCAGCATCAGGGTTTCCCCCGGCTCGGTGCCCAGGCCGGTGGGGATGCGCCGGGCGACGTCATCGATGACGCCCAACACCCCTACCACCGGGGTGGGCAGGATCGCCGCCGAGCCCGTTTGGTTGTAGAAGCTGACGTTGCCGCCCGTCACCGGAATCCCCAGGGCCACACAGCCGTCGGCCAGCCCCCGCACCGCCTCTGAGAACTGCCACATCACTCCGGGGTCTTCTGGCGAACCGAAATTCAGGCAATTGGTAACCGCGACCGGGGCCGCTCCGGTGACGGCGACGTTGCGGTAGGCCTCGGCCAGGGCGAGCTGGGCCCCGGCGTAGGGATCCAGCTTCGTATAGCGGCCGGACGCGTCGGTGGACAGGGCGATGCCACGGCCGGTGGATTCGTCGACGCGCAGCACACCGCCGTCGGCGTGCTCGGCCAGCACGGTATTGCCGCGCACGTACCGGTCGTACTGCTCGGTGATGTATGCGCGGCTGCATAGGTGCGGACTACCCAGCAGCGCAAGCAAAGTGGTGCGCAGTTCGTCACCGGTGGCCGGTCGTGGCAACCGGGTCGAGCTGTCGGCGTTCAGTGCGTCCTGCGTATCGGGCCGGGCGACCGGGCGGTGGTAGACCGGCCCTTCGTGGGCGACGGTGCGCGGCGGCACATCGACGACCGTCTGGCCGTGCCAGGTGATCTGCAACCGGTCGCCGTCGGTGACCTCGCCGATCACCGTGGCCAGCACGTCCCACTTGCGGCACACCGCGAGGAAGGCGTCGACGTTTTCCGGGGTCACCACGGCGCACATCCGCTCCTGGGACTCGCTGCACAGGATCTCCGCGGGCGTCATCTGTGTGGTGCGCAGCGGCACGGTTTCGAGCCGGATCGCCATCCCGCCGTCGCCAGCTGAGGCTAATTCCGAAGTGGCGCAAGATAATCCGGCACCACCCAGGTCCTGGATGCCGACCACCAGGTGCCCGGCGTACAGCTCGAGGCAGCACTCGATGAGCACCTTCTCCATGAACGGGTCACCGACCTGAACCGAGGGCAACTTCTTGCGCGAACCCTCGCTGTCGAAGGTGTCCGAAGCCAGCACCGAGACCCCGCCGATGCCGTCCAGCCCCGTGCGGGCACCGAACAGGATGATCTTGTTGCCGGCGCCCGAGGCGAAGGCCAGGTGCAGATCCTCCTGGCGCAGGACGCCGACGCACATGGCGTTCACCAACGGGTTGCCGGCGTAGCAGGCATCGAACACGGTTTCGCCGCCGATGTTGGGCAAGCCCAACGAATTGCCGTAGCCGCCGATGCCGCGCACCACGCCGTCGAGCACGCGGCGGGTGTCCGGCGCGTCGGCCGCGCCGAACCTCAGCTGATCCATCACCGCGACGGGTCGCGCGCCCATCGCCATGATGTCGCGGACGATCCCGCCGACTCCGGTGGCCGCGCCCTGGTAGGGCTCGACGTAAGACGGGTGGTTGTGCGACTCGACTTTGAAGGTGACCGCCCAGCCGTCGCCGATGTCGACGACGCCGGCGTTCTCGCCGATGCCGGCCAGCATGCCGGCCCGCATCTCGTCGGTGGTGGTCTCGCCGAAGTACCGCAGGTGCACCTTGGACGACTTGTAGGAGCAATGCTCGCTCCACATCACCGAGTACATCGCCAGCTCGGCGTCGGTCGGCCGGCGGCCCAGGATGTCGCGGATCCGCTGATATTCGTCGTCTTTGAGGCCCAGCTCGGCGAACGGTTGCGGCTCGTCGGGAGTGGTGGCGGCGTGCTCGACGGTGTCGATGGCCTGGGTGCGCGCACTCGTCCCGGAGACTGTCACGCCAGACAGTCTAGGGCTGGACGCACCCTGGACGCCGAGTTGGCCGAGCCGCTGGGGGACCCGGGCTGGACTGCGACCCGCGGCTACTGCCGCACCACGCAGAAGACGTTGCCCTCGGGGTCGGCGAGGACCACCCAGCGGAAGCTGTCGCCGAACTGGTGCCGGCCGACCTCGGTCGCCCCGGCCGCCGTCAGCCGCGACACCTCGGCGTCGACGTCGGCCGCGCTCAGATCGAGGTGCACGCGGTTCTTGCCGGGCGTCGGGTCGGGCACCTTCTGGAACCCGAGCCGCAACCCTTGCGGGAAGGTCACCGCCGTGAACTCGTCGGCGAGGATGACGTGCGTCTCGCCGTCGAATTGTTCGGCCCACCAGCCGGCCAGCCCGTCCGGATCGCCGCAGTCGAACGTGACCATTTCTACGTTTAGCGCCATGGCCGGATCGTAGGTCAGCTGGGTGACAGAAAAGCCTGCATCGCGGCCGAGTAAGCGGCCACGTCGTGTGCGCCCATCAACTCGCGCGCGGAGTGCATCGCCAGCTGCGCGGCGCCGACGTCGACGGTGGGGATGCCCGTCCGCGCCGAGGTCAACGGTCCGATCGTCGATCCGCACGGCAGGTCGGCCCGGTGTTCGTAGCGCTGCACGGCGACTCCGGCCTGCCGGCAGGCCAGCGCGAACGCCGCGGCGGTGCGGCCGTCTGTGGCGTAGCGCAGGTTCGGGTGCACCTTGAGCACCGGCCCGGCGTTCACCGCGATCTGGTGGCTGGGCTCGTGCCGCTCCGGGTAGTTGGGGTGCGTGGCGTGCGCCATGTCCGCCGACGCGAGCAACGAGGCCGGCAGCAAGCGCAGGTAGTCCTCGCGGCTACCGCCCGCCGCCAGCACGATTCGCTCGAGCACGGCGCCCAGCAGATTGGATTGCGCGCCGTGATCCGACGACGATCCGACCTCCTCGTGATCGAAGACCACCAACACGGGCAGATAGGCCTCGGCCCGTTCCACGGCCAGCAGTGCCTCCAGCCCCGCGTAGCAACTGGCCTGGTTGTCCAGCCGAGGCGCACTCAGCAGGCTGGCGTCGGCGCCGACCACCGTGGCGGGAGTCAGGTCGTGGGTCATCAGATCGGCGGCCAGCACGTCGGTCGCGGCGACTCCGGCGCGCTCCGCGACGAAATCGACGAAAGACCGCGTCGTATCCCCGACGCCCCATACCGCGTTGACGTGCCGCTGCGGATCCAGTGTCACCGCCTTGCGGTCCTCGGCCAGATGGATGGCCAGCTGCGGCACCCGAAGGATCGGTTCGTCGATCCGCACCAGCTGGTGTGCGACACCGCCGTCTTCGCCGTCCGCGCGCAAAGACAGGCGCCCACTGATTCCCAGATCGCGATCCAGCCACGAGTTGAGCCACGCGCCCCCATAGGGCTCCAGCGCCACCACCCGCCAGCCCGCCACCACCCGGTCGGGGTGCTGCTTGACCCGGAGGTTGGGACTGTCGGTGTGCGCCCCGACGATTCGGAAGGGTCCGTGAGCGCCTTCCGAATTCCAGGCGACCAGCGAGCCCGCCCGCACCGTGAAGTAGCGCCCGGGCTCGGACGGCCAGCGTTTAGCCTCGATCAGTTCGGTGTATCCGGCAGCGATCAGCCGAGCGGCCGCCGTGGCGCACACGTGAAATGGCGACGGAGAGGCGTCTATGAAATCGCAGAGTCCTTGCGCACTCGCTGAGGACTTCGCCTGGTTTCCAGGCCCGCCGGGCATGTTGAACATCATGGCTGTCCGCCGTCATGCAGTTCACGCTAGGGTCGATTGCGCGCTCCTTGCTCGCGCCGCTTCCGGCGCTCACCGTCGCCACGCTAGGGTCACCAACGTGCCTCCCGTCCAGCCGCAACCCATCCTCGCGCCGTTGACGCCCGCGGCGATCTTCCTGGTGGTGACCATCGACGAGGGCGGGGAGGCGGCGGTGCACGACGCGTTGCCCGACATTCCCGGACTGGTGCGCGCGATCGGATTTCGCGAACCGCAGAAACGGCTGTCGGCGATCGCCTCGATCGGCTCCGACGCCTGGGATCGCCTGTTCTCCGGACCCCGCCCCGCCGAACTGCATCGGTTCCTTGAGCTGAACGGACCGCGGCACACCGCTCCCGCCACGCCCGGGGATCTGTTGTTCCACATCAGGGCCGAAAGCCTGGATGTCTGCTTCGAACTGGCCGGCCGGATCCTCAAATCCATGTCCGGTGCTGTCACCGTGGTGGACGAGGTGCATGGCTTTCGCTACTTCGACAACCGCGACTTACTCGGGTTCGTTGACGGCACCGAGAACCCGGACGGCGCGCTGGCCACGAGTGCCACCGCGATCGGCGAAGAGGACCCCGACTTCGCCGGCTCTTGCTACGTGCACGTGCAGAAGTACGTGCACGACATGTCTGCGTGGAACTCGATCTCAGTCACCGAGCAGGAGCGCGTGATCGGCCGCACCAAGCTCGATGACATCGAGTTCGACGACGACGTCAAGCCAGGCAACGCCCACATCGCCCTCAACGTGATCACTGACGACGACGGCACCGAACTGAAAATCGTGCGGCACAACATGCCGTTCGGCGAGCTGGGCAAAAGCGAATACGGCACGTACTTCATCGGCTATTCGCGTACGCCCCAAGTCACCGAACGCATGCTGCGCAACATGTTCCTCGGCGATCCGCCGGGCAACACCGACCGCATCCTCGACTTTTCCACGGCCATCACCGGCGGATTGTTCTTCTCCCCCACCCTCGACTTTCTCGACGACCCACCACCCCTTCCCGCAGCGCCGTTGGCGGAAACGCCTGCTGCACAGAACGGCTCACTTTCGATCGGCAGCCTGAAAGGAACAAGTTCATGAACAACCTCTACCGCGACCTGGCACCGGTCACCGAAGCCGCTTGGGAAGAAATCGAATTGGAGGCGACCCGCACCTTCAAACGTCACATCGCGGGACGTCGGGTCGTCGACGTCAGCGAGCCCGGCGGACCGGTCACCGCCGCGATCAGCACCGGTCGGCTCGCCAACGTCGCGTCACCCACCGATGGCGTGGAGGCTCATCTGCGGGAAAGCAAACCGCTTGTCCGACTGCGGGTTCCGTTCACCCTGTCACGTTACGAGATCGACAACGTCGAGCGCGGCGCCAACGATTCGGACTGGGACCCGGTCAAGGAAGCGGCCAAGAAGCTGGCGTTCGTGGAAGACCGGGCCATTTTCGAGGGCTACGCCGCGGCGTCGATCGAGGGCATCCGCTCCGCCAGCTCGAACAAGTCGCTGACCCTGCCGGCGGATCCGCGTGAGATTCCCGACGTCATCACTCAGGCGATCTCCGAACTTCGGCTGGCCGGTGTAGACGGTCCCTACTCGGTGCTGCTGTCCGCCGACGTCTACACACGGGTCAGCGAAACGACCGAACACGGCTACCCGATCCTCGAACACATCGATCGGCTGGTTCCCGGCGACATCATCTGGGCGCCGGCCATCGACGGCGCTTTCGTGCTGACCACCCGCGGCGGTGACTTCGATCTGCAACTCGGGCACGACGTGTCGATCGGGTACACCAGCCATGACGCGGACACCGTGCAGCTGTATCTCCAGGAAACGCTGACCTTCCTGTGTTACACCGCCGAGGCCTCCGTTCCCCTCAACCCGTAGGAATATTTACCCGCAAGCCCTTGCTTACCCGGAGAGCAACTGAACTTCTCTCTTGGAGGCAGGGTTTCGATGGCAACAACTTTGGCCGGTTCGACCGCATTAGTGACCGGCGCCACATCGGGTATCGGCCGGGAAATAGCACTGCAGCTCGCGGCTCGCGGCGCCGAGGTCGTGGTGCAGGGCCGCAATGCCGAACGCGGCGCCAAAACCGTTCGCGACATTGAAAACGGCGGTGGGAAGGCCCGTTTCGTAGCCGCAGATCTCAACGACGCCGACGATGTGCGACGATTGGCCGCCGAGGCGGGACAGGTGGACCTCCTGGTCAACAATGCCGGCATCTACGAATTCGGCCCGACCGCGGACACCGACGACGCGACCTTCGACGAACACGTGAACGTCAACCTGCGTGCGCCGTACATCCTGGTGCAGCAGTTGGTGCCGGCCATGGCCGCCCGGGGTAACGGTGCCGTGGTGAATGTGAGCACCCTGGCCGCGTCGGTGGCAACCCGCGGCGCGGGGGTCTACGGGGCGACAAAAGCCGGCTTGGAGCAGCTGACCCGCGTGTGGGCCGATGAGTTCGGCGAGTCGGGTGTGCGGGTTAATGCGGTGGCCGCGGGGCCTACCGAAACTCCGGGGGCCGCCGCCTTGCCGGGCGTCCTCGACACTGTTGCGGCGATCACCACGTTGCAGCGAGTGGCCGACGCGGGCGAAATCGCCAGTGCCGTGGTCTTCCTCGCCTCTCCGGACGCCAGCTATGTCAACGGCGCGATTTTGCACGCGACCGGAGGCCAGCGAGCGATTGCCGCGTAGGTACTAGAGGTCCAGCACCACATCGGTTTCGGGGGCCGCCGAGCAGATCAGGACCGACCCGTCCGAGGGCGGCTCCAGCGGCTGTTGGACGTATGTGGCCGTCCCGTCAACAATTCCGGTGAGGCAGACGTGACACACGCCGCTTCGGCAGGAAAAGCGGGTGGGCACGTCGCAGGCTTCGGCAAGGTCGAGGATGCTCGGGTAGCGGGGTGACCAGTTGACCGTTAATCCGCTGCGCGCGAAGGTGATCGCTGGTCCGGTGCCACGCGGTCCGGCCGGGGGGTGGGGTGGCTTGCGCGCGCCGGTCTCGACGATACCCGGGTTGATTGCCGGCAGCGCGCCGAAGAGCTCGCTGTGAATGTGGTTCGGGTCGAATCCCATGCCGACCAGGTCGTCGCGCATATCCGCCATGAATTGCGTTGGACCGCATAGGTAGACGGTGGCATCGGTGGGCAGCCCCAATGTCGCGACGGACTCTCGGCGTAGGCGGCCCTGCGCTTCGGTGTAGAAGACCTGTTGCGTGGCGTGCGGCAACGACTCGATGAGTGTTGTGACCTCTTCTGAGAAAGCCTGGGTTTCGCGATTGCGGGTGGTGTGCAGCCACCAGATGTTGCGCCGACTGCCGGCCACGGACAGCGCATGCAGCATCGCCAGGACCGGCGTCGCCCCGATTCCGGCGGAGAACAGGACAACCGGACCGTCGTGATCGGTGAGGTAGAAATCGCCGCGCGGGGCGGCCGCCGTTATTACCGAACCCGGTCGAATGTGCGCGTGCAGCCATCGGCTCACCACACCGTGGTCCTCGCGCTTGACGCTGATGCGGTAGGAACCGGTCGAAGAATCGTCGGAAAGGGAGTAGCTGCGCAGCGGCGCGGGCTCTCCGGCGCCGGTGATCTTGACCGTCAGGTACTGGCCGGGAAGCGCCGGCGGTAGCGGACCATGGTCCTCGGCCTCGAGCCTGATCGAGAGCACTTGTGAACTCTCCCTGCGGGTCTCGGTGACCCGCAGGTTACGAAATCCCGTCCATCCCGGTAGGGCTGGTGCCACCGCGGCTGCCTTGCCCTCGTGCGCGGCCAGCAGCTCATGGAAGGACTGCTGCCAGCCCGGACTGAGCGCCGGAACGTCAATGGCCTTGCGCAACATTTCGACATCGCGGTCGGGTAGGTAGAGCAGGGCGTCCACGTCGGCCACGCTGAGCTCGTGACGGCCCCGTTGGGTGCGCACGATGTCGTCGCCGGCGCGCACACGACCCTCGGCGATCACGCGGAAGTAAAAGCCCGGCCGATGTGCAGACACCAACAGATTGGGCATGTCGGGTTCGTCGAGACGCATGCCGACGCGAAAACAGGTGACACGCGGCTGGGTGACCTCGAACTCGGCGTCGCCGATGCGGTAGCGGTCGCCGATGCAGACATCGTCGTCGGCCAGCCCGGTGACGGTGAAGTTCTCCCCGAAGTGACCGGGTCGTAGGTCGTCGCGACCCAGGTAGGTCTTCCAGAAGTCGTAGGATTCGCTCTGGTACACCATCACCGCGCGCTGTTCCCCGCCGTGGCCGGCGAGGTCACCCTGGCCGTCGCCGTCGATGTTCAACCGGCGCACCATGACCGGTCCCTCGACCGGAGCCTTCCATATCCCGGTGTAGACCGTTTTGTCCCGCCACGGGACGTTCTTCGGCATGCCCACGTTAACCGAAACAAGCCTGCCCACTGTGTCACCTCGAACTAGCTCGCCATTGCACGAGTCGCCCAACTGGGATGGTTCGCCCAGAATATGGCAGGCCGATCCGCCCGGCAACATCTCCGGCCCAAGGGGTGTTTCACGCCGCAGGCATGGTGCATAATGGGTCATATAACCCATAACTGTGAATTGGGTTCCGTCAATTCTCCGTCGGACGCCGCTGCGGCGCCCGCGCGTGAATTACGTTGCTTCAGGAGCGATGTCATGCCCGTTGTTCATCATCGATACGCCACCGTCGACGGCCGTCGCCTCTTCTACCGTGAGGCCGGCGAACCCTCTGCTCCCGCGCTGCTTCTCTTGCACGGGTTTCCCACCAGCTCGTACATGTTCCGCCATCTGATCCCGGCCCTCGCCGACCGTTACCGCGTCATCGCCCCGGATCACCTCGGCTTCGGGCTTTCCGACGCCCCACCGGTCGAGGAGTTCGACTACACGTTTGATGCGCTGACCGACCTCACGGCGGGTCTGCTGCGAAGCCTGGGGGTCGACCGGTATGCCATGTACGTCCAGGACTACGGCGCGCCGATCGGCTGGAGGCTCGCGCTGCGCGAGCCGGCTGCGATCACTGCGATCATCAGCCAGAACGGCAATGGCTACGACGCGGGATTCATCGAGAGCTTCTGGAAGGTCGTGCAGGCGTATCAACAGGAGCAGACGCCCGGCACCGAGGCGCCGGTGCGGCAGTTCCTCACGCTGGATGCGACCCGTTGGCAATACGTCACCGGCGTGGCTGATGAGACGCTGGTCGATCCCGAATCCTGGCATCACGACTACGCGCTGATCTCCCGTCCAGGCAACGACCTGGTGCAGCTCAAGCTTTTTCGTGACTACGCCACCAATGCGCCCCTGTACCCCCGTTTGCACGAATACTTCCGGGCCAGCAGGGTGCCGCTGCTCGCGGTGTGGGGCCGCGGCGACGAGATCTTCGGGCCGGCCGGCGCCGAGGCGTTCGCCGACGACCTCCCCGACGCCGAAATACATCTGCTCGACGGCGGGCACTTTCTGTTGGAGTCCGCGCTCGATGAGGTCGTCCCGCTGATCCGCAACTTCCTCGCCCAGCGGGTCAAGGCCTGATCCGCTGTATGGGCTGGAGATCCCATAAATGGGGGCGCTCCCGGGTTAGCCTGACGCGATGGCCCATCCCGATGTTCGTGACGAACAACGGTTGACCGCCAAGGGGCGTGCCACCCGTGACCGGATCGTGCAGGCCGCCGCCCAGTTGATCGTCGCCGAGGGACTGTCCGCGTCCAACATGGACAACGTGCGCCGGGCGGCTTCGGTCAGCGGCTCGCAATTAGCCCACTATTTCGCCGACAAAGCGGCGCTGATACGGGCGGTGATCCGGCGCCAGATCGGCGTGGTCTTGGACTTTCACCGCCAGTCCACCCTCCGGGGCCTGGGCTCGTTCGACGACTTCGAGCGGTGGATCGATCTCAACATGCGCTACCTGCGGCGCATCGGCTACTTGGGCACCCCCACCTATCACGCCCTCGCGGGCCAGCTCGCGAAATCAGACGACGCAACACGCGAGGAGTTGGCGGCCGGCTACCGGCAATGGATCGACTTGTTGGAGAAGGCAATTGCGCGAATGAAAGACGACGGGCTGCTGGTTCGCGACGCCGATCCGCGCCAGCTCGCCCTGGTGATCATCACCGCGCATCAAGGAGGTGGAATCTTGACGTTCACCTATCAAAAGGAATGGCCGCACGCAGACGCGACGCGTTTCGCGGTGAATTATCTACGCATGTTCGCCACCGACAGCGCCGAGCGAGCGCCCCGCCCACCGCGCGGGTCGCGGGGGCGTCGGCCGGCGCAACGAGCCGGCTGAGGCTGTCGAAGGTGACGACATGACCGAACGGCCCTCTTCGCGGTTCACTCGCAAGGGAATGGCCACGCGCGCGCGGATCATCGACGCTGCGGCCCGGCTGATGTTCGAGCGTGGCGTGGCCAATACCAGCATCGACCAGGTTCGGCGCGCCGCCGAGGTGGGCGGATCGCAGATCTCGCATTACTTCAC
The DNA here is from genome assembly GCF_001673555.1 of Mycobacterium sp. 1165178.9. Taxonomy (GTDB): domain Bacteria; phylum Actinomycetota; class Actinomycetes; order Mycobacteriales; family Mycobacteriaceae; genus Mycobacterium. Next base: position 12,577 of record NZ_LZMB01000423.1, on the reverse strand, counting down.
CGATAAGCGCGACTTGACCCGGCAGGTCGTCGACGTGCGCCGCAATGACTTGCGGACCTTCCACACTCGGCCGCAGTTCGCCGCTCTCGACAGCCTTGATGCCCTGCAGGCGTGGGCCGACGCCTGTGTATCGGACATCGAGGCCGTATACCGGGTCGGAGGTTGCGTCTACGGATCCTTGGTGGGCGAGCTGCTCGAGGCCGACAAGGAAATCCACAACGATCTGGCAGCCGGCTACGACCAATGGATCGAACTGTTTCGCGAGGGCCTCGAGGCGATGCACGACCGAGGCGACCTGCGCGCCGACGCCGACCCGCGGCACTTGGCCGTGTCGCTGGTCGCCGCACATCAGGGCGGCGCGATGCTCACTCACGTCACCGGCGAGCCGCAACCGCTGCGGGTCGCCGTCAATGCCGCCGTCGACTACGTCCGCTCCTTCGCTGCGCAACCGCCGCCGTGCACAGGTCGATCCGCATCTCGCGGTCGGCGCAAATCTTGAGCTGTGACATCCGCTGGACATAAGGGTCCACGAACATAATAATGGGTCAGTTGGCCCATTATTTGTGACGGCCACCCGGCGTCGTCGCCCGCCAACACTGTGAAAGAGGCGGTCAATGTCCATGCTCGAGTCACCTCAACTGCCGACCGCGCCGGCGGTCGTACGCGAGCAATCCGGCGGGCCAACCATGCGGGCGATCGTCTTGGAAAAGTTCGGCGGCCTGGACAGCCTGGTCTACACCGACATCCCCAAGCCGCTGCCCAAGGACGGCGAAGTCGTGATTGCGGTCAAGGGTTTCGGCATCAATCACGCCGAGATCCATATGCGTCGCGGGGAATGGGCGGAGGCGGCCGAGGTCAGCGGGATCGAATGTGTGGGCGTCGTGGACTCGTGTCCGGGTGGGGAATTCCCGATCGGCGCCAAGGTCGTGGCGCTGATGGGCGGTCTCGGGCGCACCATCAACGGTAGCTACGCCGAATACACTCGCGTGCGCGCCGCCAACGTCGCGCTCATCGAATCCGCCCTGCCGTGGTCGCAGCTGGCGGCGCTGCCGGAAACCTACGCAACGGCGTGGACGTGCCTGTACCGCAACCTGAACTTGACCGCGGAACAAACGTTGGTGATCCGCGGCGCCACCTCCGCATTGGGCCAGGCCGCACTGAAGATGGCGGTGATCACCGGCGCGACGATCATTGCCACCGCACGCACTCGTGAACGCTTCGGCATGCTCGAGGAGCTGGGTGCGGCCCGTGTCGAGGTAGAGCGCGGCGACCTTGCCGCCCACATCGCGGAAGCCAACCGCATCGACGCCGTCCTCGATCTCGTCGGTAACAGCACCATCCTCGACTCGCTGGACATGCTGCGCCGCGGCGGTACCGCCTGCCTCGCCGGATGGCTGGGTGGTCTGGAACCCATCGGCGACTTCAATCCACTCGCACGAATGGCTAGCGGCGTGAGCTTCAGCTTTTTCGCCAGCCCCGTGTTCGGGAATCCCGGCTTCCCGGTATCGGATGTGCCGTTCGGTGAGATCGCCCAGCAGATAATCGATGGCAAGCTCGACGCGGCACCGGCGCGGATCTTCTCCTTTGACGAAATCCGCGAAGCGCATCGTGTCGCAGAGGCGGGCGAAGCCGGAGGAAAGCTTGTCGTCGTGATGGAGTGATTCGCATCCGCGAACCACCACTGCGCGAACGATTTTGAAGAAGGGACGGCTTCACATGGGTTTGGCATGGCAGCAAGGCCCGCTCGCGACGGGATCGCTCGGACACTTTCTGACCGAACAGCCGATGCCACCGCGGCTACTGTTCGCTGAGCCGTTGCGTCGCCGGATGCGGGTGCGCTTCGCGGATCGGTGGATCGCCGACGCCGAGGATGTGGTCCTCTTACACGAGCCGGGTCGCTACCCGGTCGCCTACTTTCCCCGCGGCGATATCGAAGAGGGAACGCTGCTTGCCGAAGACCGGGTGACGCAGCACCGTGACCTCGGGGCCACCCAGTGGTTCACCGTAAACGCATCAGGACGCGAGACCAACCACAGCGCCTGGGAGCACACCGGGCTGCCCGCCCATGCAGCGGTACTCCAGGGCCGGGTGGCATTTGCTTGGCGTGCCATGGACGCCTTCTACGAGGAAGAGGAACGTATCGTCGGACACGCCGCTGACGCCTATCACCGCATCGACATCCGTTCCACTGCAAGACATCTCGTTGTCCAGGATGGCGACCGAGTGATCGCCGATACCCATCGCCCGCTGGCGCTGTACGAGTCCGGCTTTGCGCCCAGATGGTACGTGCCGCGCGAGGACATCGATGAGTCGTCCCTCGAACCGATTGATATCGAGACCTTTTGCCCGTATAAGGGAATCTGCTCCTACTATGACATCGGTAGCCACCAGCGCGCGGCATGGTCTTACGTCGACGCTTGGACGGAGGTCGCACGGGTCCGCAATCTGGTGTCCTTCGAGCCGGACAAGATCGATGTTCACCTCGACGGCAAGCAACTTCAACTCGAGCCCGGCCAGACCGTCATTCCACACGGCGTGGATCGAGGACTCGACACAGCGGAGATCTTAGGGAAGAACCCGGCCGGGAGCGCACCATGAGGATGTCGTTGGAGGTCGTGATCCTGCCCGTCGCGGATCCCGATCAGTCGTTGCGGTTCTACCGTGACCGGGTTGGCTTCCACCTCGACGTCGATTACGCGCCCACACACGAGTTCCGGGTCATCCAGTTAACGCCCGAAGGGTCTGCCACCTCAATACAATTCGGCGTGGGCCTGACCGATGCGCCGAGTGGCTCCGTGCGGGGCTTATACCTTGTGGTCTCCGACATCGAGGCCTGCCGGGCCGAGCTGATCGGTCGCGGCATAACCGTGAGCGAGATACGCCACAAGGACACCGATGGCGGCTGGAGCGGCAAGTTCCTCCCGGGTCCCGATCCGGATCGCGGAGACTATGCGAGCTTCGCCGACTTCCGCGATCCCGACGGCAATGCTTGGGTGGTGCAGGAGCGGAACCATCAGCCGGCATGAAAGCGGCTCGCGCGCATTGCGAGAGATGGGGAGGTAGCGGTGGCGGAACGAGACACCACTCCCGAACGGGTGCGCGGATTCTCAGACGGCGTCTTCGCGGTACTCATCACGATCCTGGTGTTGGCTCTCAGGCCGCCGGGCGCGCATGGGTTCGGCGCCCTCCTGCCGCTATGGCCCACCGGACTCAGCTATGTGGTCAGCTACCTGTTCATCGCCATCGTCTGGGTCAACCACCACCACGTGTTGAACTACGCGCAGGTCGCGACACCGCGGTTGGTCTGGTCGAACTTCGCTCACCTGTTTTCGGTTTCGCTGATCCCGTTCACCACCGAATGGATCGCCGACAGCAGGCTCGCCCCAGCACCGGTGTCCTCGTACGCCGCGGTCTTCGTCCTGGTCAACATCACTTACCTGGCGTTGTGCTGGGAAGCGGTCGATCGCCGTACCCACGAGGACGTTTCGGCGCGGATGCGACGCATGCTGCAGATGAGGTCGTTCATCACGCTCGGGGTATTCGTGACCGCGGCGCTGGTTGCCCTGTGGTGGCCGGTGGCCGCGATGTCGCTGATTGTGCTGTGCCTCGTGGGGTATCTACGACCGGATATACCCCAAGGGAAGGATGATGAGCATTAGCCATGCCAACACCGCCGGTCCTCGTCTTCGACGTCAACGAGACGTTGCTCGACATCGAGTCCATCGCACCGCTTTTCGGTGAGTTGTTCGGTGACGAACGGCTGCTGCGTGAATGGTTCGCGCAACTGATCATGTACTCGATGTCCATCACGCTGGCCGGCAACTACGTGACGTTTCCGGTCCTTGCCCAGGGGGTGCTGCGCATGCTGGGCGACATCTACCAGGTGGACATCACCGACGGCGATCTGGACCGCCTGAAGACAGCACTGCTCACCATGCCGGCACATCCCGATGCCGCCGAAGGACTCGTCGCCATGCGCGACAACGGGTTTCGACTGGTTACCCTGAGCAACTCTCCGCCCAATCCGGATGGCCCGACGGCACTGCAGAATTCCGGGCTGGGCGAATATTTCGAACACCAATTGAGCGTCGATGCACGTAGCATGTTCAAGCCCTCGCCCGCGGTGTATCGGTACGTATGCGAGACCCTCGGGGTGGCTCCGTCCGATTGCATGATGGTCGCCGCACATGTGTGGGACACCATCGGTGCGCAGAATGCCGGATTCAGTGGGGCTCTCATCACGCGGCGCGGCAATGCGCCGCTGCCGGTCGACGGCCTGCCTCAGCCGGAGATCGTCGCCCGTGATGTGCGTCAGCTCGCCGAGCGACTCGTCAAACTCCGATAAATCCACAAAGCGCGGCCGGGCGCCGTGGCCACCTAGCGAAAGGGTCGTCGACCATGGCAGCAGCTGACGCAGGAGACTTCGACGTCGTGGTGCTCGGCGCGGGCCCGATCGGCCAAAACGCCGCCGAACGAGCCCGAGCCGCAGGACTGCGTGTTGCTCTGGTCGAGCGCGAACTCGTCGGCGGCGAGTGCTCGTATTGGGCGTGTGTGCCCAGTAAAGCATTGCTGCGCCCAGTGATTGCGCTTTCCGACACCCGCAGGATCGACGGTGCGCGGGAGGCGGTCACTGGCCCGATCAGCACCGACGGTGTGTTCGGCCGCCGCAACCGCTACGTCACCGACTGGGACGACAGCGGCCAGGCCGACTGGGTGAGCGGGATCGGCGCGACCCTGCTACGCGGGCACGGGCGCTTGGAAGGTCCACGCCGCGTCGTCGTCACCGACGGCAACAGCGAGCGGCTGACCGTGACCGCACGGCATGCGGTGGTCATCTGCACCGGAAGCCGCGCGGCGCTGCCCGACTTGCCTGGCCTCGCCGAGGCGGGGCCTTGGACCAACCGGCGGGCCACCGATAGCAGCGCCGTCCCGGAGCGGCTGGCGGTCGTCGGCGCCGGCGGCGTGGGCGTCGAAATGGCCACGGCGTGGCAGGGATTGGGCTCCCAGGTGACCCTGTTGGTGCGAGGTTCGGGACTGCTGCCGCGGATGGAGCCCTTCGTGGGTGAACTGATCGGGCGGGGCCTCACCGAGAACGGCGTCGACGTGCGGATGGGGGTGTCGGTGCGCGCGATGCGCCGACCGGACGCTTCCCATGTTGTCCTCGACTTGGACGACGGCACCGAGTTGCGGGTCAACGAGGTGCTCTTCGCCACCGGTCGCGCGCCGCTGACCGACGACATCGGTTTGGAGACAGTGGGATTGAGGCCGGGCAGCTGGCTCGAGGTGGACGACACCTGCCTGGTGCGCGGTGCCGTCGAGGACGGCTGGCTGTACGCGGCGGGCGACGTCAATCACCGGGCCCTGCTCACCCATCAGGGCAAGTATCAGGGCCGCATTGCCGGTGCGGCCATCGGCGCCCGTGCGGCGGGAAAGACGTTGGACACCAAACCGTGGGGCGCGCATGCGACGACCGCCGACCATCATGCGGTGCCGCAGGCATTCTTCACCGATCCTGAAGCCGCGGCCGTCGGATTGACGGCTCAGCAGGCCGAACAGGCCGGGTACCGGGTCCGCACAGTCGATATCGAAATCGGCGATGTGGTGAAGGGGGCCGAGCTTTATGCGGACGGCTACACGGGCCGCGCGCGGATGGTGGTCGACGTGGATCGCGGCCATCTGCTCGGCGTGACGATGGTGGGCCCGGGGGTGGCCGAGCTCCTGCACTCGGCCACCATCGCAGTCGCCGGCCAGGTGCCCGTCGACCGGCTGTGGCACGCCGTGCCGTGCTTCCCGACGATCAGCGAGCTATGGCTGAGACTGCTCGAGGCGTACCGGGACGCCCCGGACGATAATTGAGCCATGAGCACTTCGGACGGATTCCATCCAGACTTCGACGACTCGGCAACGTCGGTCGTGCGCAACAAGGTACGTCACGTCAAGGCGTCGGAGATCAGCTCCGACACAGCACAATCGGAGGGGCTGCGGCGCTTCGCCGCCCTATCCGGCAGCTCGGTCGGCGCGGAGAAGCTTTGGATGGGCGAGACGCACGCGGCGCCCCGATCGGCGTCGGACAATCACCATCACGGCGACTCCGAGACCGCCATCTATGTCCGCAGTGGCAACCCGGAGTTCGTCTTTCATGACGGCAGCGGAGAGGTCCGCATCGCCGCGTCGCCCGGCGACTACGTCTTCATCCCGCCGTACCTACCGCACCGGGAGGAAAACCCCGACCCCAACACCACCGCCGAGGTGGTGATCGCGCGCAGCAGCCAAGAAGCCATCGTGATCAATCTTCCCGCCCTGTATCCGCTGGCCGACCCTCAGTAGACCGCGATCTCGACCAGGTTGCCGTCGACGTCACGGCAGTAGTGCGACGTCATCTGGCCGAGCGCCCCCACCTTTGTCACAGGTCCGCAGATCACCTCCACTCCGCACGCGGCCAGGTGGGTGCGGACGTCATCGGGGCTGGCACGGGTGACGAAGCACAGGTCTTCGGAACCGGCGGCCTCGACCGATCCGGTGAACCAGTCGGGATCGTCGGCCAACGCGCCGACGGGTCGCAAATTGATCTTCTGATCCCCAAAGCGCAGCGCCGTCCGCTGCGACGACCCGAACGTCTCGCGCCGCATGCCCAGCACACGCTCGTACCACGCGGCGGTGGCGTCGACGTCGCGGCAATTCAGGACAATGTGGTCGAACCGTTCCACGGCGATCGCCACCCTCGACCCTCCTGACCCGCGCAAAGCCGTACCCGCCAGTCGATCGGGCTGCTCACGCGCGAAAACCATTCGCTACCAGAGTAATCCGTCTAACGAGTTCCGCCCGCGCCCGGGAGCGTCACTTTACGCCAGTGGAGAGGACGTCTTGACATCTCATGGGGTGGAATCTCACTACCGTCGCGAGCGGTACACGTTTTCGGTCAGGCCGCCGCGCACCGTGCCCAGCCCCGGCGCCGGCATCGCGGAACGCCCGGAGTCCACCTGAGCTCGGGTCAAACCCCCGCACGGGCGGGCCGCACTCAGCGAATTCTCAACCGATTCTTCGGTGCCGCTTGGCTTGGCTCCAAGCATTCCCAAAGTCACAGGCCGCACCATCGAACACATGACGAATGAGCAGCTGTGCGCGAACCTGGTCGAACGTTACCTGCGCACCCGCGGGCGGCGGTATTTTCGCGGCCACCACGACGGCGAATACTTCTTCGTCAGCAACGCCCCACGGCGCTTGCACGTTCACTTCGAGATCTCGCCCGCGCATGACGACGTGTTGATCATCCGCGTCAACCCCGGATGCTATTTCCCGGCGGCCGATCGTCCCTGGGTGACGCACTTTTGCGATCGGTGGAACGGTCTCGACCGCCAGGTCACTGCGATCGTGCACGGTTCGTCGGATCCCCAGCGCATCGGCGTGATGGCCCGCAAGTCGCAATGGATCCGAAATGACGTTCGCTTTAACGAATTCGCTGCCTTCGTCGACGAAACCATCGCGGATGTCATCGAGCTGTTCGAGGAACTGAATCCCCCGGTCGAATTGCCGCCCATCGAACGGCCGTTGCTGCGCGACGCCGGCTGAAGTGCGGGCGGGCTACCCACCAGCCGGAGCATCCGGGCGCGGGTCACCCAGCCTGGCCCGGATGGCGCCCCACGGGTCGGCGTAGCGTCCAGGCGTATCCCGGTAGGCCGCACGGCTTTTGAGGAACCGTCGCGCCACTGGCGAGATCAGCCGCATGGGGTACCGTCGCCACCCGGCGGCGGCTCGCATCTCGGTGAGCATGTCCGGCCACGAGTGGTGCTGGAATTGCAGAACCTGCTGGGCGCGAACCGTATCCATCCAGTCCGTGACAAACCAGTCGTCGTCGCTGTCCGGATCGCCCGGCCGACCGACGGGCAAGACATCGACCAGACCGCGGGCTGCGGCCAGTGCCTTACCAACGTCGCCTTGCCGCAGCAGGTGCGATTCGTCGCCGGCGATCAGCAGCGTCTCACCGGCGACGTCGGCGGTGACCGCAGCGGCGAATGCCCGCGCAACGTCGCGGACGTCGACGGTGTGGATGCGGCCGTCGGCCGGCAGGGCGCTTTCGAAGAACAACGCATCCACGCTGAACGGCATGGCGTCCGGTTCGACGCTGATCACTCCGGCCAGCCGCAGGATGACCCACTCTAAATCCGATGCTCGGAGGTGCTGTTCCGCTTCGGCCTTGTGAGCGCCGTAGAGGTCGGCCGGGTTCGTCGGGGAGTCCGGGCGTAGCAGCTCGTGATGCCGGTGCGGATTGCGCGCGCCGTACACGGCGTTGCTCGACGCCTGGATGAACCGCACCGGACTACGCCTCGATTGCGCGGCGCGCAGCAACGTGACGGTCGCGTCGACGTTGACACGGCGCCCCAGCGCCGGCTGCCGATAGATCACCGGCGGGATCACCGCGGCCAGGTGAACGATGGCGGTGGGCGACGTCTCGGCGAGTAGCCGGTCGACCTGACCCGGATCGGTCAGATCCGCCCAGCGCGGCTCGGCGCCCGCCGGCAGCGCTGCCGCGGCTTTGCGCTGGGCGGCGGTGCCCAGGTCGGTCGCGACGACGCGGTGGCCGTCGGCCACCAGGCGGCGCACGGTTTGCGAGCCGACCAGCCCGAAACCTCCAGTTACCAGGACCTTCTCGGACATGCTCCCCCATCGGCCGCTGGCCTCCCAGCAAACGGATATGACATTCTCCTAAATGGAGAGTAGCATATGCCGATTGGAGGCTCAGGTTTGGGACTGGCGTCACACCGGCAACAACTAGCAAGAGCAGAAACAGACAGCGGGGAGCCATGACGGGCAACGGTGTTGACGCGGCGGACAACCACGAAACCGCCAAATGGGATCCGGCTTTCACCGAACAGGTGGCAAAGGTGCTCGGACCGGCCATCAAGCGGTACTACCGGGCCGAGGTGCGAAACATCGACAACGTCCCGTCCTCGGGCGGGGCTTTGGTGGTCTCCAACCACTCGGGCGGCATGCTGACCCCGGACGTGCTGATCTTCTCCCCGGCCTTCTACAACAGGTTCGGCTACGACCGCCCCGTCTACACGCTGGGCCATTACGGGCTGTTCATGGGACCGTTGGACGGCTGGTTGCGCCGCCTCGGCGTGATCGAGGCCAGCCGCGAAAACGCCGCGACCGCGTTGCACTCCGGCGCGGTGGTGCTGGTGTTCCCCGGCGGCGACTACGACTCCTACCGGCCGACCTTCAGCGCGAACACCGTCGACTTCAATGGACGCACCGGCTACGTGCGGACCGCCATCGAAGCCGGGGTGCCGATCGTGCCGGCCGTATCCATCGGTGCCCAGGAGACACAGCTGTTCCTTACCCGGGGCAACTGGCTGGCCCGCAAGCTGGGGCTGACCAAAGCGCGAATCGACATTCTGCCGATCAGCGTCGGGTTCCCCTTCGGTTTGAGCGTCATCTTCCCGCCCAACGTGCCCCTGCCGGCGAAGATCGTCACCGAGGTTCTCGAACCGATCGACATCACCGCCCTGTTCGGCAATGACCCCGACGTCGACGAGGTCGACGCCCACGTGCGCGCCGTCATGGACGACGCGCTCAAGCGGCTCGCCGGCGAGCGCCGGTTCCCGATCCTGGGCTGACGGTATCCGGGGCCGCTGGAGGTGGCGTGTGAAAAGACTCAACGGCATGGACGCGATGCTGCTCTACAGCGAGACGCCCAACCTGCACACCCACACGCTGAAGGTGGCCGTGATCGACGCGGGCGACTTCGACGGAGAATTCGGTTTCGAGGCGTTCCGCCGTCACGTGCGTCGTCGGCTTCATCTGCTAGAACCGTTGCGCTACAAGCTTGTTGACATTCCCTGGCATTTGCATCACCCGATGTGGCAGGAGAATTGCGACGTCGACCTGGACTATCATCTGCGGCGAGTGCGGGTGCCCGCACCCGGCGGTAGGCGCGAGCTCGATCAGGTGATCGGAGAGGTGGCGTCCACTCCGCTGGACCGCAGTCGTCCGCTGTGGGAGTTTCATTTCGCCGAGGGGCTGGCCGGTGGCCGATTCGCCATGATCGGCAAGGTGCACCACGCGCTGGCCGACGGGGTCGCGTCGGTCAACCTGCTGGCGCGCGCAATGGATCTGCGCGACGGGCTTACCGACGAGCGTGACAACGACGAAGCCGGCGTCACCACCTCCAACGCCGACCTGCTGCGCGCGGCGGCCCGCGACCACGTTCGGCAGATCGGCGCCCTGCCCGGGCTGCTCAAGGACGCTGCCGTCGGAATGATGCGGGTGCGCCGCCGGTCCCGGGAGCGCGGGGGCCACCCCGACCTGGCCGACGCGTTCGACGCACCGCCGACGTTCCTCAACCATCTCGTCTCGCCGCGGCGCTGGTTCGCCAGCGCGTCGTTGTCGCTTCCGGAGGTGAAAGCGACGGCAAAGGCGTTGGGCATCACGGTGAACGACGTGGTGTTGGCCATGGCGACCGGCGGATTGCGAACGCTGTTGCTGGCTTATGACGGTGCGGCCGACCGCCCGATCATCGCCTCGGTGCCGACGGCCACCGACAAGTCGGACCGCATCACCGGCAATGAGATCAGCGGGCTGATGGTCTCGCTGCCGGTGCATGTCGGCGACCCCGTGGAGAGGGCCCGGCTGGTCGCCCTGGCCACCAAGATCGCCAAGGAAGACCACGAAGTCCTCGGCCCGGAGCTCTACGGGAAGATGATGGCATACCTTCCGACCGCATTCGCCCCTGCGGCATTCCGGTGGCTGGGCCTGCGCGACGCCCCGAACAAGCTGATGAACGTCGCGGTGTCCAGCGTGGTGGGGCCGCGTGAGCGGGGCCACTTCGGCGGCGCCGCCGTCAGCGAGATCTATTCCACCGGCGTGCTGTCGCCCGGCGCCCCGGTCAACATCACCGTGTGGAGTTACGTGGACCGGCTCGGCGTCGCGGTGCTCACCGACGACCGGACCTTCAACGATCCGCACGAGGCGACGGAGGCCATCGGTGCGTCCTTTGCCGAATTACGGGATGCCGCAGGCGTTTCCGCTCAGCCGGCGAGCACGCCGTCCAGCACCGAATAGAACAGGCCCAGGCCGTCATCGGACGGCCCGGTCAGCGCCTCGATGGCGTGCTCGGGGTGCGGCATCAAACCCACCACACGGCCGTTGGCGGAGCTGACCCCAGCGATGTCGTGCAGCGAGCCGTTGGCGTTCTCGTGGTATCGGAACACCACCCGCCCCTCGCCCTCGAGCTCCTCGATCACCTCGGCAGGCGCCACGTAGCGTCCCTCTCCCGATTTCAACGGCACCAGCAGGTCGGCGTCGGGCTCGAAGCGCGACGTCCAGGCGGTCGACGTCGAGGCCACCCGCAGCCACACGTCGCGGCAGATGAAGTGCAGACCCACATTGCGGGTCAGCGCCCCGGGCAACAGCCCGGCCTCGCAGAGCACCTGAAAACCGTTGCAAATGCCCAACACCGGCATGCCGCGCCGCGCGGCCTCCACCACCTCGGTCATCACCGGGGCGAACCTGGCGATCGCACCGGCCCGCAGGTAGTCGCCGTAGGAGAACCCGCCGGGCACCACCACGGCGTCCACGCTCTTCAGATCGGCGTCGGCATGCCACAGGTTGACCGCCTCGGCACCGACCCGCCGAGCCGCGCGGGCGGCGTCCACGTCGTCGAGCGTCCCGGGAAATGTGATGATCCCGATGCGTGCCGTCACGGCTTCTCCCGGCTGATCGTCCAGTCTTCGATCACGGTGTTCGCCAACAGCGATTCCGCGATCTCGGCGAGCGCAGAATCGTCGACACTGTCATCCACTTCGAGCTCAAACCTCTTGCCTTGCCGCACTTCTGAGATTCCCGGATGTCCAAGGCGACCGAGCGCGCCCACAATCGCTTGACCCTGCGGGTCGAGAATCTCCGCTTTGGGCATCACGCTTACGATCACCCGGGCCACCGGCGCTCCTCCTCAATTGGCGTTTCCGGCGCCACTCTACCGGCGAAAGCGCAGCTCGGGGTCACGGGCACGAGGCAATGTAGGCCTCGCAGAGGGGCGCGCTCATCGCATTGAGCACCGGATCGTCCGCGATCGCCGGCCAGGCCGTCTGGGGCGGCGCCGTGGACCAGAACGTGACCTCGCTGATCGTGCTGCTGGCCGGGTGGGCGAACAGATAGGTGTGCATCACCACCGGGCCGCTGATCACGGCGGCCATCCGATTCGCTTCGTCGGTGGTCAGCGACGGTGACTGTTGCGGTGCGCGCTGCTGGCAGGCTCGCAGAGCGGCCACGGCATTGCTGAAGGCCGTGGTCGCGACGGTCCCACCGCGGGCGGTGTCACCCCGCCAGTGCAGGACCTGGGCGTGCAGTTGCCACTGTCCATCGGGATGCTGAACCGTCGAGCGGGCCGCGACGGCCGAGTCGCGGGGATCCTGGGTTATCGGCGGCGAGGCGCACAACTCCTCGAACCGGAACCGGGGTCCGGGCGCCGAACCGGTTGTCTGCACGGCCTGGCCGGCGAGCGCGGGCCAGTGGTACGCGCCGTCCAGCGGCAGGGCGTGCTGATCAATCCACGCGGTGTTCGGAATGCGATCGCACA
>NZ_LZMB01000422.1 GCF_001673555.1 Mycobacterium sp. 1165178.9 | reverse complement strand
AGATACATCGACTGGTCGTATTCGTTCACCGGAGCCGCATCGGTCTGACCCACGATTGTCGCAGCGTAGTCGACTTGCAGCGTGCCCACCGCTGCATCGAACTTATGGATACGGTTGCCGTGGTCTCCGCTGACTTCCAAGGGCCGGATTGGCCGTCCGTTCAAGACGAAGCGCAGCGACTCGAAGACGTCTGTGCCCGGATGCGGCGCAACAGCAATCTGAAACTCCAGCGTCGTGGCCGCCGTGATTTCGACTTCGATCTCGACCCCGACTTCTCGTCTCATAGCGCGATACTGCGCCAGTCGTTGCGGATTCGCCAGCCGTGGTCCGCAGAGAGCGGGTACTGCCGGGTCCGCGCGAGCGGGCCGGCCCCGAGCAGCGAGGGGCGGTCCGATCAACTATTCAGACGCGGAGTAGACGACGATAGTTTTCCCACCCGGGCGGCGGTAGTGGAGTCGTCAGAATTCACAAACCTTACGTCGCAGACGAATTCGGCGGAGCCGATTCAGATTTAGTAGATCGTGGGGCAGGGGGGCGGGCGGCTCCATGGCGGGGAAAATGTTTAAGAAACTTAACGGATCGTATTGTCGCTCACCGACTTTGCCGTTTGCCTGCTTCTCGATGGGGTATTGAGCGATGTAGGCGCGCGACGGACCCGGGATCGCCGCGGTGCTTAGTCCCCGGTTGGTCATGAAGCGGCTGCCGGGGGCGCCATATTCTGTCAGGGGTCCTTCTACGGTCAGCCCGCGCTATCGAGCTAGTGCTCGGGGGCTTTTCAATAACGCATGGTCAAACAAGGTCTTGTCGAAGATCCCGCTCGCTGCGACGCCGCGTAAATCACCGCAGAGCCGTTCGCATAGCGCCCGGACTTTGACGTTGGTGGCCTGAGACAACCACTTGAGCAGGTCAAAGGCGGCTTCGGCATCAATGTCGTAGACGAGCATGAGCATCCCCTTGGCCCGCTCAATGGCCGCGCGATGCTCTGTAATCTCACTAACTTTCGCGGTGACCGCGTCCTCGCGTGCCTGCTCGGACGGACTCACGTCGACATAAAAACCATGTGTACCGATGACTGCACCGTCGTCGTCGAAGAACTGGTCCCCGATGACGATTACAGAGCGGACTGCCCCGCCGGTGTCGATGATGCGATGCCGGCCGCTAAACACACCGCGGGTGTGAATGATGCGGTCAATAGTCGCTGCCACTTCATCACGGTCATCAGGATGCTTGTGGGATAGCACCAGCTCCATGGTCGGGGTGACCGTGCCTGGCTGATAACCGTGCAACCGTCGCACCTCATCAGACCACTCCCAGCGTTGGTCATCGAAGTAGAACCGAAACCATCCAGTCCGCCCGGATGCCCCTGCTAAGAGCTCTCCCTCAAGTTCATCCTCAGTAGGAGACTCACCAGCGGTTCTGGACACAATACGGACTCTAGCGTCACTGGTGTGGAGCAGCTACGGCGTCAGTTTTAACGAGTTAGCCGACCGATCTAGTTCGTTTGCTCGCCGGCTTTGTCTCTGGCGGATTGGGCTTTGGACCGATCTTCTCCGGCGGTCCGCCGGTGTTTCGTGGCAGCGTCGTCATGCAGGTCGCCAGTAGTGTTGGGCTCTGCGTGGGCGGCCCACTCATGACCTTGCGCCACCTGCTCATTGCGCTGCGCTGCCAAGTCATTCTCGGCCGCGCCATTCTGCGCTGATTCCGGCATATCACATGTCTACCCGGCAACTGCGGTGTTAAGCGCCGATGGTCTGCCCGCCCAACTCCGCGGCGTTCAACGGTCAAGGATGCAAAATGGCGCGTCGCTCGCCGGTTTCCCACGCAGCGGACCCGGGTAAGACACACCCCGTGACTACCGCAGAACAGCCGCCACCCGAAGGCGACGAACAACCCCCGCAAGCCACAGACGACGAAGATGGTCCCGACGCGCAGGCCTCTGAGGACGATGACCTGAAAACTTAAATCAGATCGTCCTCAACGCGACGTGCGCTGCTCGCGGGTTCCGCCATCATTGGTTCCCGCAATGAAAATTGGTCGGTGTGACCATCGACGGATGCCTCCCAGCCGTACGAGACCGCCTGATTGCGGCAGTAGCCACGCTGAGCGACCCCATAAAATGCACGCCGGTGCGCCGCCGATCGCCCCGCAGACTTCCCGCCGACTCCCGTACACAATCCGGTACCCATCGGGCTGCGAGTCATCGGGGAAGTCCGCGCCAGGCGGCACCGAGATCTCCGCGTGAGGGTTTGTGGCCGCGACGGTTCCGGGGTTGGTGCTCATAGTGTGCTCCGTTTCACTCGGAGCCATGCCGAAGAGACCTAGTTGTGCAAATCTTGTGCGGGTTTGCATCTGTGCTGGTCAGATCGTGCCCCCGGCAGGATTCGAACCTGCGACACCGGCTTTAGGAGAGCCGTGCTCTATCCCCTGAGCTACGGGGGCGGACCGGGCTGAGCTTACCGGCCGTCCGGCAGGTAATCGCTCGGCGGTCAGCGCAGTTCGGCGATCACCTTGGAGAAGTTGTCGAGGTTGTTGTCCTGCAGGGTGAAGGATGACACACCATACTTCTCGCGGTATGCGGACAACGTATCCGCGATCTCGCTGGGGGAACCGCTGAGTACCGAGGGCTGGGACAGGATCTCTTCGTCGGACAGGTCAGGCGAGTAGGCGCGGGTCAGCTTGAGGTCGGGCTCGGTCTCGCCGTCGCGTGGCATCGCCGTGATCGCCAGGTTCAGCTCGAGTGAGTCGAAACGCTCTCCTGCGGCGTTGCGGACGAACTCGACGCGTTCGGCGAACGGATCCTCGACGTCGCGCACCTTGGAGCCGGTCAGCCCGATGATGTCGGCGTTGCGGGCTGCGATGGTCAGCACCCGGTCGCCATTGCCGGCGATGATGAGTGGGGTCGACGGGTGGTGTTCTTTCAGGTACTTCGTCATGTGCTCGAGGTAGTCCACCCGGGCACCGGCGCTGGGATAGGGAATCTCCGCGGCCTCGAACTCTTCCCGGACATAACCGGTGCCGAGTCCGATCTCCAGGCGGCCGTTGCTGAGCAGATCCAGCGCTTGCATGTCCCGGCTGAGCAGGGCCGGTTTATAGAACGCGGAGTTCAGCACATACATGCTCAGCCGCAGCGTCGTGGTAACCATCGCGACCGCGGTCAGCGTCGGGAACGGTGCCGCGGCACCCAAATGGTCGGGCACACAGAGAATGTCAAAGCCGGCGTCCTCGGCGCGCTTGGCCTTATCGAGCAGCGCCTCGCGCGACTTGAAGAACCGCATGCTCATTCCGAAGCGAAAATCCTTGGCCACCAACCATCTCCGTTCAACGATCCGACATTGGCCAACTGCGGGCGGCCGCGGCCAACCCCTGGGTCAGGGCGCTGGTGACCGACGACAAACCGTCATCACCCGGCAGCGGGCTGCGCGGGCTGATCCCCCTGACCCGCGACGAGAGCTCCAGCTGCGTTCCGCCACCACGAACCCGGTTCACCGGGTTGCGCGGGTGCAAGCCCCGCAACTCCGGCGGGATGTCGTCGAGGTCGGTGATCACCTGATAGCCGGTCAGCTCGATGTGCCGGGTCAGGTGATCGGCCAGTGCGCGATTGCGGCCGCCCGCCAATAGCTGGGTGCTGCGCCCATCGCGGCCATATCCGTGCAGCGACACCGCGACGTCGACATGGTCGAGGAACTCGGCGAGCCGTGGCGACTCGGCCGGATCGAACAGGGCCGACGGCAGGTGGTGCGGATACCGGTCCGGATGGCGCACGATGTACACCGAGGCGCCGGCGGCTTGGGCGGCGCGCTCGGCGATTACGTCGGTCATCTCTTCCAGCCCGCCGCCGTGGATCGCGAAAAAGCCGAAACGCGAGCGCAATTGGCTGATCTCGGTCACCCCAGGCTCACTTAGCAATGCCGAAAGCGACTGTGGCCCAAGCTCGGACGCCGACAACGATTTCGGGCTGGGCCATCCAGCGGGGTCCCAGCGGCGCAAGAAGTCGACCCAGCGTTGCGGCAGCCCGTGCTGGGTGGCGCCGTCGATGATCTTGGGCAGGTAGCCCGGGCGGGGCGGTCCCGGGGTCACCCGGTGGTCGATGTAGACCCAGGCCGACGCCGGCCCGTCGTCGGTGTGCACGGTCATCTCGTCGCGGCGGTAGCGCACCGGCACACCCTCGGCGCTGTCCAGCGTCGCCAGGTCGCCGTCGGAGATTTGCCAAACCACCCCGTACACCTGGTTGCCGGCGAGCGGTTCCACGGTGGCCACACCACGCTGGTTGATCAGCCAGTCGTGATCGGCCAGCACCGCCGGCCGCGGTCGCGCGGCGTCGGGACAGCGTTGCGCCATTTGCCGGACGCACAGGTTCGACCCGTATGCGAAGTAGAGGTGCCGGTGGGCCGGCATTCAGCCGGTCACCGTCAGCCAGATGAGCACCACGTTGAGCAGAGTAATCAATACGCCGACGGCCCAGCCAACAAGAGTCGTGATGCGGTGATTGACGTCGCTGCCCATCAACTCGCGATCGCTGGTCAGCTTGATCAAAGGCAGCACCGCAAAAGGTATTCCGAACGACAACACCACCTGCGACAGCACCAACGCGCGGGTGGGATCGAAGCCAACCGCCAGGATCACCACGGCGGGCACCAGAGTGATCACGCGGCGCACCAGCATGGGAATCGACCGGTGCAACAATCCCTGCATGATCATGGCTCCGGCATAGGCACCCACCGACGACGACGCCAGACCCGACGCGAGCAAGCCGACCGCAAACAGCACCGCGATGCTGGCGCCCAGCGTGTTGTGAATCGCGGTGTAGGCGCCCTCGATGGAGGCGCTCACATCGCGATGTTGCAGGTTGACCGCGGCGATCAGCAGCATCGCGGCGTTCACCGTGCCGGCCACCGTCATCGCCAGCACGACATCCCAGCGGGTGACGCGCAGCAGCAGGCGGCGATGCGACCCCTCGCCGGGATGCCCGTGCCGGTCCAGCACCAGCCCGGAATGCATGTACACCGCGTGGGGCATCACGGTGGCGCCCAGGATGGCTGCGGCCAGCAGCACGCTTTCGGTGCCTTGGAATCGGGGCACCAGCCCGCCGAGCATCTCCTCCGGCGGCGCCGTCTTCACGAAGAAGCTCGCCGCGAACCCGATCGCGATGACGAGCAAAAGGCCGGTGATGACCCGCTCGAAAATGATCTGCCCGCGCCGGTCCTGAATCCCCAGCAGCAGCAAGGCCACCAAACCGGTGATGAGGCCGCCGACCAGGAGCGGCAGATCGAAGAGGATGTGCAGCGCGATGGCCCCGCCAACGACTTCGGCCGCATCGGTTGCGACGGCCACGAGTTCGGCCTGAGCCCAATAGATCAACCGCGCCGGGCGGCCCATCCGCTTACCGATCGTGCCGGGCAGGGAGCGCCCGGTGACCAGCCCCAGCTTCGCCGACAGGTACTGCACGAGACCGGCCAGCACATTGGCTGCCACGATGACCCACAGCAACAAGTAGCCATACTGCGAGCCGGCGCTGACGTTGGCGGCGACGTTTCCCGGGTCGACATAGGCGATCGCGGCAACGAACGCGGGCCCGAGCAAATACCAGTTGCCCTTGAGCGAGCCCTGGGTGCGCTGCCCCAACGTGCCTACCTCGATTCCCTGCACCGAATAATAAAGTGAGGTTAGCCGAACATCGCGGCGCGCCCGTCAGCGGCTCCCGGGCGTTTCCGGTCCCTGAGCCTCAGCGGGGGAGGTAGAGCCCCTTCCCGGTGACCAGCGGCAGATCCAGGGTGGTCACGATGCCCGGTTGGGCGGCGACGACCGCAGGGATCGCGTTGACGACGCGCATCGCGGTGGCCACCAGACCGGCGTGGTTGTGATCGCCCTTGCGGCTGCTCAGGCAAACATCCATGGCATAGGACGGTTCGCCGGTGATCTCGATGCGGTAGGAACCGCCCTCTTGAGCGGGCTGCGGCCATTCGGGGCACAGGTCCTCGCGCAGCCGGGTGACGTGTTCGAGGACGACGACGGGGTGGCCGTCGACCATGCCGAACACCTCGAAGCGCAGAGCCGCGGCGGTGCCCTTGGCGATATGACCCGAGGCGATGTCGAAGTCCTCGGGGGCTGGTATGCGAACGTAGTCCTGGGTGACCTCGTCGAGCGAAACACCCAGGCCCGCAGCGATTTGGCGGATCACCGACCCCCACGCCAGGCTGAGGACGCCGGGCTGCAGCAGCATGGGAAGGTCGTCCAGCGGCTTACCGAAGCCCATGACGTCGAACATGACCGCCGCGCTGTCATACGTGGCGTAGTCGACGATCTCCATGCATCTAATCTGCTCAATGCTCTGGCAGGTACCCGCGAGCGCCAGTGGCAACAAATCGTTGGCGAATCCGGGATCGATACCGTTGACGAAGAGACTCGAATTCCCTTGTTGCGCGGCATCTTCCAACGGCTGGATGAGTTCCTCGGGGATGACCTGCCACGGGTACTGCAAGAAGACCGGGCCGCTGCCGACGATGTTGATTCCCGCCGCCAAGACGCGCCGATAGTCCTCGAGCGCCTCGGGCAGGCGGTTGTCGGCCAGAGCGTTGTATACGGCGCATTGCGGTCCGGTGGCGAGCACCGCATCCAGGTCGGTGCTGGCAAGCACGCCGGTCGACTCCGTGAGCCCCGCAAGCTCTGCCGCGTCCTTGCCGGCCTTGGCGTCCGAAGACACCCAGACGCCCTTCAGTTCGAACCCGGGATTGGTGATGAGCGCCCGCAGCGCGTGGATACCGACGTTGCCGGTGCCCAATTGGACGACGGGAATGGGCATGGCTAGCTCCTCAGCGGTCGGGGTCACAGGTCCGGAACGGGTATGTCGAGGTTGGGAAAGGTGAGACCGCCGTCGACCTCGAGCGTCTTGCCGGTCAGGAAACTGCCGGCGGGAGACGCCAAATAGACTGCGGCAGCGGCAATGTCGACGGGATCGCCGAGGCGGCGCATCGGAGTGGCCTTCTCCATCGGCGCACGCAGCTCGTCGTTGGAGGCAACCACGTCCAGGGCGGAGGTCAGGATCGATCCCGGCGCGATCGCGTTGACTCGAACGCGCGGGCACAGGTCCAGGGCGGTCAGCCGGGTGTAATGCGACAGCGCGGCCTTGGCGGTGCCGTAGGCGGCAAAACCGCGCCCGGCCAGCCGGCCCATGGTCGAGGTGATGTTGATGATGCTGCCGCCGCCGGAGTGCTCCAGCATCAAGGGGACCGCGGCCAGCGTCAGCGCGTGGGCCGTCGCGACGTTGAAGGTGAAAGCGTCTCTGAGGTCCTTGGTCGAGGTGGTCAGCAGCGTGTTGGGCATTGTCCCGCCGACGTTGTTGACGACGATGTCTAGTTTTCCGAATGCCTCGACCGCCTTGCCGGCCAGCTCCGCCGTGGACTCGGGATGCGCGAGGTCGGCGGCCACGACTTGGGCACGCCGTCCGACGGCTCGAACCTGTTCGGCGACGGCTTCTAGTTGGGACTCCGTACGCGAGGCGATCAGAACATCGGCACCCGCCTCGGCGAAGGCCAGCGCGATGGCCGCCCCGAGGCCGCGGCCCGCACCGGTGATGACGGCGACTTTGTCGTCGAGACGGAACCTGTCAAGGATCATTGGCGGCCTCTCTTCGTTTCGGTGTCAGCCGACACGGTAGCAAGCCGCGCCGTCTCGGATTGGGCATTTCTGGAACACGTTCTACTTTTGCATATGGCAATGCTGGCATGCCCGCCGAAGCCCATGCGCGCGCCCCAGTCGCTACCGGCCCTCGCCCGCGCCGTTGCATCATTCGCCCGCCGTTGACCCTGGTGCTGTTAGCTGACCGACGGCGATCATCGTTGGTCTTTACCGTGAGGAAGTAATTTGAGGCGCAACCGATTTGGTGGCGCGCTGCGTATGCTGACGGCCGGTGCGCTGGTGTTGTCGGGAAGCTCCCGGCTGGGGCAGTCCATCGGCGCCATTTCGTGAGATGCTCACGGGATCACGGCGCCCGCATTGCAAATTAATCCGAGCAACTTCCTTTGCTGACGGAGGGCAGTGAATCAAGGCTCAGTTCCGCTTCCGCCCACGTCGCGGCCGTCAGCCGCGGCGTTAAGCGGCAATCGTCGAACCGTTTGCTCACAGTTAACCTTGTTACTGTTAGCTTCGTGGCTGCGAGACGGGCCGGTCGGAGCGCAGCGCTCCTGACCGGCGGCGATGCTGTTTCATCCCTACCGTAAGGAAGCGAATTGAAACTCAACCGATTTGGCGCCGTGCTGGGTGTCCTGAGCGCCGGCGCGCTGATGATGTCGGGATGCGGAAGCGACAACAACGGGACCGGCGCGAGCGCAACCAGCGGTTCCTCGTCGGGCAAGGTGAGCTGCGGCGGGGCGAAAACCCTCAAGGCCAGCGGTTCGACGGCGCAGGCGAACGCGATGACCCGCTTCGTCAACGCATTCGAGCATGCCTGCCCGGGACAGACGCTGAATTACACTGCCAACGGATCGGGCGCGGGAATCAGCGAATTCAATGGCAAACAAACAGATTTCGGGGGTTCGGACTCGCCACTGGCGCCGAACGAATACGCCGCAGCCCAACAACGTTGCGGTTCGCTGGCGTTGAATCTCCCGGTGGTGTTCGGCCCGATCGCCATCACCTACAACGTCACGGGTGTCAATTCGTTGAGCCTGGATGGCGCCACAGCCGCAAAAATCTTCAACGGCGCGATCACGATGTGGAATGACCGGGCCATCCTGGCTCTCAACCCGGGTGCCACGCTGCCCGCCGAGCCGATCCACGTCGTATTCCGCAATGACGAATCCGGCACCACGGACAATTTCCAGAAATACCTAGATGCCGCCGCCGATGGCGCGTGGGGCAAGGGTGCCGGAAAGACGTTCAAGGGTGGCGTCGGCGAGGGGGCGAAGGGCAACGACGGCACCTCCGCGGCGATCAAGGCCACCGAAGGATCCATCACCTACAACGAATGGTCGTTTGCTCAGGCGCAGAAACTGAACATGGCCAAGATCGTCACCTCTGCCGGCCCGGACGCGGTGCCGATCAGCGCCGACTCGGTGGGCAAGACGATTGCCGGGGCCAAGATCGCCGGCCAGGGTAACGACCTGGTGCTGGACACGCTGTCGTTCTACAAGCCGACCCAGGCGGGTTCCTATCCGATCGTGTTGGCCACCTACGAGATCGTGTGCTCGAAGTATCCCGATGCCCAGATCGGTACGGCAGTAAAGGCTTTCCTGCAAAGCACCATCGGTGCGGGGCAGGACGGCTTGGCCGACAACGGCTACATCCCTATCCCTGAGTCGTTCAAGGCGAGGTTGTCTGCTTCCATCAACGCCATCACCTAACCTGAGGTGGTCGTGACACCAGGAACAGCAATAGGCCCGTCGACCACGGAGAAGCCGGCATTAACAACGCTGAGTGAACACGTGGGGCGGCGGGCTGATCGGCTGTTCAAAATGATGGCCGCCGCGGCCGGTTCGACGATTGTGGTCGCCATCCTGTTGATCGCGGTATTCCTGTTGCTGCGTGCGGTCCCGTCGTTGCGCGTCAACCATGCGAACTTTTTCACCAGCGCCAAATTCAGCACCAGCGACCCGAACAGGCTCGCGTTCGGTATCCGCGATCTGCTCATGGTCACGGTGCTCAGTTCGGTCAGCGCGCTGGTGCTGGCCGTCCCCGTCGCGATCGGTATCGCCGTGTTTCTCACCCAGTACGCGCCGAGGCGGCTGGCGCGACCCTTCGGTGCGGTCGTGGATCTGCTGGCCGCGGTGCCGTCGATCATCTTCGGGCTGTGGGGGATCTTCGTGCTCGCACCCCAGCTCGAGCCGGTGGCCACGTACCTCAATCGCCACCTGGGATGGTTGTTCCTGTTCAAGCAGGGCAACGTGTCGTTGGCCGGTGGTGGCACCATCTTCACCGCCGCCGTGGTGCTTTCGGTGATGATCCTGCCGATCATCACCTCCGTCTCACGCGAGGTGTTTCGGCAGACCCCGCACATCCAGATGGAGGCGGCTCAGGCCCTGGGCGCGACCAAATGGGAAGTGGTGCGAATGACCGTCTTGCCGTTCGGCCGAAGCGGGGTGATCGCGGCCTCGATGCTGGGGTTGGGCCGCGCGCTGGGCGAGACCGTCGCGGTGCTGATCATCTTGCGTTCGGCAGCCCGCCCGGGCAATTGGTCGCTGTTCGACGGCGGCTACACGTTCGCCTCGAAGATCGCGTCGGCGGCCGCCGAATTCAGCGCGCCGCTGCCCACGGGGGCATACATCTCGGCCGGATTCGCGCTGTTCGTCTTGACGTTCGTGGTCAACGCGC
>NZ_LZMB01000421.1 GCF_001673555.1 Mycobacterium sp. 1165178.9 | reverse complement strand
GCGCGCGGCACCACGCTGAGCCTGCGGATCAACGGCCAATCGGCCGGCCGCGATGTGGTGTTCTCGGCCAGCGGTCGCACCATCACCTTCGCGGGCTTCCTGAAGGCTTACGTGGAGACGGTCGACGAATTGGCCGGCGGCGAGGCCGACGACGCCGAGAGCCGGTTGCCGCAGTTGACCCAGGGCCAGCGGCTGAACGCCATCGAACTGACCCCCGACGGCCACGCCACCAACCCGCCGGCGCGCTACACGGAGGCGTCACTGGTCAAGGCCCTCGAGGAGCTGGGCATCGGCCGTCCGTCGACGTACTCGTCGATCATCAAGACCATCCAGGACCGCGGCTACGTGCACAAGAAGGGCAGCGCGCTGGTGCCCTCATGGGTGGCGTTCGCCGTAACCGGTTTGCTGGAACAGCATTTCGGGCGCCTGGTCGACTATGACTTCACCGCCGCGATGGAAGACGAGCTCGACGCGATCGCCTCGGGACAGGAGCGACGCACCGATTGGCTCAACAACTTTTACTTCGGCGGCGAGCACGGGGTGGCGGACTCGGTGGCCCGTTCCGGTGGCCTGAAGAAACTCGTCGGCGTCAACCTGGAAGGTATCGACGCTCGAGAAGTCAACTCCATCAGGCTCTTTGACGACGAGCAGGGCCGGCCGG
>NZ_LZMB01000420.1 GCF_001673555.1 Mycobacterium sp. 1165178.9 | reverse complement strand
GCTGACCGACACGGTGCCCTGCGACCACCGCCAGAGGCCCAGCGTGGCCAGCAGGCACGCCAGCAGCACCAGCGACCCGCCGGTGTAGCCGATGCCCAGTGATCGGTCCGCGAAATCGGCCAGCACGGTGCCGAACGTCGTCGAGGCCACGATCGTCGCCCAGTAGAGGACCGCATGGAATCGCTTGGCGAGGATCTGCGCCGCAACCAGCACCACCAGCGCGACGCCGAATATTGCGACACCGGCGGCGTAGCCCCAATTCAGCGTCATCGTGACGGTGTCGCCGCCCGTCTCGCCCAACGTCGTCGCCAGAACCTTGATGACCCAGAAGCCCAGGGTGACCGCCGGCACCTTGGTCAGCGCGTGTTTCGAAACGTCAGTCATGCAAGCCATCTTCCTTCGTCGAGGGTTCCCGCGGGAATCGGCGGGTTCCATTTCGTGGCAGGTTCTGCTCACCGGGATCGCAAAGCCGGCGGGTTCTCGCAGGTGGCGCAATAGCGCGGCGGGTGGCGGTTTTCGCTGGTCGGGCCCAAAGGCGGCCCGGCGCAATACGTCCGGCTGCCGGCACGGGCCCTCACCGGCGGCCCGAAAAGCGGCCCTGAGCTGCGTTAGCGTGACTCCCGTGGCGCAACCAGTACCCAGCCGGGATATCCAAGACTCCCGGTCCAATCGCGCCCGCCGGGTCGCCGATGTGTTGCGCCAGCAGATCCACGCCGACGCCTACCCGGAGGGCCTGCCGCCCGAGCTGGAGCTGGCCGCCGAATTCTCGGTATCGCGCAACACCATTCGCGAGGCATTGGCCGTACTCAAGCATGAGGGGCTGATCGATCGTGGACCCAAGGTCGGTACGCACGTCGCGCAGCGCAAATACGATCACGGGCTCGACGCGCTGCTGGGCCTGAAGGAGACGTTCAAGGATCTCGGAGAGGTCCGCAACGAGGTGCGCGCCGCAATGCCCGTCACCGCGCCGCCGTCGGTGGCCCGCCGGCTGCGGCTGCAGCCGGGTGAGCAGGCGGTGTTCGTCGAGCGGTTGCGCTACCTCGGCGACCTACCGCTCAGCCTGGACCTCACCTACCTCGCCCCGGAACTGGGCCGCGAGGTGCTGAATCATCCGCTGGAGACGAACGATTTGTTCGCGCTCATCGAGGAGGTGAGCGGGCAACGGCTGGGCTCGGCGGCGCTGGCGCTCGAGGCCATTCCGGCCGACGCGCATTCGGCGGCCACGCTGCAGGTGCCCGACGGCGCGGCGCTGCTGATGCTGGAGCGGCTCACCAGCCTCGCCGACGGCACGCCCGTCGACCTGGAGTACATCCGGATGCGGGGCGATCGAATCACCATGCGGGGCAACCTTTTCAGAGTCGAGCCGATGAGGAGCAACCCATGACGCTGATCAACAACAACCGCGCCGACGTGCCCGTCACGATCGACGAGTCGCTGTGTATCGACGGCTGCACGCTGTGCGTGGAGGTCTGCCCGCTCGATGCGCTGGCCATCAACCCCGACACCGGCAAGGCGTACATGCACGTCGACGAGTGCTGGTACTGCGGCCCCTGCGCGGCCCGCTGTCCCACCGGCGCCGTCACCGTCAACATGCCCTATCTCATTCGCTGAAAAGCCTCCGACCCCAGGACCTTTCATGAGACGACGCGCCATCCGGCTGGCGTCGGTGGTGTTCGCGATCGCCGCGCTCACCTCCGGTTGCTCACTGGAATCTCTGTCGCAGTCATCCGGCGTGGTCAACGTCGTGGTGGGCTATCAGTCCAAGACCATCAACACCGTCACCGCGGGTACCCTGCTCCGTGCCCAGGGCTACCTGGAACGCCGGCTCGCCGACATCACCTCCCGCACCGGCACCAAATACGCGGTGCGGTGGCAGGATTACGACACCGGCGCCCCGATCACCGCGCAGATGCTCGCCGAGAAGATCGACATCGGCTCGATGGGCGACTATCCGATGCTGATCAACGGCTCGAAGACGCAGGCCAACCCGTTGGCGAAGACCGAGATCGTCTCCATCACCGGCTACAACCCCAAGGGCGCCCTCAACATGGTGGTCGTGGCGCCCGGCTCGTCGGCGACCACGCTGAGCGACCTGGCCGGCGCCAAGGTCTCGGCCAGCGTGGGCTCGGCCGGTCACGGCACCTTGATGCGGGCGCTGGATAGGGCCGGGATCAAAGGCGTGGAAGTGCTCAACCAGCAACCGCAGGTGGGCGCCTCCGCCCTGGAATCCGGCCAGGTACAGGGCCTTTCGCAGTTCGTCGCCTGGCCGGGCCTGCTGGTGTTCCAGGGCAAGGCAAAGCTGCTGTACGACGGCGCCGAGCTGAACCTGCCCACGCTGCACGGCGTTGTGGTCCGGCGCTCGTATGCGTCGGCCCACCCGGAGGTGCTGGGCGCGTTCCTGCAGGCGCAACTGGACGCAGGAGACTTCCTCAACTCCAAACCGCTGGAGGCCGCCCGGATCGTCGCCCAGGCGGCGGGGCTGGCGCAGGAAGTCGTGTACCTCTACAACGGTCCCGGCGGTACGTCGTTCGACACCACGCTCAAACCGTCACTGGTCGAGGCGCTGAAAAACGATGTGCCGTATCTGAAGTCGATCGGAGACTTCACCGACCTCGATGTATCCGGCTTCGTCCAGGATGGGCCGTTGCGCACCGTATTCGGCGCTCGCGGCCTCAACTACGACGCGGCCCGGGCCGCCACCGCCAACCCGTCCGCGCTCCGCGGGGATCCCGCGTTGGCGAGCGAACTGTGGCTGGACGGTTCGGATTCCACCCAAACGGTCGTCGACCCGACCAGTCTGCTTCGAGCGGTGCGGGACGCGACCGCCCGCGGCGCCAAAGTCCGTGCCGCCTACGTTCCGGACACGGAGCTGGGCACCCGGTGGTTCGCCGATAAGGCGGTCTGGGTCAAGGACGGCCAGAACTACCTGCCGTTCGGAACACCGGCGGGCGCGCATCGCTATCTCGCCGCGCACCCGGGCGGCGGCACGATCGTGAATTACGAGCAGGCCCTTGGAGGTTCGGTATGACCGCGTATCTCACCGGCGACCCGGTAGCCCCGACGACCGCGCCGGTCGTCGACACGGCCCCGGCGATGGCCACGCCGCGACGAGCCGGTTCGCCCTGGCCGTGGCGGCTGCTAAGGCTCGCATCGGTCGCCGCCGCGATCGGGTTATGGCAGGTGCTCACCGCCGACAAGGTCCGGCTGCTGCTGCGCTTCGACACGCTGCCCACGGTCACCGAGATCGTGCACGCGCTGGGACGCCGGCTCGGAAGCTCCGAGTATTGGCTTGATCTGGCGCAGTCGCTGATCCGAATTCTCACCGGGTTCGGATTGGCCGCGGTGGTCGGTGTCGCGACGGGTGTGTTGCTGGGCCGGTCGCGCTTGTTCGCCAACACCTTCGGCCCGCTGGCGGAGTTGGTCAGGCCCGTCCCCGCCATCGCGATGGTGCCGGTGGCGATCCTGCTGTTCCCGACCGACGAGGCCGGCATCGTGTTCATCACCTTCCTGGCGGCATACTTCCCGATCCTGGTCAGTAGCCGGCACGCGGTGCGTGCGCTGCCCACACTGTGGGAGGACTCGGTGCGCACGCTCGGGGGCGGCCGGTGGGATGTGCTGAAGCAGGTGGTGTTGCCGGGCATCCTGCCGGGTGTGTTCGGCGGCCTTTCGGTCGGTATGGGCGTGGCGTGGATCTGCGTGATCTCCGCGGAGATGATCTCGGGCCGGCTGGGGATCGGCTACCGCACCTGGCAGGACTACACCGTGCTGGCCTATCCGCAGGTGTTCGTCGGCATCATCACCATCGGTGTGTTGGGTTTCGCGACGGCGGCAGCCGTCGAGGTCGTGGGCCGCCGGGTGACCAGCTGGCTGCCGCGTGCGGAGGAGGAAGGCCGGCAATGACTTTGGAAAAGGCCGGAGTGAGCCTTGAGCTGAATCGAGTTCGTTTGTCCTACACCGGAGAACCGGTGATCGACGGGCTGAGCCTGACCGTGCGTCCCGGAGAGATCCTGGTGCTCACCGGTCCCTCGGGCTGCGGCAAGTCGACGGTGCTGCGCGCCATGGCGGGACTGCTGCGGCCCGACGAGGGCCGGATCGTCGCCGACGGCGACGAGGTGACGACCACCTCGGGCGACCGGGGCATGGTGTTTCAGGACAACGCGTTGCTGCCGTGGCGCACCGTCCGCTCCAACATCGAGTTGGCCCTTCGGCTGCGCGGTGCGCCCCGGGCAGGCAGGCGCGCCGAGGCCGACCGCTGGATCGCCGAGCTCGGTCTCACCGGCTTCGGCGACTACCTGCCCAAGAGCCTGTCCGGCGGCATGCGGCAGCGCGTCCAGCTGGCGCGCGGGCTGGCCGGGGCGCCGCGCGCGGTGATGATGGACGAGCCGTTCGGCGCGCTGGACACCCAGACCCGTGCGGCCATGCAGCGGCTGCTGATCGACACCTGGCGCGCCCATCCGACGACGATCGTTTTCGTCACACACGATGTCGACGAGGCGCTGCTGCTCGGCGATCGCATCGCCGTGCTGGGCAGGGCCGGTCAGCCGCTGCGCACATTGATCGACGTGCCGGAGCCGCGCGTCGATCAGCAGCGCGCCGCGCTGCGCGCTGAAGTCATTGCGGCACTGAACCATCACGCGGAGGCGGCATGATGCAGATTCCCGACCCGGCGGCCCCGGTCCGGCTCGACTGTGACGTCCTGGTCATCGGCGGGGGCACCGCGGGCACCATGGCGGCGCTGTCGGCCGCCGAGAGCGGCGCGCAGGTGCTGCTGCTGGAAAAGGCCCACGTTCGCCACTCCGGAGCGCTGGCGATGGGCATGGACGGCGTCAACAACGCTGTGATCCCTGGCAAGGCCGAGCCCGAGGACTACGTCGCCGAGATCACCCGCGCCAACGACGGAATCGTCAACCAGCGCACCGTGTATCAGACCGCCACCCGCGGCTTCGCGATGGTGCAGCGGCTGGAACGCTACGGGGTGAAGTTCGAAAAGAACGAGCACGGCGAATACGCGGTACGCCGGGTGCACCGCTCGGGCTCCTACGTGCTGCCGATGCCCGAGGGCAAGGACGTCAAGAAGGCCCTGTATCGCGTGCTGCGGCAACGGTCGATGCGCGAGAAGATCCAGATCGAGAACCGGCTGATGCCGGTCAGGGTGCTGACCCACGAAGGCCGGGCCGTGGGCGCGGCGGCGCTGAACACGCGTACCGGCGAATTCGTCACGGTGGGCGCCAAGGCGGTCATCCTGGCGACCGGCGCCTGCGGGCGGCTCGGGCTGCCCGCGTCGGGCTACCTGTACGGCACCTACGAGAACCCCACCAACGCCGGCGACGGCTACTCGATGGCTTATCACGCGGGCGCGGAGCTGTCAGGCATCGAGTGCTTTCAGGTCAACCCCCTGATCAAGGACTACAACGGCCCGGCATGTGCGTACGTCGCCAATCCCTTTGGCGGCTATCAGGTCAACTCGCACGGCGAGCGGTTCGTCGACTCCGACTACTGGTCGGGACAGATGATGGCCGAGGTCAAAACCGAGATCGACTCCGCGCGCGGACCCATCTACCTCAAGGTGTCCCACCTGCCCGACGAGACGCTGACCGCCCTGGAGAACATCCTGCACACCACCGAGCGGCCGACCAGGGGCACCTTCCACGCCAACCGCGGCCATGACTACCGCACCCACGACATCGAGATGCACATCTCCGAAATCGGCTTGTGTAGTGGGCATTCCGCATCGGGTGTGTGGGTAGACGAGCACGCCCGCACCACGGTTCCGGGCCTGTACGCCGCGGGCGACATGGCCTGCGTCCCGCACAACTACATGATCGGGGCGTTCGTGTTCGGCGATCTGGCGGGCACGCACGCGGCCTCGACCCTGACCGATGTCACAGCGCCGCAACAGCTTCCGGCCGAACAGGTGCGCGAGGCGCACGAGCTGATCTACCGGCCGCTGCGGCATCCGGACGGTCCGCCGCAACCGCAGGTCGAATACAAGCTGCGGCGGTTCGTCAACGATTACGTCGCACCTCCCAAGACCGGCGCCAAGCTGTCCCTGGCCATCCGCACCTTCGAGCGCATGAGCGCCGAGATCGCCGAGATGGGCGCCCGCAATCCGCACGAGCTGATGCGCGCGGTGGAGGTGTCGTTCATCCGGGACTGCGCCGAGATGGCGGCACGCTCG
This sequence comes from Mycobacterium sp. 1165178.9, assembly GCF_001673555.1. GTDB lineage: Bacteria > Actinomycetota > Actinomycetes > Mycobacteriales > Mycobacteriaceae > Mycobacterium. Next base: position 613 of record NZ_LZMB01000420.1, on the reverse strand, counting down.
TCGCACACCCGCACCGAATCGCGGTGGGGCCTCTATCACGATCGCGCCGACCTGCCCGGCCGCGACGACAACCAGTGGGGCTATCACCTCAATCTGCGCAAGGACGCCGACGGCGCGATGGTGTTCCTCAAGCGGCCGGTGGCACCGTATCTCGTGCCGGTCCCGGAGCTCGACGGCCTGCCGCCCACCGACCAGACCGTGTACCCGGTGGAGCAGCCGCCGTTGGTCGGCGGCCAAGCGCCGGCCACCGCGGTGTCTCGAATCAGCCCCGCGGCAACGGCGTTCGAGCCGCCGTCGCCGCGCATCGCCGAGGTCCTTGGGCTCGAGGAGCCCACGATGGCCGACCTTCGGCCCTACCTTGCCGATGCGGATCCGGGGGTGCGCCGCACCGCGGTGTCGACGCTGACCGAGCACATTCCCGACGGCTATGCGCCGGCGCTGGTGGCCGCGCTGAACGACGCCGATGCCGCGGTCCGCCTCACCAGCGCCGAGGGTATCCGCGAGCTGGTCGAGGTGCTGCCCGAGCCGGAAAGCGTTCGGGAACACCTGGATTCAGTCGATCGGGTGGTGCGCGCGGCGGTACTGCACGTGCTGGCCGCACGCCGGGCCGGCG
>NZ_LZMB01000419.1 GCF_001673555.1 Mycobacterium sp. 1165178.9 | reverse complement strand
CCCGACGCGGGCCAAGGAACACCGGCCGAGGGCCGGGTGGGGGCCCGCGCTCGGGCGGCCCGGCAACCGACCGGGCCGTCAAAGACTATCCACAGTTTCCACAGGTTTATCCACACCCCTCGGGTGGGTACAGAAAGCATCGCTACAGCCTCTGGTGGCAGACTGCGGTGTCTCTGTGGATAACGCCACGGGTTTGTATCCACGCCGAGCCGGCCCGCGGATTGGTCGCTGAGCGAAATAAATTGCCTTGCTAAGCAATGGCACGGCCGTACCAGCCGAACGTTCATCTTCCCCATGTGCCCTGCGGTTATCGCCAACCCACAGCTCAGCGCATCATTTCTCAAGCTAACCACGAAGCGCTATGATCGCGTTCGCGCTATGTATTTGTGACTCACCTCACTGAGGCGAGGTGACCGGGGTGGAAGGCGAGTGATGACCACGCATTCGTTCGGTCCGGGTTCACCGGACCCGTCGAAGTCGTACTGCGGTTCGGCGGCGTGGAATCACAACTACAGCATCGCCGCATTGCGCGCCGGGTTGATAGCTCTGGCGTTGCTCGCAGTGCTCGTGATCATCGTCTTGTCTTGAATTGCCGCTGAGCGGGTACCCGCGTTCCGGCTCACAAGCGTCGTCCTTGCGGAGCGCGCGGTCATGGAGCAGGGTTGATAACGGCCGGCCGTCGTGAGGCGGTCCCGCGCGACTGAGCGTCAAGACGATAACCGAAGAAAGGAACGCCGTGGCTGAATACACCCTGCCCGACTTGGACTGGGACTACGCAGCGTTGGAACCGCACATCTCGGGGCAGATCAACGAGATCCACCACAGTAAGCACCACGCCACGTACGTCAAAGGCGTGAACGACGCTCTGTCCAAGCTCGAAGAGGCCCGCGCCAACGAGGACCATGCTGCGATCTTCCTGAACGAAAAGAACCTCGCCTTTCACTTGGGCGGTCACGTCAACCACTCGATCTGGTGGAAGAACCTGTCACCGGACGGTGGCGACAAGCCGACCGGCGAACTGGCCGCCGCGATCGACGACGCGTTCGGATCCTTCGACCGATTCCGCGCGCAGTTCAGCGCTGCAGCCAACGGATTGCAGGGGTCGGGTTGGGCGGTCCTGGGTTACGACACCCTCGGTGGCCGGCTACTGACCTTCCAGCTGTACGACCAGCAGTCCAACGTTCCGCTCGGCATCATCCCCTTGCTGCAGGTCGACATGTGGGAGCACGCCTTCTACCTGCAGTACAAGAACGTCAAGGCGGATTACGTGAAGGCATTCTGGAACGTCGTCAATTGGGCGGACGTGCAGAAGCGGTACGCGGCCGCGACGTCGCAAACGCAGGGCCTGATTTTCGGCTGACTTTCATTTCGATCGGCGGGGGCGTCGCGCGGTTGCGCGGCGCCCCAGTCGTTTTTCTGACCAATTGATCGACCGCACGAAAGCGTGGGTATGCGCCACTGACCGTGTCGTGTTGCACCGCGCCTAAACCGCAGGCATGCTTAATTATTCGGGCTTACCAGTGTGGTTATTCCAAGCGGAGGCGTCGCGCGGAGGTCGAGATGGAAACTGGGTCGGACGGGCCTATCGGGGTTTCCCCGTTCCATTCTCGTGGGGCCCTGAAAGGGTTCGTGATCTCCGGGCGCTGGCCTGACTCGACCAAAGAATGGGCGCAGCTGCTCATGGTCGCGGTCAGGATCGCGTCTTTGCCCGGATTGCTCTCCACCACAACGGTCTTCGGAGCCCGCGAGGAATTGCCGGACGAGCCCGAGCCCGGCACTGTGGGCCTGGTCCTGGCTGAGGGCACCGTATTCGGTGAATCCGCCATCCAGCCAGGCTATTTCGCGGATCATCAGCCCCCGGCCCTGCTCATGTTGCACCCGCCCTCGGAGACGACACCGTCACTGCCCGAATGCACCGGGGCTGCCTCGGGATGCGTATTGCTGCCCGGATTGCCATATCTGGGACTGGAGCATCGGGCGGCATGGGTGGAGGCGGAGGCCGACGGCACCATCACCTCGATGGTCAGCCGGGTTGGCGTCGACCCGATCACCCACCCCGATACGGCAATCCTGGCAATGCTGCTCGCCGCATAACGAAAGTCCCGACAACAGTTCGGGTCTCGAATGCCAGAAATACGGCTGACCGAACTCCGCTGCCTTGCTGGCGGACGCCGAATTGGCCCATTAGCCTGGGACCGTTAGCGAAGGGGAGTAGCCCCCAATCGTCGAGTCGACATACTGGCGCACAGCCCGGCCGGCGAACCGGTTCACCCGGTGGGCGAGACCTTCGACCGGCGTTCGGCGACTTGTCGTCGACGATGTGTCGAAAGGTCGTCCGAGATGCTCGCCGCCACACTGTTGACGCTGGGAGTGGTGTTCGTCGCCGAACTCGGCGACAGGTCCCAGCTGATCACCATGACCTACGCCCTGCGCTACCGGTGGTGGGTGGTGCTGAGCGGGGTGGCGGTCGCCGCGTTCACAGTGCACGGGGTGTCGGTGACCGTCGGACACTTCCTGGGCGCGGCACTGCCGGCGCGGCCGCTGGGGTTCGCGTCGGCATTCGCGTTCCTCGCGTTCGCAGTATGGGCTTGGCGTGAGGGCGCGGAGGCCGACGAGGCGGTGTCGCAGCCGCGCGAACCGCGATTCGCGTTCCTGACCGTGGTGTCTTCGTTCGCTCTCGCGGAGGTGAGCGACAAGACCGCGTTGGCGACGGTGACACTGGCCAGCGATCACGACTGGATCGGCGTGTGGATCGGCTCGACGGTGGGCATGGTGCTGGCCGACGGCTTGGCCATCGCCGCGGGGCGGCTGTTGCATCGGCGCCTTCCGGAGAAACTGCTGCACGTGGTCGCCAGCCTGCTGTTCCTCGCTTTCGGGCTGTGGATGCTGTTCGACAGCGCTCTGGGTTGGCGCTGGGTGGCCGTCGCCGCGACCATCGGCGTGGCGATCGTCGCCGCCGTATCCACGGTCGCGCAGACGGTGCGGCGCCGCCGAACCGTTGCGGCAATCGGGGCGGGACGGGCGCGTACCGGCTAAGTTAACGATGCCTCGCCCACCGACGTCCGGATGCCGTTTCGCCGTCAGCGGGGGCCGCGCTTCGCACTCGGTAGCAAAGGGCGTGCTGAATCACCCCAGGTTGCTGATCCGTTGCGGTGCGATCGCCCAGCACGCCGCGACATATTATCGCACCCGTCAGCAGGCCATTCGCCCGCCACTTCGGAACGAACCGCGAATTCTGCGGATAACCTGTGAGTTCCACTGATTTAGTGGACACCCCAGCGAATCAGTTAGACGCTCGTCAAGTGAGGAGTTGGTAGGCGCCAGCTATGCCGGTTGGCGTTCCCTCGGGGTTTGCACCTGGATACGGTTACCAAGCCTCGCTACCATGATCAGCAAATACACCTAGGTAATAGTTCACTTCTACAGCCAAGTGGAGGTCATATCGATGAGCACGACGTTCGCTGCTCGCCTGAACCGCCTGTTCGACACGGTGTATCCGCCGGGACGCGGGCCGCACACGTCCGCGGAAGTGATCGCGGCGCTCAAGGCGGAGGGCGTCACGATGTCGGCTCCCTACCTCTCCCAGCTGCGTTCCGGTAACCGCACCAACCCGTCGACGGCGACCATGGCCGCTCTGGCCAACTTCTTCCGGATCAAGTCGGCCTACTTCACCGACGACGAGTACTACGAGAAGCTCGACCGAGAGTTGTCGTGGTTGGCCACGACGCGCGACGACAGTGTGCGCCGCATCGCGGTGCGCACGGCCGAGCTCTCCCCCGAGGCGCAGCGTGAGGTCATGGAGCGGGTCAACCAGTTGCGCCAGGCCGAGCACCTAGACGCCTGACGTCCACGTCTGGCCACCGGGCGTAGGGCCCGCCCTGGCGGGCTACCGCCAGCCCATTCCGATTAGGGTTGGCTCAGCGGATCGCGCAACCGCGAGAGCTAATCCACGAGATGACCGGGAGGCGGCCGGGAATGGGCCTGTTCCGCAAGCGAAAGAGTCGCGCGACGCGTCGCGCTGAAGTCCGCGCGATCAAGGCCCGCGCGAAGCTCGAGGCCAAGCTGGCCGCAAAAAACGAGGTTCGCCGCGTCAAATCCGCTCAACGGGCCGAAGCCAAGGCATTGCGCGCGCAGATCAAGGCGCAACGAGACAGCGATCGCAATGCACTGAAAGTCGCTGAGGCAGAACTCAAAGCCGTGCGGGAGGGCAAGATCTTCGCACCGACCCGAATCCGCCGGGTGCTGACGGTGTCTCGGCTGCTCGCACCGATCCTCACCCCCTTGATCTACCGTGCGGCCGTCGCGGTCCGCGCGCAGATCGATCAGCGCCGCGCGGATCAGCTCGGCATTCCGTTGGCCCAGATCGGCCAGTTCTCCGGTCACGGCGCCCAGCTGTCGGCCCGCATCGCGGGGGCGGAAAAGTCCCTGCGGATGGTGCAGGACAAGAGGCCCAAGGATGCCGAGACCAAGCAGTTCGTGTCCGCGATCGCCGAGCGGCTCACCGACCTGTCGGCGGCGACCACCGCCGCGGAGAACATGCCTGCAGCGCGACGCAGGGCGGCCCACGCCGCCATCTCATCGCAGCTCGACGGGATCGAGGCGGACCTGATGGCCCGCCTCGGGCTGAGCTGACCGCGCGCACGGAACAAGCGCCCCGCATGTCGATTCGCAGCAGGTGGATCTCCCGCAGCCTGATCGCGGTCTCCGCGGCCGTCGCCCTCTATTTCACAGCGACGGTCCAAACCCCCGCCGCCTGGGCACACGTGCACGCCAGCAGCGACACTGCGGTACGCGGGGCCATGGCGATCGTCACGTTCCAGGTGCCCAACGAATCGAACACCGGGGCGCTCACCACGGCGCTGACCATCACGCTTCCCGACGTCGCCTCGGCCCGCACTGAAAGCCTGCCCGGCTGGACGGCCAAGCTCGACCGAGACGCCGCCTCCGGCACCGTGCGGTCAGTGACGTGGACGGCGGCCCCCAACGGCGGAATCGGGCCAGATCAATTCGGGCTGTTCCGGTTGTCGGTGAAGCTGCCCGACACCGATACGGTCAGCTTCCCCGCCGCCCAGACCTATGCCGACGGGACCGTCGTGAACTGGGATCAGTCGCCGCGGGCCGACGGGAGTGAGCCGGAGCACCCGGTGCCCACGCTCAGCCTCGCCACCGCGCCGGCGGGCCCGCACCAACACCATGGATCGCCCAACCCCGCGCCCGCCGCGGCGCGGTCGAGTGCGGCCGATAACACCGCCCGGTTGCTGGGAGGCGCGGCCTTGGTGATCGCGGCCGCGGGCGTCGCGATCGCACTGATCCGCCGACGGGCATGAGGCGCCTGGCGGCTGGCACGTGGGTCGGCCTCATGTTCGTGATCGCCACGCTGACCGCGCCGGCCGCTTCGGCACACGCCACCCGCATATCCACCGATCCCGTGCCCGATGCGGCGCTCGCGGCCGGTCCGCAGCGGGTGAGCGCCACCTTCAACGAGCAGCTGCAGACCAC
>NZ_LZMB01000418.1 GCF_001673555.1 Mycobacterium sp. 1165178.9 | reverse complement strand
GTGATCGCCGCCAGCCCGCCACGCCGGACCGCCGTCACCCGTTCGGGAACGGCGTTGACCATGACGTAGGCCGTGGGCACCGAACCGCCCTCGCGACCGCGGCTGTAGATCAACCGCATCGCGCCCTCGTCGGCGTTGCCCGCGCACCAGTGCCGGGTGGCTACCTCGATCGCGCTTCGCCATCGCGGCAGATCGGGCTGGGGCAGGTCGGTCGAGGCGGCCGACTGGGTCAGCCGCTGCAGATGCGGCTCGATCAGACAGGCTCTGCCGTCGCGAACCAGCAGCGTTTCGAAGACACCGTCACCACGGACCGCTGCCAGGTCGTCGGCATACAGCAGGGGCGCGTCCGGCGAATGCCTTTCGCCGTCCAGGGTGACGATCACACCCGTCTGACCGGCCATGGTCGGAAAGCCTAATCCAATGGGATCCGTAAGCGTGGCGCACGACGGTACCCGCGAAGGTGAAGCTGGCCGCACATTCGGCGGCCAGTGTGAAGCCAGCTTCACACTCGTGGGGAGCGCCCGGCGGTCCGTAGAGTTGACTCGTGACCCGCCCCGTTCCCGCACCCGAGACCGGACCCGACGCCGGTGCCGTCTGGCATTACGGCGATCCGCTGGGCGAGCAGCGTGCGGCCGACACCGACGCGATATTCGTCGACCGCTCGCACCGCGGAGTACTCACCCTGACCGGAAAAGACCGGCAGAGCTGGTTGCACAGCATTTCGACGCAATTCGTCAGCGACCTCCCCGACGGCGCCATCACACAGAACCTCAGCCTCGACGGCCAGGGCCGCGTCGAGGATCACTGGGTCCAGACCGAGCTGGCCGGCACGACCTACCTCGACACCGAACCGTGGCGAGCGGAGCCGCTGCTGGGATACCTGCGCAAGATGGTGTTCTGGTCCGAGGTCACCCCGGCCGAAGCCGATCTGGCCGTGCTGTCGTTGCTCGGCCCGAAGCTGGCCGAACAGGCGGTTCTCGACGCGCTCGGAGTGGACGCGCTGCCCGCCGAGCTGACCGCGATTCTCGCGGGCGACGGCTTCGTGCGGCGGATGCCGGGCACCCGGGACGGCCAGATCGAGCTGGACCTGCTGGTTCCGCGCGGGGCGGCGGACGACTGGCGAAATCGCCTGGCGCAGAACGGGGTCCGGCCCGGTGGTGTGTGGGCCTACGAAGCCCACCGGGTCGCGGCCGTGCGACCCCGCCTCGGCGTCGATACCGACGATCGCACGATTCCCCACGAGGTGGGATGGATCGGTGGCCCCGGCGCCGGAGCCGTCCACCTGGACAAGGGATGTTATCGCGGGCAGGAGACCGTGGCGCGGGTGCACAATCTCGGCAGACCTCCCCGGATGCTGGTGCTGCTGCACCTCGACGGGTCGGTGGACCGGCCGTCGACGGGCGATCCGGTGCTGGCCGGCAGCCGCACGGTTGGCCGCTTGGGCACCGTCGTCGACCACGTGGATCTCGGGCCCGTAGCGCTGGCGCTTGTCAAGCGCGGGCTGCCCGCCGACACCGAATTGGCGACCGGACCGGAGGCTTCCGTACCTGCGGTGATCGATGCCGATTCCCTGCCCGCAACCGAACAGATCGGCGCCGGGCGGTTAGCTGTTGAACGGTTGCGGGGCGGTGCGGGATAATGAACGGTAACGTCCGCCACAGCGAGCAGGGCGCGCAACGCCCGGTGGCGGGGCACGGTAAAGTGGTCGGCAGGACAATATGACACCAGGAGATCGGAGCCGCCTACTCGTTAGGCCGCTCCGTTATTGCGCGAGGGGGTTCCCCCATGGGCCGCGGCCGGGCTAAGGCAAAGCAGACCAAGGTTGCTCGAGAACTCAAATACAGTTCTCCGCAGACCGACTTCCAGCGGCTTCAGCAAGAGCTGTCAGGGACGGGTTCGGACGAGTCCAGTGAACTGGACGGCGACGGATCCGACGAATCCTGGGACGACCAGGACAGCTGGCGTCGCTAAAGCCAATGCCCCGGCGCCGATGCGTAGTGCACCGGCGCCGCGTTAGATCTATCGGAGTCCGAGCTTCCTAGAACCTCGGGTGTTGACCGACCATCTTCGCCCGCGGGCCCTCTTTTCCGCCTTTGCCCACGGTGCCCAGCACCCAGCAGTCCAAGTGTCGTGCGGTCAGGATGGCCAATGCGCGGTCGGTGTCTTCGGGAGCCACGACGGCGATCATGCCGACCCCCATGTTGAACGTCTTCTCCATCTCCTCGCGCGTCACCCGGCCGCGCTGGGCGATCATGGCGAACACCGGCGCGGGCGTCCAAGTGCCGCGGTCCATCTCGGCGACCAGCCCATGCGGGATGACCCGTTGCAGATTGCCGGCCAGCCCGCCACCGGTGACGTGGCAGAAGGTGCGGACGTGGGTTTCGGCCGCGAGCGCCAGGCAGTCCTTGGCGTAGATACGGGTGGGTTCGAGCAGTTCGTCACCCAGGGTGCGGCCGAACTCCTCGACATAGCCCTCGAGGTTCATCCGGTCGATCTCGAGCAGCACGGTGCGCGCCAGCGAATATCCGTTGGAATGCAGACCGGACGAACCCATCGCGATGATGACGTCGCCGGGTTTGACCCGGTCCGGGCCGAGCACGTCGTCGGCCTCGACGACACCGATTCCGGTGGCCGAGATGTCGTAGTGGTCCGGTTCCATCAGGCCAGGATGTTCGGCCGTCTCGCCGCCCAGAAGCGCGCAGCCGGCCCGCACACACCCCTCGGCGATGCCACTGACGATGGCGCTCAAGCGTTCCGGCACCGTGCGGCCCACTGCGATGTAGTCCTGCAGGAACAGCGGCTCGGCGCCACATACCACGAGATCGTCGACCACCATCGCGACCAGGTCCAGCCCGACGGTGTCGTGTTTGTCCATCGCCTGGGCAACCGCCAGTTTGGTGCCGACGCCATCGGTGGACGCCGCGAGCAGCGGCTCGCGGTAGTCGCCCCGCAGCGCGAACAAGCCGGCGAATCCGCCCAGGCCGCCCAGAACCTCCGGTCGCGTTGCTTTTGTCGCCAGAGGCTTGAACAATTCGACGGCGCGATCGCCGGCTTCAATGTCCACCCCGGCCGAAGCGTAGGTGATGCCCTGACTGCCTTGGTGGCGTCCTGGGCTCTTTCCGGGATCCGTCATCGCGATAAAGGCTACCGGGCGGCGTTGACGGTTGGGATCAAACGTCGGTGATGGGGCGCAACCGAGTTCCCTCAGTGCACGATTGGCACTTCATCGGCCGCGAGATCGTCGAGGCCGGCGCCGCGGGCGGCATTGGCGAGCATGTGCTCGATGACGTTCTTGCCCAACGCGGTTTCGCCGGGCAGTTCGATCGGATACTGGCCGTCGAAGCAGGCGGTGCACAGCCGCGATGCCGGCTGCTCGGAGGCCGCGATCAGGCCGCGCAGGGAGATGTAGCCCAGCGAGTCGGCACCGATGGCATGCCGCACCGCCTCGAGCATCTCCTTTTTGTCTTCGACCGCGTTGGCGATCAGTTCCGCCGGTGACGGGAAATCGATGCCGTAGAAGCACGGCCATTTGACGGGGGGTGAGGCGATTCGCACGTGCACTTCGACCGCGCCGGCCTCGCGCAGCATCCGCAGCAGCGCGCGCTGGGTGTTTCCGCGCACGATCGAGTCGTCGACGACGATGAGTCGCTTGCCCCGGATCACTTCGCGAAGCGGGTTGAGCTTCAGCCGGATACCGAGCTGGCGGATGGTCTGCGACGGTTGGATGAAGGTGCGCCCGACGTAGGCGTTCTTCATCAGCCCCTGGCCATAGGGAATGCCCGACTCCTGCGCGTACCCGACCGCCGCGGGCGTGCCCGACTCGGGCACGCCGATGACCAGGTCGGCTTCGACGGGACGCTCACGCGCCAGCCGGCGGCCGATCTCCACCCGGGTTGCGTGGACCGACCGGCCGGCGATCGTGCTGTCCGGTCGTGCCAGGTAGACGTACTCGAATACGCAGCCCTTGGGAGTGGGATTGGCGAACCGGGTGGAGCGGACGCCGTCGGCGTCGATCGCCAGCAATTCACCGGGTTCGATGTCGCGCACGAACGACGCGCCGA
>NZ_LZMB01000417.1 GCF_001673555.1 Mycobacterium sp. 1165178.9 | reverse complement strand
GCGATGGCGCCGCCCAGCGGATTCATCCGTGCCGGGTCGGCCCCGGTCTCCGCCAGCCACGCCAGCGGCACGGGAGCGAAAGCTTCATTGACCTCGAAGACGCCCACGTCGGACAGGCCGACGCCGGCCTTGCTCAGCACCTTTTCGGTCGCCGGGATGGGTCCGGTGAGCATCAGCACCGGATCCGCTCCGGTCACCGCGCCCGCCAGGTACCGCACGATAGGGGTCAAGCCCAGCTCGACAGCCATCTCGGCGGTGGTCACCAGCAGCGCGGCGGCGCCGTCGGAGATCTGCGAGGAGTTGCCGGCGTGGATCACGCCGTCGTCGGCGAAGGCCGGCTTGAGCGTGCCGAGCTTCTCGACTGTGCTGCCGCGCCGCACGCCCTCGTCGGCGGTGACGACGTTGTTGTCGGCGCCGTCGACGAACACCGGCACGATCTGTTCGGTGAATGCGCCGCCATCCTGTGCCGCGGCGGCCCGCTCGTGGGATGCGACGGAGAATTCGTCGAGCCGAGTGCGCGAAAATCCCCACTTCTTCGCGATCATCTCCGCCGACAGGCCCTGGTTGAAGGAGAAATTGTCATACCGGGCAAGGACTTTCGGCCCATAGGGCATTCCGGTTGCCCGGGCCGAGCCAAGCGGAACCCGGCTCATGACCTCTACTCCACCCGCCACGACGACATCCTGCTGGCCCGACATCACCGCCTGCACGGCGAAGTCCAGCGCCTGCTGGCTCGACCCGCAGGCGCGGTTGACCGTGGTCCCGGGAATGGTCTCGGGCCAATTGGCGGCCAGGACCGCGTAGCGGCCGATGTTGCTGGACTGGTCGCCCACCTGGGATACACAGCCCCAGACCACGTCGTCGATGATGTCTGGGCCGATGCCGGTGCGTTCGATGAGTTCGGTCAAAACGACCGCAGAGAGGTCGGCGGCGTGCATGCCGGACAGCGCGCCGTTGCGCTTGCCCACCGGTGTACGCACGGCCTCGACGATGACTGTTTCGCGCATATTGTTGCCCACCCTCTCAAGCGCCGAGCGTGCACTGGTTGCGAAAAAACCGCAAAAATCTCGCCGTCAGTGCACGTTCGATGACAACCAAACTACCTAGTAGCTTCTCGGCAACTTCAGGACGTTGGCTCCCAAGAAGTTCAGAATCATTTCCTGGCTGACCGGCGCGATCTTCATCAGCCGGGCCTCGCGGAAGTACCGCGTGATGTGGTACTCCTCGGCATAACCCATGCCGCCGTGGGTTTGCAACGCCCGGTCCGCGGCGGTGAAGCCGGCATCGGCGCAGAGGTACTTGGCCGTATTGGCCTCGCGCCCACAGGGTTTGCCGTTGTCGTAAAGCCAGGTGGCCTTGCGCAGCATCAGTTCCGCGGCATCGAGCCGGGCCAATGAATCGGCGAGTGGAAACTGCAATCCCTGGTTCATCCCGATGGGCCGGCCGAAGACCTCGCGCTCGTTGCCGTATTTCACCGCCTTCTCCAGCGCCACCCGGCCGATACCCAGGGCCTCGGCCGCGATGAGCATCCGCTCCGGATTGAGGCCGTCGAGGATGTACTGAAAGCCCTTGCCCTCCTCACCGATTCGGTCCTCGACCGGTACCTCGAGATTGTCGATGAACAACTCGTTGGAGCTCACCGCGTTGCGACCCATCTTGCGGATCGGGCGGATGTCGACCCGGCTGCGGTCGAGATCGGTGATGAACAGTGTCATCCCGTCGGTCTTCTTGGTGACCTCGTCATAGCTTTGCGTCCGGGTGAGCAACAGGATCTTGTCGGATTCCATCGCCTTGGAGATCCAGACCTTGCGACCGTTGACGATGTAGCGGTCGCCGTCACGCTTGGCGAACGTGGTGATTCGCGAAGTGTCAAGGCCGGCACCGGGTTCGGTGACGCCGAAGCAGACGTGGACCTCGCCGGTCGCCACGGCGGGCAACGTTCGGGCTTTGAGTTCATCGGAACCGTGCACCACGACCGGCTGCATTCCGAAGATGGACAGGTGGATCGAGCTTGCGGCGTTCATGGCGCCACCCGATTTGGCGACCTCCTCGAGCAGGATTGTCGCTTCCGTGATGCCGAGACCGTGGCCGCCGTATTCGGTAGGGATCGTCATTCCCAACCAGCCGCCATCGGCTATGGCGCGGTAGAACTCGGTTGGAAATTCGTGCGCCTGGTCTTTTTCCATCCAGTACTGGTCGTCGAATTTCCCCGCCAGCTCCGCCACCGACCGACGGATCAGTTCCTGGTCATCGGTCAGTTCAAAGTTCATTCCAGCGCCGGGCACTGCTCAGTCTCCTTCGATCGAAATGCACCGGCTTTCAGTGCTGGCCCGCGCCGCCCGGCTTCGCCGCGCTTGCGACCGCCACGGGCGCACTTGCATTCCGGCGTGTGGCTTCTAGTCCTTATTGCCGGTAAGGGCTTTCGCGTTAGCCGCGAAATCGGCAAAGGACGAGCCGCCTCGGCTGTCCTTACCGTGGCCCGCCGCCTTGATGGACACGTCATGCCCTTCGGCGGCCTTACGCAGCGCACCGACGGTGGCCTGTTCCCGAGAAATGTGCGTGAAGGGGTCGAACGAGTACCACCGCATGGCATTCTCGTAGGTCATCTTGTTAATTTCGTCGTCGGGAACGTTGTTGATGGACAACACATCCCACAACTCTTCTGGCGCGCCCGGCCACATCGAGTCGCTGTGCGGGTAGTCGGCCTCCCAGCAGATGTTGTCGATGCCGATCATGTTGCGCAGCGCCACACCGACCTTGTCGCTAATGAAGCAGGTCAGGAAGTGGTCGCGGAACACGTCGGACGGCAACTTGTCGCCGAAGTTCTGATGCGTCCAGGTGGAGTGCATTTCGTAGGTGCGGTCGGCGCGCTCCAGGAAGTAGGGGATCCACCCGGTGCCGCCCTCGGACAGGGCGATCTTGAGGTCGGGGTACTTCTTGATCGGTGCCGACCACAGCAGGTCCGCCGCGGCCTGCACGATGTTCATCGGCTGCAGCGTGATCATCACGTCCATCGGCGCGTCCGGCGCGGTGATCGCGAGCCGGCCCGAGGAGCCGATGTGGACGTTCATCACGGTGTTGGTGTCGCACAACGCTTCCCACAACGGGTTCCAGTACTCGTTGTGGAAGCTCGGGTAGCCCATCGCGGCCGGGTTTTCGGTGAAGGTCAGCGCGTGCACGCCCTTCTTGGCGACCCGGCGCACCTCGGCGGCACACGCCTCGGCATCCCATATCACCGGGATCGCCATGGGGATGAACCGCGCCGGGTACGCGCCGCACCACTCGTCGATGTGCCAGTCGTTGTAGGCCTGCACCAGCGCGATGGAGAAGTCGTGATCGTCGGTGACGAACAGCCGCCCGGCAAAGCCTGGGAACGACGGGAAGCAGATCGAGGCCAGGATGCCGCCGGCGTTCATGTCTTTGACGCGTTCGTCGACGTTGTAACAGCCCGGCCGGATCTCGTCGAGCCCGGTCGGCTCGATGCCGTATTCCTCCTTGGGCCGGCCGGCCACCGCGTTCAATGCCACGTTCGGGATGACCGTGTCACGGAACTTCCACATGTCCGAGCCGTCGTCGTTGTGCACCAGTCGGGGTGCGTCGTCCTGGTATTTCTTCGACAGGTGGTTCTTGAACATGTCGGGGGGCTCGACGGTGTGGTCGTCGACGCTGATCAGCATCATGTCTTCTTTGTTCATGAGCTTCCCTTCCATCGGATCCATCGGATCGATTACAGCCTCGGCGAATCGCTGTCCCGTGCCAAGATCACTAAATGAAAACTATCTTCTCGCCAGACGAGAATCAACATCCAGCGGTTGCTGCGAGGCTCCACAGCGGCCTGACCAGCGACCGAGCGAGCCCGTGGTTTCTTTGCCGCCGAGCGGCATCGCAGTGAGGTAGCACCCGCCGCGACATTGCGATCCGGCCGACCCGTTCGAGCCTCAGGCCATCCGGCGGACCGGGTGAACCAGGTGGCGCCGCACGGGCGCGGTCCGGCACGCCGGCATTGACCGGGAGGGCGTTTCGTGCCAGTCTGTTAGTTGCAAATGAGAATCTGATTCTCTTTCACCGAGAGGGCACTCCTGATGCGCGTGCAGCCGCTACCCGCTGACCAGTGGGACGAGGCTACCCAGCAGGCACTTTCGGCGATGCGCGGAGCGGACACCAACAACGCGCTTTCCACGCTGGCTCACCACCCGGCGCTCGCC
>NZ_LZMB01000416.1 GCF_001673555.1 Mycobacterium sp. 1165178.9 | reverse complement strand
GCGCGGGTGGCCCGCGAGCATAACGCGACCAGTTTCATGGTGGTCCAGGCCGCGTTGGCGGTGTTGTTGGCCAAGCTGAGCGCCAGTGCTGAGGTGGCGGTGGGTTTCCCGATCGCCGGCCGCAATGATCCCGCTCTGGATAAGTTGGTCGGGTTTTTCGTCAATACCTTGGTGTTGCGGGTCGATCTGGCCGGCAATCCCACCGTGGCCGAGGTGCTGGCTCAGGTGCGCGCGCGCAGCCTGGCCGCCTACGAACACCAGGACGTGCCCTTCGAAGTCCTCGTGGAGCGGCTCAACCCGACCCGAAACCTGTCCCATCACCCCTTGATCCAGGTGATGCTGGCCTGGGAGAACTTCGCCGGGCACGACAACGCCGTCGGGTCGACCTTGGGCGACGTCGAGGTCACCCCGCTGCCGGTGCACACCCAGACCGCCCGGATGGATTTGGCGTTCTCCATGGCTGAACGGTTCACCGAGGACGGGGAGCCCGCCGGGATCGGTGGAAGGGTGGAATTTCGCACCGATGTGTTCGAC
>NZ_LZMB01000415.1 GCF_001673555.1 Mycobacterium sp. 1165178.9 | reverse complement strand
CGGGTCCGGTGCTCCCGGGTTCGGCGGCCCAGGCGGCGCTCCCGGCTTCGCCCCCTTCGGCAAGAAGGGTCGCCACGGCCTCAAGCGCGCGGCGTTCGTCACCGCGGCATTGCTGCTGGACGGGCCGGCTGACGCCGCGCAAGTGGTGCAGCGGGTGTCCGACGCGACCGGCGGCGCGTTCACCCCTCCGCAGGACGCGGCCGAGCTTGCGATCGGCATCCTCGCCGGACGCGGCGTGGTCACCGTCGACGGCGGCGTGGCGACCCTGACCGAGCTCGGCCGAAACCTGTTGGCCTGGCGCGGAGTCAGCAGCGAGACCGCCCACGCCTTCCTGGGCCGCGCGGCCAAGTTCGGTGACGTGGTGAAGATCCGCAAGGAATTCTTCGAGATCGCCGGATTGGCCCGCACCATCGCATGGACGGGTACCGACGAGCAGAAGCAGCAGCTCGCCGAGACGCGAACCAAGGTGCTCGAGGCGCTGACCGATGCGCGCAAGGCGCTGCACCGGGCACTCGGCGCGGCCTAGCGGGGGCTGGGTTCGCTCAGCCTGACCAGGGTCTTGCCGACGTTCACGCCGGTGAACAGCCCGTTGAGGGCATCGACACACGACTCGATGCCCTCAAAAATGGTCTGCCGGTGGTGAAGTCGGCCTTCGGCCTCCCACCGGCGTAGCGCGGCGAACGCCTCGTCGAAGCGGCCCCACTGATCGAGGGCGTTGAACCCCTGCATCAGGGCGGTCTTCGACAGCAGGTTCACGTAGTTGGCCGGCCCGGGGTGATCGCCGGTCAAATAGCTGGAGATGACGCCGCACAACACGACGCGGGCTCGGGCGGCCAGACGGCCCAGCACGGCGTCGAGGATGGGACCGCCCACGTTGTCGAAGTAGACGTCGACGCGTTGCGGGCAATGCTTCTTGAGCGCGGCCGCCACGTCGTCGTTCTTGTAGTCGATGCATGCGTCGAACCCGAAGTCCTGCACCACCGCCCGGCATTTCTCCGGCCCACCCGCGATGCCCACCACGCGGGCGCCGGCGATCTTGGCGATCTGCCCCGCGACCGATCCGGTGGCACCCGCGGCCGCCGACACCACCACCGTTTCCCCCGGCTGCGGCCGGCCGATGTCGGTCATCCCGAAATAGGCGGTTGCGCCGGTCGGCCCGTAGACCGACATGATCGCCAGTTGGTCGTCCTCGCCCGGGATCGGCGTGCTGAACAGGTCGTCGCGGATGATCGCGTACTCCTGGAAGCCGGTCAACGTGGTGACGACGTCGCCGACCGCGTAGGCGTCGCACCGCGACGCGACCACCTCGCCGATGCCCGCCGCCCGGATGACCTCACCCAGCTGTACCGGCGGAAGGTAGCTGGGCTGGTCGTCGAGCCAGGTGCGGGCCGCGGCGTCGATGCCGACATAGGTGGTGCGCAACAGCGCCTCGCCGTCGGCGGGTTCGGGCGCG
>NZ_LZMB01000414.1 GCF_001673555.1 Mycobacterium sp. 1165178.9 | reverse complement strand
GCGACAGAAGCTATCGCACGTGTTGTGGGCCGCTTCACGAGGGTGAGACACAGGCCAGGACGGCGGAGGAATTGATGCGGTCGCGGTATTCGGCTTTCGCCTACGGTGATTCCGGCTACCTGTTTCGCACGTGGCACCCGCGCACGCGCCCGGCGGACGTGGCCGTCGACCCGGACATCGCCTGGACCGGCTTGCGGGTGATCGACACCCTGGCAGGCGGGCCAGACGATGATTCCGGGGAAGTGGAATTCACGGCCGACTACGAGTCCGGGGGCCGCGCGGGCAGCTTGCATGAGCGCAGTCGCTTCGAGCGCCGCGCCGGTCGATGGTTCTACCTCGACGCCGCCGCGGAAGATCTGTAGCCGCCTTTCGCGTTGACACGCTACGAACGCATTCTTACAACAGGAACGAGGGACCGCCCATGACCGCAGACCTGCCTGACACAGCCTTGGAGCTGCGGTCGTTGGTGACGTCGGATGGCACGCTCGGACTCTCGCTACAGGATGTTCCCGTCCCCACCCCGGGCGCCAACGAGGTTTTGGTGCGCGTGGAAGCCTCGCCGA
>NZ_LZMB01000413.1 GCF_001673555.1 Mycobacterium sp. 1165178.9 | reverse complement strand
GCGTCGCATCCCTGGCGCCCGTGACTCCGAGCACATCGGCTACGTCACGATACTTGGACGGCGGATGACACGGGGCGAAGCACGGCAGCGTTAAGCCCAGTGGCTTAGTGGATCCGGACGATGATCTCCGAGTGACCCAAGCGGATCACGTCGCCGTCGGCCAGCTGCCACTCCTGGATCGGTGCGTTGTTCACCGTGGTGCCGTTGGTCGAGTTCAGATCCGACAGCAGCGCGACTTGTCCGTCCCAGCGGATTTCGAGGTGACGCCGTGACACGCCGGTGTCAGGCAACCGGAACTGAGCGTCTTGCCCGCGGCCCACGATGTTGGATCCCTCGCGCAATTGGTAGGTCCGGCCGCTGCCGTCATCGAGCTGAAGGGTGATGGTGGTTCCGCCGGCGCCGTAGCCGCCCTGGCCGTAGCCGCCGTAACCACCTGGTTGCCCGTAGTCGGCGGACTGACCGTAGTCAGCCTGCTGACCGTATTCCGGTTGCTGGCCGTACTCCGCCTGCTGGCCGTAGTCGTACTCGGGGCTGACCGTATCCGGGTAGCCGCCGGCTTGACCGCCGTACGCTCCGCCCTGCGCGTGCTCGGAGTACTGGGTGTACTCGGCGGAGCCATAGTCCTGGCGACCGTATCCCCCACCCTGCTGGTAGCCCGGGTCGTAGCCGCCGCCCTGCTCGGGGTACCCAGGCCGTTGTTCGGGCGGCGCGTACCCGCCCTCGTCCTGGCGGGCCGGACCGCGTCCGTAATCGGCGTAGCCGCCATAGCCCTGCTGACCACCGCCCTGCTGACCGCCGGGAGGGGCATAGCCGCCAGCCTGCCGATACCCCTGGTCGTAGCCCTGGCCGCCGTAACCGCCGGGCGCGGGGGGACGCTGCTCGTACGACTGCGGGTAGCCGCCCTGGCCCTGCTCGGGATAGCCGCGCTGGTCGTGGTAGCCCTGCTGCTGAGGGGCGTAGCCGCCCTGGCCCTGCTGGTCAGGGTAGCCGCGCTGGTCGGGGTAGCCGCCCTGCTCCGGGTAGCCCTGCTGAGGAGGGTAGCCGCCACCGTGTCCCTGATCGGGGTAGCCGCCCTGTTCGGGGTAGCCGCCCTGCTCGGGTTGGCGCGGTGGCGGATAACCCTGCTGAGGTGGGTAGCCGTGCTGCTGCTCGGGTGGATATCCACCCCGCTGGTCGGGTGCTCCCTGCGGGTCTGGGCCACCGCGCGCGTCATCCTGGGGGCGCCCGTAGCGGTCGTCGTAGTACTCGTCGCCGGATCGGCCCGGCCCCTGACCCCCGCGGTAGCCAGAATTGTCAGTCATTGGTGCTACTCCTCGTTCTTCGCCGAACGCGTTATTTGATTGTGGCCGGACGGGGTCGTCGACCGTCGGGCGGGGCTGGACATCAGGGTTGACAGCACCGCGGGCGCGGTACTGGCCGGTGCGCAGGTTCGACGACTGCTCGAACCGAACGACCACCTCACCATACGTTTGCCACCCCTGTTCGTGGATGTAGTCAGTCAAGTACCTCGCGAAACCGCTCGACGTGAGATTCGAATCGGCGCTCACCTTCTCGAAGTCGTGCATACCGAGGGTAATGATGTATTCGTTGGGGGCCAAAAGGCGGTTTCCGTGAAGTTTCTGGACTCCGTCACGCGCCTCGCGGCATAACAGGGCCTCAACCTCTTGCGGAACGATCGATCCACCGAATACCCGGGCGAAGGCGTTGTCTACCGCCGCCTCGAGCTTGCGCTCGATCCGCGTGGCCAGCCCCCGTTGGCTACTCATGTCTTACCGTTCGCGTGCACTTGCCATCAGGTATTGCCATTGGACGGCAAACGAATCACCCCGGTGCTGGATCACTTCCGCATCGTATCGGGACATCGTGTCGCTGCGGCACTTTCGAAATCGTGAGAACTGCATCAGACCAGTTCAGGGCCCTGCGGGCCGTCGGCTGCTGGGTGCGGAACGGCTTC
Source organism: Mycobacterium sp. 1165178.9 (assembly GCF_001673555.1). Lineage (GTDB taxonomy): Bacteria > Actinomycetota > Actinomycetes > Mycobacteriales > Mycobacteriaceae > Mycobacterium. The sequence goes on along the minus strand of NZ_LZMB01000413.1, from coordinate 6,650 downwards.
GGGTCCCACTTCGCCGGTTCGGGAATCGGGCCATTAGAGTGATATGGTCCATCGGTTGTTTTTCCGGGCGAGTGGCGGAATGGCAGACGCGCTGGCTTCAGGTGCCAGTGTCCTTCGGGACGTGGGGGTTCAAGTCCCCCTTCGCCCACACTGAGCGGTTCTACGAAAGGTCACGGCCTCGAAAGGGGTCGTGACTTTCGCGTTGGTGGGGCTCAACGCGGCGCCGCGCTGACGACGTAGGGGCGGGCACCATGGTCGGTGACAAGACGGCGGAGCTGCAGTCCGAAGTCAATCGCCTCGCCGCGAGACTGAACGCCCCGCCAAGAAAGGCATGCAGTCGGATACCCAGTGGGCCCATGTCCCGCGGCGGTCGCGGGGATTCAGCGATGTTCCGCGCTGCACCCCGGGCTGGTGTCAAAGTTGGCGGCGAATGTCGAGAAGGTGGTGCCGCAATTCGTGTGCGGTATGTACCGCGACCCAGCGCAACGACCGCGCACTGGTTTCCGGGTAGTGATAGACAACCGTGCGGTCCCAGTCGTCGGCGGAGAGCTGAGCCAGCACATTGCTGAATAGCGTTGCCGCGTCGGCTAATTGACGAGCAACGTCGACGGGGTCCTGCTCGTTGTAGCCGTCGTGCTCGGCGCGCTCCTCTCGACCCATGGGCAAGCAGTCGGCGCCGTTGGTCCGCCGCGCGGCGAGCACCCGTTCGCGTTGCACGAGCAGCACGTCGCGCAGATGGCACCCGTACTCCAGCGCAGACCACACGCCGGGCCTGCCACGAATTCGCACGTCACCGCCGTTGCTACACAGAAGCGCGCCAACTTCGGCGGCCCCGGCGCGGATGTCGTCGCCGACGGTTGCGGCGTGCCGCAGGTCATAGGTGAACCGCATTCGGCGCAGGGGCCTGTCACGGGATCATCATTTCAGACCGCACTCTGGGCAGTCGCACGAAACGGTGACTCAAGAGGCGACGCGGCGAGTTCAAAACCGTTGTGGCGGAGTGATATAGATGTAGCCACAGAGGATGGGGGCAGGCCGCGGATCGTGAGCACCTGCGAGCGGCCAAGGGCGCATCGAGCGCGGCCGTAGTGCAACCCGCGGTGCTGCTAGCCAGGGTAGCCTAACCTAACTCGACGCGGTAGGGTCCCCAGCCGTGAGGTTCTCTGATCCCCTTGTACCCTGCACCGCCAACGACCAGCGGGAGCAACCATCCGTCGTACTCCCCCGCGAGCTCACTGATATCTCCGACTCCGTCCGCAAAGTTCCACCGCCACCGGTTCCGGATTTGGTGTTGCCGAATACGATTCGCGTCGCCGACCCCGAGGGCGCAGATGCGGAGACCGTGGCGGAGTGGATGAACCGGCCGCATTTGGCCGTCACCTGGGAGTACGACTGGCCGGTGACTCGTTGGCGCAACCACTTGCGTGCCCAGGTGAACGGCGCATACTCGCGGCCACTCATCCTCAGCATCAACGGTGTGGACCGCGCCTACATGGAGATCTACCGGGCCGCGAAGGACTCGATCGCCCGGTGTTACGACAGCCAGCCACACGATCTGGGACTGCATGGGGCCATCGCAGACGAGGAGCTGATGAACCGAGGCCTGGGCCCCCTAATACTCCGCGGGGTCATCGCCAGCATTCTGGATAAAGACCCTGCGTGCCAACGGATCATGTTCGATCCAGACCATCGCCTGACAACAGTGCGTCATCTCTGCGACTTCCTGGGTTGCGAATTCCTCGGCGAACACGACATGCTGAATCGGCGGATGGCGCTGTACGCGCTGGAGCGCCCAGCTGCCTGATAAGCCGCCGACGCGTAGTGAATTGACGCCGGTCTAGGGATAAGTACCCTCATGGGCAGCTCAGAAGGGATGGAAACTCTGCCCGCGATGAGATGCCCACAGCTCGCTGGCCGTCAACGGTGTCATGGGACTTCCCTATATAGATAACAATGCGCTGATTGCTGAAGCTGGCGCCCAACGGGAGCCTGCGATATCCGAGTGCGGCCTTAATGTCGCGCGGGGCGTCGTCTTCGCAGGGGTGGCCAGCAGCTCCGCACCATCAACGAATATGGAGAGACCGGTGACGTCACGGAGCTGCTCAGGTGGGGATACTTGAGAAGGATTAACTATTGGTAGATTTTTCTCGATTGTCAGTAAATTGGCGTCGTTGGTCGCCCGGATTGGGCGGCGGCGATATTCCCATCACGACCGATTGCGAAGATCGTAGATGTCGACTGGACCGAAGATCAGCACCAGCTATTAGCGCACCCACTGCGTAATCTCCGGGGTAACCGGGTCGGTGATGTCACCGTATTCGGGATGCTTCTTGAGCACCGTGCCGATCATCGAGCACACCGGAACGATGCGCTTGCCCTCATCGCGCGCCTCGTTGAGCGCCTCCTCGACGAGGATGGTCGCGAGCCCACGTCCGCCATACGCCGGGTCGATTTCCGTGTGATAGAAGACGCGCTGATCGCCGCGATCGGCAAAATCGGCCAGTCCCACCGTCTTTCCCTCGACGGCGATCGTGTACTTGCCGTCCTCAAGGCTGACGGTGGCTTCCGCGCCGGTCTTATCGGTTGTCATCTGTGCTTCCCTTTCGTTGCGGTGTAGGTCGAGGCCGCAGCCGAGCGGTCGGCAGCGGCGGGGCGGGCAGTCGGGCGAGCGCTCCCCGGTATCCCTGGACGGCACCGAATCGGTCGTCGGCGTCCTCCCACAGTCGGCGGTAGTCGACGATGTCTTCGTGGCTTCGCCCGACGAAGTTCCACCACATCACCAACTCTTCGGTGAACGGCGTGCCGCCGAGCAGCAGCACCCGTGCGGGTCCCTCACCCGCGTTGTGCACGTGCAGCTGGGCCCGGCCGGGACCTCGGTACGCCAACTCGGCGATCGCCAGGGCCGTCCCATCCACGTGTACGGTCCCGGAATCACACAGCACCCCATGCTCGAAGGCCGGGTCGACGTCGAGGTCCAGGGTGGCCCCAGCGGCGAGGTCAATCTGGGCGCCCAGCAACGGCGTAAACGTCGGCACCGGCGACCGGCTGCCAGCCAGCCGGCCCAGAAAGACGCGCGCACTCGCACCCGGCAGCGCCAGGGGCTCGGGCGCGTAATGGGCGAAATCTCGCGCTGTATCGCGATCGGTTGCGGGCAACGCGACCCAGAGCTGGACACCGTGTAGCAGGGCGCCGGAATCAACCGAGACCTCCGAATGACAGATGCCGGCCCCCGCGGTCATCAGATTCAGCTCGCCGGGCCGAACGGCCGCGTGTACGCCGGCGCTGTCGCGGTGCTCCACTTCCCCACTGAACAACCAACTGACAGTTTGTAGTCCCGTGTGGGGGTGCGGTGGGACGTCCATCCTCGCGGCGACCGGGCCGTAATGGTCGATGAAACACCACGCGCCGACCAGCGAACGCTGTCGTTGCGGAAGCGTGCGTTGCACGCGAATCGCCCTGGGGCCGCCCAACGGAACCTCCCGCGGTTGCAACACTTCCACCGTGGGCGGGGCGCCCAGGTGTTGCAAAGCGGCGCAGGCGACTTCGGCCGGGGCGACTTCAAGATTGCTCATCGTCCACCCTTCGTCGCGGCGCCCTCATGCAGCGCCCTCCGCGACCGTACCCGGCGTGTTACTTGCGTGGGGGCCGCAGCACCTTCATGGCGAGCCGCATGACGGGCTCGGGCACGCGATCCTTCACCGACATCGCGTTGTCGGCGACGCGAGATCTCAGCGGGGTCCCGCGCCCGAACATCCGGTTCAGCGGTCCGCCGGACGGCTCCAGGACCACGTGTAGCGGCGGGGTACCGACCGCGGCGCCCAGCGCGTTGGAGATGACCATCCGTTGAATCTCGCTGGTGCCCTCAAAGATGGTGTACAGCTTGGCATCCCGATACCACTTCTCAACCGGATGATCGGTGATGTAGCCCCAGCCACCCATGGTTTGGATCGCGCGTTCGGTGGCCTTGACCGCGACTTCGCTAGCGGCCATCTTCGACATCGAACCCTCGCCCCGTTCGAAGGGAACGTTATTGGCCGCCATCCATGACGCACGCCAGGTGAGCAGGCGAGCGGCGTCGATCTGGGTCGCCAGTTCCGCCAGCGGGAATGCGATGCCCTGGTTGTCGATGATGGGCCCACCGAAAGCCTCCCGTTCGGTGGCGTACGCGGTTGCGTACTCGAGCGCCGCGCGGGCGATGCCAATGGCTTGGGCGGCGACCATGGGTCGGGTCTGCTCGAAGGTGCCCAGCGTCGCGGATCCGGACTGTTTTCCGCCGGCCACGACTTCCCTGGCTTTGGCCAGCTTGTGCTCAAGTTTCTCTTGTCCACCAAGCAAATTGGCCCCCGGCACGCGCACGCCTTCGAAGAGCAACTCGGCGGTATGAGAAGCCCGACAGCCCAGTTTGTCCAGTTTTCGCACCAGCTTCAGTCCGGGCGTGCCGCCGGGCACCACGAACAGCGCTTGACCGCGATGACCGAGCTCCTCGTCGACCACGGCGTTGACCACGTGCACGTCGGCGATGCCGCCATTGCCGATCCACATCTTGTGCCCGTCGATGATCCAGTCGTCACCGTCGCGGCGCGCGTGGGTGCGCAGGTTTCGCACATCGCTGCCGCCCTCGGGTTCGGAGATGGCCAGCGCGGCGAGTTTGAGATCTCCTGGCGTGCCAAAGCATTCGGGCGCCCATTCCAGCATCTGTTCCGGGGAGGCGGCCTGGCCGATCGCCGACAGTGCCAACGCCGGCATGACGATGGCCAAGCCGATGCCCGCGCAGCCCCAGAACAGCTCCTCCATGAACATGGGCAGCGAAATGCCGGTTGGATCGCCGATCAGATCCCGGTAAAAGAGTGGGCTGTAGAAGCCTTGTTGGGCGGCCTCTTCTAGCACGGGCCAGGGAAATTCCTGTCGCTGATCGTAATCGAGCGCTACTGGGCGTATTACAGACTCGGCGAATTCGTGCGTACGCCGGGCAAGGTCGTGTTGTGCTGCCGTCGGGGTCAGGTCGAACGTCATGGGGGCGCCTCTAGGTCGACAGACTAGTCTTGCCGACCCGGACTACCCCGTTGATGGGCTCAGCAAACTGCCACGCCGGATTTCGACGAAATGTCAGGCAGCCGAACGGGGTTTCATTTGCGCCAGCGGCAGGTGCAGCACCACTGCAGCGACCGCGACGGACTCGTGTTCGTGACGTGCCAGCAGCGCCGCGTTCTCGGGCAGCTGTCGAGCATTGATCTCGCCGGCGGCGATACGCCGCAGGACGTCGTGTGCATGAGCGAGCTGGTCTCGCTTGCGGTATTGGCCGCCAGGCAGCTTCACCCCGGCCCACACGCCGTACTCCTCGCGGTTCGCGATGGCGTGCCCGGCGCAGCGGCGCTGTTGCGCCAGCGGGCAGCGGCGTAGGCACTGGATCCGCGCCTCGGTGGCCGACCGCTCGTATGCGCGCGCCTTGGCGGCGCCGTCGCCGCCGTCGTCGTCGGGGTAGCCGAACCAAAGTTCCGGATTGGCTGCGCAGGGGTGTCCCATGTCGGTCTCCTTGTCAAGCGTGAAACGTAGGCAGAAGCGTATACAGAAGAACCTGCGCCGCGCAAGAGAAACGTGACAAAAACGTATATACCGATATCGCAGACGCTGGCTGTGTAATATCCGGCCTATGGCCGGAGCGTGCGGTGACCCGTGAGTCGGCCGGTGCGGCTATCCGCGCATTGCGTGAATCACGCGATTGGTCACTAGCCGACCTCGCCTCCGCGACCGGGGTCAGCATCATGGGACTCAGCTTCCTCGAGCGGGGCGCCCGAAAGCCGCACAAAAGTACAGTTCAGAAGGTCGAGAACGGCCTCGGCCTGCCGCCGGGCACCTACTCGCGACTGCTGGTGGCCGCCGACCCGGAGGCCGAGCTGGCGCGCCTGATGACCGCGCAGCCGCCCGCGCCCATGCCCGCGCGGCGCAGCGGTCCGGTGGTTGTCGACCGCCACAGCGACACAGAAGTGCTGGAAGGCTATGCCGAAGCGCAGCTCGATGCCCTCAAATCCGTCATCGATCGGTTGCCTGCGACAACATCAAACGAATATGAGACGTATATTCTGTCTGTGATCGCGCAGTGCGTGAAGGCAGAGATGCTCGCCGCCAGCTCCTGGCGGGTGGCCGTGAACGCCGGCGCCGACTCGACCGGCCGGCTGATGGAGCACCTGCGAGCTTTGGAGGCGACGCGCGCGGCGCTGTTGAAGCGGATGCCCACCAGTTTGAGCGCGCGTTTCGACCGGGCCTGCGCCCAGGCATCGTTACCGGAGCCCATCATCGCCGCCCTGGTGGGCGTGGATGTCGACGAAATGTGGGATATCCGCAATCGGGGGGTGATCGCGCCGGGTGCTCTCCCCCGCGTCCGCGCCTTCACCGAGGCGCTCGAGTCCGGCGGAAAAGAGGCGCACCAGGGCGACGAGGGGGCATCGTGAGTCAATCCGAAGTCGAGGCGTTGACCCGTGCCCACCAACTCTTCGCCGGCAGCACGCAGCCGTCGTCCCTGCACGCAGACACCGAGCACTACCGCGATCTGCTGCCGCGCGCCGCGGCGATGAACGACAAGATGGCGCACGGCGGTTACCAACTCGCGGTGGACCACAGCCGGCAACACCTCACCGCTGCGGCGCGCCCCG
>NZ_LZMB01000412.1 GCF_001673555.1 Mycobacterium sp. 1165178.9 | reverse complement strand
CGACGAAACCGGCCGGCAACAACCGATTCAGTTGCGCACGGATGTCGGCGATCGCATCGGTCTGGGCGGGCGGCGGATTCGCGGGCATCAGGAGTTGCACCTCCTGAGCGGCGGCCAGTACCTTTTCGACGCTGCCCACGATGTCGAGGGTGGTGGGCAGCAGAGACTCCGCCGCCCGCTGTTGCAGCGCGACGAATTCCGCGCGAGTCCACACCGGCGCCGCCACAAGCGCGTCGGTTGCGGCGTCGGCGCAGTCGTCCAGCAGCGCGGACAGATCGCCATCCGGGTTGGTGCCAAGGGTCAGCCGGGTGCGTGGATCGAGTTGACGTGCAATGGCTTTGACCGGTGAGGCGACACTGAGCCGCACCAACCGCCGGATGCCGGGTCCCATCGCCTGGTCCTGCTCGGCCGCCGTGGCGAACACGCGAAGGTCGACGGCGCCGCCCGCTTCGACGAACGCGGGAAAGCCCCGCACGGTGCGTCCCTGAATCGTGCGTTCGACGACGCGTGGCAGTTCGTCGAGGTCGTCGGGCCAGTCGCGCAGGCCCGCTCGCTCCATCTCCTCGCCGACCGCGTGCACGACGGCTTTACGGGCCGGTGTGGTGAGGTGTTCCTGCAGGGTCCGCAGATCCTTGCCACGGGCCACCTCGGTGCCGTCGCCGGCCTCGATCGCGAATGTCACCCGCAGGTGCGGCGGCAGCTTGTCCAGGTCGAAGGCGTCGATCGGCACCAAAACTCCGCTGCGACGGCGTAACTCGCGTTGCAGTGCCGGCAGCATCGGCTCACCGCTCGGGTCGATTGCCGCCAGCACCGCGCGGGCGGTGTCGGGTGCGGGAACAAAGTTGCGGCGCAACTCTTTCGGCAGTGACCGGATGAGCGCGGTCACCAGCTCCTCGCGTAGCGCGGGCACCTGCCAGGCGAACTCGTCGCCGCCCAAGCGCGCCAGCACCTCGATGGGCACGTGCACCGTGACCCCGTCGTCGGGGGCGCCGGGCTCAAACCGGTAGGTCAGGGGCAGCGCGAGATCATCCGTTCGCCACGTGTTCGGTCGATCCGAGCCTGTGGTGTCGTCGGTGCGCAGCAGGTCGGCGCGGGTGAAGGTGAGCAGGTCCGGTGTCTTGTGTCGCTGCCTTTTCCACCACGCGTCGAAGTGCCGCGCGGAAACGACGTCGCCGGGAATGCGGGCGTCGTAGATCGTGTAGATCTCGTCGTCGCCGATCAGCAGGTCGCGGCGGCGCGCTCGCTCCTCCAGCTCCTCGAGTTCGGCCCGCAGCCGTGCGTTGTCGGCGAAGAAGTGATGGCGGGTGTGCCACTGGCCCTCGACCAGCGCGTGGCGGATGAACAGTTCGCGCGCCACCGCCGGCTCAACCCTGGCGTATCCCACCCGGCGACGGGCAACCAGCGGCAGCCCGTACAACGTCACCCGTTCGTAAGCCATCACCTCGCCGCGTTTGGCGTCCCAGTGGGGTTCGCTGTAGGTGCGCTGCACCAGGTCGCCGGCGACCCGCTCCACGACCTCGGGCTGGATACGCGCGGCGGTCCGCCCGTACAGCCGGCTGGTCTCGACCAGCTCCGCCACGACGACCCAGCGAGGCGGCCGTTTGGTGAGCGCCGAGCCGGGCGCCAGCACGAAATGCGAGTTGCGCGCGCCCAGATACTCGCGGGTGTCTTCACGGCGCATGCCCACATGCGACAACAGGCCCGCCAGCAGCGCCGCGTGCACCCGCGCCGGGTCGGCCGGCTCGTCGGATGGGGCGTCTTCGACGATGCCCAAGTCGCGCGCGATGCTGCGCAGCTGCCCCACCAGATCCTGCCATTCGCGGATCCGCAGATAGTGCAGGAATTCAGAGCGGCACATCCTTCGAAACACATTGCCGGACAGTGACTTCCGCTGCTCACGCAGATAACGCCACAGGTTGAGGTAGGACATGAAGTCGGAGTGCTCGTCGGCGAACCGGGCGTGCTTTGCGCGGGCTGCCTCCTCGCGGTCGCTCGGCCGTTCCCTCGGGTCCGGGATCGTCAGCGCCGCGGCCAACACCAGCACCTCGCGCACGCATCGTTCGGTCTGGGCCTGCAGAATCATCCGGCCCAGCCTCGGGTCGACGGGCAGCCGCGCGAGGCGACGGCCCAGGTCGGTGATGACGCCATGCTGGTCGAACGCGCCGAGTTCGACCAGCAGCTGCACGCCGTCGCGAACGCTACGGCGGTCCGGCGGGTCGAGGAAAGGAAATTCTTCGATGTCGCCGAGCTGCAGGGCCGCCATCTGCAACAGGACGGCGGCCAGGTTCGTCCGCAGGATCTCCGGTTCGGTGTAGCGCGGGCGCGCCGCGAAATCCTGTTCGGAGTAGAGCCGGATGCACACTCCGGGCGCGACCCGGCCGCACCTGCCGGCGCGCTGTGCGGCCGACGCCTGCGAGATGGGCTCGATCGGCAGCCGCTGCACCTTCAAGCGCCGGCTGTAGCGCGACATGCGGGCGTTGCCCGGGTCGATGACGTAGCGGATCCCCGGCACGGTCAGCGACGTCTCGGCCACGTTGGTCGCCAGCACGACGCGGCGCCCGGTATGCGGCGCGAACACCTTCTGCTGCTCGGCGGTGGGCAGTCGCGCGTACAGCGGGAGTACCTCGGTGTGCTTGAGTCCGCCCAATGCCTCTGCGGTATCGCGGATTTCGCGCTCTCCGGACAGGAAGACCAGGATGTCGCCCGGCGGCTCGGCTCCGAGCTCAGCGATGGCGTCGACGATCGCCTCGACCTCGTCGCGTGTCTCGGTACGCACGACCTCGTGGTCCGGGTCGTCCGGGTCGTCATCGGAGCCGGAAGGCACGACAACCTCCAGCGGCCGGTAGCGCATCTCGACCGGATACGTCCGCCCGGACACCTCGACGATCGGCGCGTTGTCGAAGTGCGCCGCGAAGCGCTGCGGCTCGATCGTCGCCGAGGTGATGATCACCTTCAGATCGGGGCGTCGAGGGAGCAATTCCCGCAGGTAACCGAGCAGAAAGTCAATGTTGAGGCTGCGCTCGTGGGCTTCGTCGAGGATGAGCGTGTCGTAGCGCAGCAGGCGGCGGTCGCGCTGGATCTCGGCGAGCAGGATGCCGTCGGTCATCAGCTTGATCAGGGTGCGGTCACTGACCTGGTCGGTGAAGCGCACGGTATAGCCGACAGCGTCGCCGAGCGGGCCGCCCAGCTCGTCGGCGATGCGCTGGGCGACGGTGCGGGCGGCCAGCCGGCGGGGCTGGGTATGCCCGATGGTTCCGCGGATACCGCGGCCGGCCTCGAGACAGATCTTGGGCAGCTGGGTGGTCTTTCCCGACCCGGTTTCCCCGGCGATCACCACCACCTGATGCGCCCGTATCGCCTCGGCGATTTCCTGCCGCCGTTCGCTGACCGGCAAGTCTGGATAGCTGATCGTCGGCACGGCGGCTAGACGGGTCGCGATCACCGCCTGCGCCGTCGCGACCTGATCGGCCAGCTGCCGTAGTTTCTCGGGCGAGGCGCCGCGCAGGTTCTTCAGGCGCCGCCCGATCCGGGCGGCGTCGCGCAGCGTCAGTCCGTCGAGCTGTGTGCGCAACTGCGCTGCAGACGGTTCGGCCACCCCGCACAGAATAGGCATCCGCGCGACCGTGACCCCAACGCGTTGATCCCCAAGCTGGTTGATGGCAGCCGAATACGGGTATCAGGTGGCGAGCGCATCGAACTGGATGCCGGCTTGCGGGGGAAGTGATCGGCGATGGTCGGTTGGCTGGACAGGCTGCAGCGACGCAATCGAGCCGTCGGCGTGATAGTCGCGGTCGCCTACAAATACAACGATGATCAGGGCGGGTACCTCGCCGCGCTGATCACTTACTACGGCCTGGTGTCGCTGTTTCCGCTGCTGCTGTTGTTGACCACCGGCCTGGGGGTGGTTCTGGCCGGCCGGCCCGACCTGCAGGCACAGGTGCTGCACAGCACCCTTAGCCAGTTCCCGGTACTCGGCGACCAGCTGCACCACCCCCAGGGCCTCAGCGGCGGAGTGGTGGGCGTGATCGTGGGCCTGCTCGGCGCGCTCTACGGAGGTCTGGGC
>NZ_LZMB01000411.1 GCF_001673555.1 Mycobacterium sp. 1165178.9 | reverse complement strand
CACGCCGCGGGAGGGCAGTGTCGAGTGCCCGCCTTTCAGCGACAAGCCGGGCTTGGGCCCCCGCGCCCGCGGCACAGTCGCTCACTGGCGGGCAAACACCTGACACCCCGAAGGCTGGCGGGGCGCATGTGACGGGAGAGACGCAACGCGGCACCACCCCCGGCCGAACGAGAACAGCTTCGCCGATTTGGAGAAGGTAGTTCTCCGCAGTCGAGAGACCGATTACGATCGCTGGTGACCTGTGCCGCGGGCGCGGGGGCCCAAGCCCGGCTTGTCGCTCACTGGCGGGCACTCGACACTGCCCTCCCGCGGCGTGACGAGAGAGGTCGTCGTGACCCGAGGGGCCGATGAAGCGCGCATCCGGTGACCTGGCAAAGCGTTGGCTCGCAGCCCAATTCGCGCCGCCAACGCGACGGTGGGCGAAAGTGCATTGCCTCGGTCAAAGCCTGCTTTCGGCGCGCAGCGGGATCGACGCGGTCAGCTGGTGCATAAGCAAGCCCGCAGCGGGTAGCCCGGCGCCATGACCAACATCGGATACTTTCTCACCTGCGAGCAATTCGGCCCGAAGGAACTCATCGACCAGGCCAAGCGTGCGGAGGACGCCGGATTCGACGCGTTGTGGATTTCAGACCACTATCACCCCTGGAACGATGAGCAGGGCCAGAGCCCGTTCGTGTGGGGAGTGATCGGTGCGCTGTCGGAGGCGACGTCGCTACCGGTCAGCACCGCCGTCACATGCCCGACCATCCGCATCCACCCGGCGATCATCGCGCAGGCGTCGGCCACCGCGGCCGTGCAACTCGACGGACGCTTCGTGCTCGGAGTGGGCAGCGGCGAGGCCCTCAACGAACACATCCTGGGCGATCCCTGGCCGGCCGCCGGTGTGCGCCTCGAGATGCTCGAGGAGTCGATCGAGGTCATTCGCAAGCTGCACAAGGGCGGCGAGGTAAGCCACCACGGCAAGCACTACGAGGTGCAGGAAGCGCAGGTCTACACCCGCCCGGAACAGCCGGTGCCGATCTACGTCTCCGCTTTCGGCCCACAGGCCGTAGAGCTGGCCGCCCGCGTCGGCGACGGATACAGCATCGCGATGCCCGACGGCGACCTGGTCAAGCAATTCCGGGAGTCCGGCGGCGGCGACAAGCCGGTGCAGGGCGGTACCAAAGTCTGCTGGGACGCCGACGCCGACGCCGCGCTGAAGACCGCGCACCGGTTGTGGGCCAATGAGGGACTGCCCGGCCAGACGTCACAAATCCTGCCTCGGCCTAAGGATTTCGCCGCGTTGCAGTCGCTGGTGCCGCCCGACACCGTCGCCGACAGCGTGGCCTGCGGCCCCGACCCCGACAAGCACATCGCACAGGTCCGCGAGTACATCGACGCCGACGTCGACGAGATCTACGTGCAGCAGATCGGACCCGACATGGACGGGTTCTTCGCGGCATGGCAGCGGGACATCTTGCCCCAGGTGCGCGGCTAGGGCTCAGGCGAAATCGGTGCCGCTGGTGAGCTCTGCCCACTGCGAGATCTCGGCCGCCCGCGCGTCCGCTTTATAGCGGTAGGCGGCCAGTGCGTCGGGCCCGAGCAACAAGAATGCCGGCGGCTCGGGCGATTCGACGGCCGCGATGATGGCGTTGCCCGCCTTGGCGGGGTCGCCGGGCTGATTGCCGTGCATGGTGTCGTTCTCCTTGCGGCGCTGACCGGCGGTCGCTGCGTAGTCGCCGATGACGGTGGCCGACTGGACTAGGGAACGTCCGGCGAAGTCGGTGCGAAACGCGCCGGGCTCGACGATGGTCACCGAAATGCCCAGCGGCGCAAGCTCGCCGCGAAGGGCCCCGCTGATCCCTTCGATCGCGGCCTTGACCGCCGAGTAGTAGCCGGACCCCACCGGGGTCAGCTGCGCCCCGATCGACGAAATGTTCACGATGGCGCCGCTGCGGCGCGCCCGCATGTCGGGGAGTACGGCCTTGATCATGGCGACGGTGCCGAAGAAATGGGTCTCGAACAACGTGCGGACGTCGGCGTCGTCGCCTTCCTCGACCGCGGCGCGATAGCCGTAGCCGGCGTTGTTGACCAGCACATCGACGTGGTCGAACCGCTGTTGCGCCTGCCGCACCGCGGAGGTGACCTGCGCGGGTTTGGTGACATCGAGGGCCACGGCGAGTACCCGTTCGGGTGCCGACTCGGCGAAGTCGGCGACAGCGGCGGCGTCGCGCGCAGTCACGACGGCGTTATGTCCGGCGCCGATGACGGCCTGAGCGAGCGCGCGACCGAGCCCGGTCGAGCACCCGGTGATGAGCCACGTGGACATAAGACGTCTCCCTTCACCTCAGTCGGTCAACGCCCGGCCCACGATCTGCGGATCCGGTTCGCCCACCACCTCATCGTCCTTATCGTCGTAGTCGGTTTGAGCGAGAACGTAGCGCATCGCGTTGATCCGGGCGCGCTTCTTGTCGTTGCTTCGCACCACGATCCAGGGAGCGATGTCGGTGTCGGTTGCGTCGAACATGGCTTCCTTCGCGGCGGTGTAGTCATCCCACCTGTTCACCGATTCGATATCCATCGGGGAGAACTTCCACTGTCGCACCGGATCCACCAGCCGGACGGCGAATCGGGTCCGCTGTTCGGCCGGTGACACGGAAAACCAGAACTTGGTCAAGATGATGCCGTTATCTACCAGCATCTTCTCGAACGGCGGTGCCTGCTCCATGAATTCGGCGTACTGCCGGGCGGTACAGAACCCCATCACTTTCTCCACCCCGGCCCGGTTGTACCACGATCGGTCGAACAGCACCATCTCGCCGCCCGACGGCAGATGGCTGACGTAGCGCTGGAAATACCACTGCGTCTGCTCGTGCTCGGTCGGCTTCTCCAGCGCCACGACCCGCGCGTTGCGTGGGTTCAGGTGTTCCATGAATCGCTGGATGGTTCCGCCTTTTCCGGCGGCGTCACGCCCCTCGAACAGGATCACATGCCTACCGCCGGTGCGCTTGTTGTGCCTCTGCAACTTCAGCAGCTCGATTTGCAGCCGCCGCTTCAGCCGCTCGTACTCGTCGTGGGCCATCCGGTGGTCGTACGGGTATCGCTCACGCCAGGTTTCGACGTGCTTGCCCTCCCGGTCGAGCAGGACCGGGTCGTCGTCATCCCGGTCGTCGACGGTGTAACCGTGTTCGGGGGTCGACAAATCGTCGAGGTTGATATCGGTCATAGTTCGACGTTATCGGCTTTGTCGACCCTCAGCCGTCGAAAGCCGAGCCGTCGAACCGATCACGAGTGATGAACTCGGCGACCGGCCTTCGGCGCAGTTTGGTCAGCTGCCGCACCGGTTTTCCGAGCGGCACGACCGCGGCCACCGCGTGCATGTCGGGAATGCCCAGGAGTTGGCGGACGTGTTCTTCGGCCGCTATCGCCATCGTGGTGATGGTCCCGCCGTAGCCCTCGTTACGCGCGGCAAGCAAGATATTCCAGATCAACGGGTACACCGATGCTCCACCCGCGATGCCGGCGCGGTCGAGGTCTTGATCGAGGGCCGCGACAACGGTCAGGTCTACCGAAACGACCAGCACCACAGGCGCTTTGGCGATCGGTGCGACGAAAGTGTCGGGGATCTCGGTCGCGTCGATGACCTCTTGCGGCACCCCGCTGGGATGAACCGAATTCCAGGGGTTTTCGCCGGCCTGCAGTTGGGCGAAGTAGCGGCGAGCGGCCGGCTTGCCCAGTGCGGCCAACTCGCGGCGCACCGTTTCGTCACGCACCACGATGACATGCGCCCCCTGCCTGTTGCCGCCGCTGGGAGCGAACCGGGCGTTGTCGAAGATGCGGCCCAGCACGTCGTCAGGCAACGGATCCTCGGTGAATTCCCGTGCCGCGAAAGTTGCTCGCATCACGTCGTATAGCTGCATGGCGGAGTGGCTCGTCAACTCGCGGACGCGCACCGCTCGAGGCGGAACGTGCGCTCGAATCCGGCCGGCTGCGTCGTCAACGTCACTTCCACCGCGCCGCTGGGGGCGATGACGTAGCGCTCCTCGACATCGGGCCCGTCCGTCCACCGGCCGACCGGCTGACGCCCCAGGTCGTCGCGGTCGTGCAGTGCCGGGTCGAAGGGGAACAGCACCGGGTCATACGGCGTGACGTCGCCGTCGGGCCGCCCGTTGACCAGGCGGCTGCATTCCACGAACCGGAAGTGCCCGATGTTGTGTGCGGCTCGATACTTTCGTTTCACCACCAGCGGGGATTGCCCGTCGGCCGGAAGCGAAACGTCCTTGCACACGATCGGGTCGAAGATGACCCCGGTGCCGGCCTCGGCCTCCCGGAAAACCCCGAAATTCCTCGAGAAGCGTTCGGAGAGCGCGAAACCGGACTCCTTGTCCAGAAAGACCGCGAGTCCGATGGCCGTGGCGGCGAAGGGGTGCGGCGAGCGTTTCACCCGCTTCTCGCCGAAGGCGCCACGCAGCATCCGCGACACCAGCGGAAAACCTCCGGCCCCGCCGACGACGTAGATGCCCGCCACCTCCGACCAGTCCACGGCGGTGCGCGCCCGCGCCGGATCGTGCAGGACTCGATTGAGCAATCGCATCGTCTGGTCGACCAGCGGTGCGCACACCGAGTAGACGTCGTCGATCGGGCAGGAGAAGGGCGGCCGATCGAACGGGGAGAGGTCCACCAGGAAACGGCGCGTCTGCGGCCCGACCGCCTCCTTGCGGACGGCGCACTCCTCGGCGAGTAGGTCGCGCTGTGCCGCGTCGAGGCCAGTCAGGTTCGCGCCCGCGAGCACCAGCTCGACGATCGCCTCATCGAAGTCGTCACCCCCGAGGCGCTGGATGCCCTCGCTGATGACGACCTCGTTTGCGTGCCCGGTCATTTTCAGCAGCGACGCGTCGAACGTGCCGCCGCCCAAGTCGTAGATGAGGACGTATTCGCGCTTGGCGGTGATAGTGGATCGGTACCGGTGGGCGTATTCCAGGCTGGCGGCGGACGGCTCGTTGAGCAGCGCGACGACGTGAAAACCGGCCGCCACGTAGGCATCCAGGGTGAGCAGGCGCTGGGCGCTCGACGCGTTGGCGGGCACGCTGATCGCAGCTTCGACGGGTTCCTCCGGGGCCAGGGCCACGTTGGAGTGCCGCTGCAGGTCCGCTTTCAGCTGGGCCAGGAATTCGGTGAGAAGGTCGGCCAGGCGATAAGCACGGCCGGCCAGGGTGACCTCGGTCTGGGGTCCGGCGTCGTTGAGTAATCGTTTGAACGAGCGCAGCACCGACCAATCCGGTTCGTGGCGGACCGCGGCGGCCGCCGCGCCGAAACGCAACTGCCCGGCGGCATTGGCGGCGATGAGCGACGGCCACGCATCCATGCCCTCGAAGGAGACGACGGGATAGTTGCCTCGGTCGACGGCTGCGACGACCGTGTGCGTGGTGCCAAAGTCGATACCGACTCTCATCGCGCAAGTTTAGGACCGCGCCGCTTACTTCGGCACGAACTTTTCGCGTGGCGTGCCTTCGCGTTCGGTCAGTCCTCGAAGTGGCGTTCGTAGTCGTAGCGCTCGAGCCACCACTGCAGGTTGTACGTCCCCACTGCGAGCAGCATCATCAACCCGACGCAGGCGACGCTGACGATAGCGTTCACAACCTCTCCATTTCGCGCGCCATGCGGGCGTCCTCGAGGTAGGCGTAATGCCTCAGGTAGGGATGCCGCGGCTGATTCGCGTCCGCCGCCATCCGCCGCAGCGCGGCGCCGATCCGGCTGGCGAGCGGGGCGCGACGCGTCCGCTGCACGACGGCGGTGTCGAACAGCACCTGCTGGGTGGTGATCAGGACCTCCGCGGACGCCGCCTCGACCGAGGGCGCCGCCGAGGACGGTTGCGGTATGGGCTGAGTATCGGGTGCGGTCCGGATTCCCGTTGGCGTGACCAGCATTTCGTCCACCTTCTTCATGTTGCGGTCCCGTTGACCAGGTAGGTCGGGCCGGTGATGGACTCAACGTACGGTCGGCGATCACCAGTACGCACGCGTAGTTGACTACCTATTTGTGCGCTGCGGGCTACGGCACTTCGGCGGGTACGGTCATCGCTCCTGAGCGCCGACGACCCCAGGAGCCGACGTCGGCGGCTCGTCCCATTGCCGCTGCAACCCTCGTTCCGCGGCCGTGGGAATCAGGCCCGCGGGCGCGAACCGCTTTGACGGCACCGGGTCGTCCTCGGCCAAGGGCCGGCTCAACTTACTGGCCGGTCCGCGAATCGCCCCGAACGCGACCACGACTCCGGCGATCACCACGATCACGACGGTCATCGCGAACAGGATCGAGAGCGTGCCCTGGATGAAGGTGTTCCTGATGACTTCGTCGAGCTGATGCGCGTCCTTGGCCGAACCGAACGCCGCCTTGCCCGCTTGTTTGGCCGCCAGGTACATGGAGTGCTGCGTCCAATAGCCGACGGCGGGATCCGCGGAGAAGATCTTTTGCCACGACGCGGTCAGCGTGACCGCAAGATCCCACACCAGGGGAATCCCCGGAATCCACGCCCAATTCAACTGGCCCTTCTTGATGACCACCACGGTGATGACGGTCAGCGAGATGCCCGCGAGCAGTTGGTTGGCGATACCGAACAGTGGGAACAGCGTGTTGATGCCGCCGAGCGGATCGCTCACGCCCATCAGCAGGATGCCGCCCCACGCGGCGACCACGGCCAGGCTGCAACCCCAGACGCCCGGGCGCCAACTAGGACTTTGCAGCTTGGCCAGCGGCCCGCCGAGGTTGCTCAGCGCGTCGGACAGCATGAAGCGGTTGACCCGGGTGCCCGCGTCGAGGGTCGTCAGGATGAACAGCGCCTCGAACATGATCGCGAAGTGGTACCAGAAGGATTTGAGGCCCGCGCCGCCGAACACACGCTGCAGCACGTCGGCCATTCCCCACGCCAGCGTTGGTGCTCCACCGGTGCGCGACACGATCGACTTCTCGCCGACGCTGCTGGCGGCCTGACTGATCTGGTCCGCGGTCGTCGGGGCGCCCGGCAACCCGAGTCCATTGACGTAATGCGTGGCGGTGGCCGCGGTGCCACCGGTCTGCGCCGCCGGCGAGTTGATGGTGAAGTACAGATGCTGGTTGATGATCGACGCCGTGATCAGCGCCATGACGGCGACGAACGACTCGGTGATCATGCCGCCGTAGCCGATCAGCCGCATCTGGCTTTCCTTCTCCAGCAGCTTGGGTGTCGTCCCCGACGAGATCAGCGCGTGAAATCCGGACAGCGCACCGCACGCGATGGTGATGAACAAAAACGGGAATAGCGAGCCGGCGAACACCGGGCCGTTGCCCCTGGTGGCGAACTGCGTGATCGCGGGTGCCTGCATCTCCGGCCGTGCGATGCAGACACCGACAGCGAGCAGCCCGATGGAGCCGACCTTCATGAACGTCGACAGGTAATCACGCGGCGCCAACAGCAGCCAGACCGGCAGCACGGACGCGGCGAAACCGTATGTGATGAGGCACCAGCACAGCGTGACCGGAGACAGCGTGAACCAGGATGCGCCCCAGGGCGTTTCGGCGACCCAATTGCCGGACACCACCGCGAGCAGTAGCAGCGCGAAGCCGATCACCGATACCTCTGATACCCGCCCCGGACGCAGGAACCGCAGGTAGCAACCCATGAAGAGGGCGATGGGGATGGTCATGGCTATCGAAAAGACACCCCACGGGCTCTGAGCCAGCGCCCTCACCACGATCAGCGCCAAGACCCCGATCAGGATCACCATGATGACGAGGACCCCGACGAGGGCGGCGGCCCCGCCCGCGGCGCCCAGCTCGTCGCGGACCATCTCGCCAAGCGAACGGCCGCGCCGCCGGGTGGAGATCCACAACACCAGGTAGTCCTGCACGCAGCCGCCGAATACCGCGCCGATGACGATCCAGATGCTGCCTGGCAGATAGCCCATCTGCATGGCCAGCACGGGGCCGACGAGCGGGCCGGCCCCGGCGATGGCGGCGAAATGATGGCCGAACAGCACCCGCCGGTCCGTCGGCACAAAGTCGGTGCCGTCCTCGAGAAACTCGGCCGGCGTGGCGTAGTCGTCGCGCGGACGGACGATCTTCATCTCGATCAACCGCGCATAGAACCGGTATCCGATGATGTACGTACATATCGCCGCGACGACAATCCACACCGCGTTGACCGCCTCGCCCCGGGAGACCGCGATGATCGCCCAGGCGACGGCGCCGAGCACCGCGATGACGCTGAACACGATCTTGTGCCGCGCGGTGATAGGAGAGCGGTCGACGATGGCGACCGGTGGCAGGTCTTCGTCGGTACGGATATAGCTGACGTCGTCGCCGTGCCCTCTGACTGCCACGGCGGAAACCCTACGCGCGCAGAACCAACTGCGCCTGTTCGCCAAAGCCCGGTTCAGTACAGCGCGCGCACGGCGTCGATGGTGTCGGCTTCGGCGGGGCCCTTGTCGTCGCGATAGCGCACGACGCGGGCGAACCGCAGCGCCAGCCCCCCGGGGTAGCGCGACGATTTCTGCACGCCGTCCAGGGCGATTTCGACCACCTGCTCGGGCCGCACATGGACGACGTAACCGTCCGTTCCGCCGATGGCGAGTTCGCTGAATCGAGCGGTCTGCCAGTCCAGCATGGCGTCGGTCATGCCCTTGAAAGTCTTTCCCACCATGATGAATTGGCCGTTCACCGGGTCGCGTGCGCCCAGGTGGATGTTGGAGAGTTTGCCGCGGCGGCGCCCCGAACCCCACTCGACCGCGAGCACCACCAGATCCAGTGTGTGCACCGGCTTGACCTTCAGCCAGCCCGCTCCCCGGCGGCCCGCCTGATACGGCGCGTCGGGCGCCTTGGCCATCACACCCTCGTGGCCGGCGGCCAGCGTCGCGTCCAGGAAGGCGCCCGCTTCCGCGGGGTCGGGGGTGAGCAGCCGATCGACCCGCTGCGTCGGTGGCACCAAAGCGTCGAGGGCGGAGAGCCTCTCGGTGGTCGGCGCGTCGAGCAGGTCGACGCCGTCCCGGTGCAGGATGTCGAAGAAGAACACCGAAAGCCGTTGCGCGGCAACGGCTGCGGCGATGTCGACGGAGCGGCCGAAGCGCGAGGCGGTGACCTGAAAGCGGTGCGGCCTGTTGTCGGGCCGCAGCGCTATGGCCTCGCCGTCGGCGATGAGGTCGTCTACCGGAAGCGCCAGCGTCGCCTCGACCACTTCGGGCAGCCGCGCGGTGACGTCGTCCAGGCTTCTGGTGTAGACGGTGACCTCGTCACCGGCGCGGTGAATCTGTACCCGCGCGCCGTCCAGCTTGGCTTCGAAAATCGCGTGCCCGCCGTGACGTTCGATCGCATCGACCACGCTCGTCGCGGTCTGCGCCAACATCGGGCCAACCGGCCGGCCGACCCGCAGGGTGAACGCGTCCAGCGCCGAGGCCGAGCCGGCCAACGGTCCGGACAGGGTTGCCGCCGCCACCGCCGGCAGGTCCCCGCCCAGCATTGCGGCGCGCTGCACCGCGGCCGCCGGGACGCCGGCGGCCTTCGCCACGGCGTCGGCCATGATCCCGGCCAGTGCGCCCTGGCGAAGTTCGCCGCCGAGGAGCCGCAACAGAAACATCTGCTCGGCGTCGGTGGCCGCGGCGAACAGGGCGCGCAGGAGCGCGGCGCGGCGCGCCTGCGCGCCCTTGCCCGACACGGCACCGATGTCGGAGAAGGTCGCATCGACGCCGGCGACGGTCAGCGATGGGTGAGAGGCGGCCGGCGGGCGCGAGCGCAACGCCGCCCACCCCACGCCGATCTGGCGCTGGCGCAACTCACCGGAAAGCCACGACACCACGATGGCGACCACCGCGGCATCGGGTGCGGCACGGGTCAGCAGGTCGGCGATCCGGGCGACTTTGATCAGCCGCGACGACGTGCTCCCGACGTCGTCAGACGTCGTTGCCACGTCAAGGAGGAGCACGGTTGCCAGCTTGGCATGGCTCGGTGACAGGCCTGAAGAACGGACACGCTAGCGTGCCTACGTAACGTTACAGATCGCAGGCATTCTGACAACCACAAAGGAGACGCCCGGATGGAGATCAGTGGGAAGAAGGTCGTCGTCATCGGCGGCGCATCGGGAATGGGCCGCGCCAGCGCCGAGCTGCTGCACGAACGCGGTGCGGATGTCGCCATCCTCGACCGCGAGGGCTCCGACGGTAAGACCGTCGCCGAGGGCGTCGGGGGTACCTTCTACCCGGTTGACGTTACCGACTTCACCGGCACCGAAGAGACGCTGCAGGCCGCGGTCGACAAGCTCGGCGGGCTGCACGTCGTGATCACCACCGCGGGTGGCGGTATCGCCAAGCGGACGCTGACCAAGTCGGGACCGCACGACCTCGAGTCCTTCCAGTCGGTGATCGACCTGAACCTGATCGCCACCTTCAACATCAGCCGGCTGGCGGCCGCGCACATGGCCAAGAACGAGCCCGAAGACCCCGACACCGGGGAGCGTGGCGTCATCATCAACACCGCCTCGATCGCGGCCTTCGAGGGCCAGATCGGCCAGGTCGCCTACACCGCCGCCAAGGCTGGGATCGCCGGGATGTGCCTGACGATGGCCCGCGACCTGGGCTCGGTGGGCATCCGCGTGCTGGGAATCGCCCCGAGCCTGTTCGCCACCGGGTTGACCCAGGGCATTCCCGACGAATTCGCCACCCAGCTGACGAAGGACGCGGCGTTCCCCAAGCGCCTCGGCCGTCCCGAGGAGTACGCGAAGCTGGTCGCCGCCATCGTGGACAACCCGATGCTCAACGGTCAATGCCTGCGCCTGGACGCCGGGCAGCGGTTCGCGCCCAAGTAGACGCCCCCGATTGGGCACTCCCCGCATTAAGTACACTCTTTAGGCAGCCGCCCCGCTTCCCCTCGAAGCGGGGCAGGCCACCCAGCTTCAGCTCCGACGATGCGGACCGCGCGGCGGCCCGAGGTGGAGCGGGACAATCGAACCCGGCTGGCATGCGGCGCGAGGAGGGCCCTCATGGGTATCGCAATAACCGACGACCATCGTGAACTCGCCGAGGTAGCCCGCGGGTTCCTGACCTCGCAGAAGGCGCGCTGGGCGGCGCGATCGCTGCTCGACGCCTCCGACGAGCCCCGCCCCGCGTTCTGGCAGAACCTGGTCGAGCTGGGATGGCTCGGCCTGCACGTCGACGAGGAATACGGCGGCTCAGGATTCGGGTTGCCCGAACTCGTCGTGGTGATCGAAGAACTCGGTCGCGCGGTCGCGCCCGGGCCCTTCGTGCCCACCGTGATCGCCTCGGCGGTGATCGCCAAAGATGGCGCCGCCGAACAGAAGTCGCGGCTGCTGCCCGGCCTGATCGACGGAACCGTCACCGCGGGCGTCGGGCTGGACGGCCAGGTGGGGGTCAAAGACGGCGTGGCCGACGGGGAGGCGGGAATCGTCCTGGGCGCCGGGCTGGCCGAGCTGTTGCTGATCGCTGCGGGTGACGACGTGCTGGTGATCGAACGTGGCCGCGAGGGTGTCTCGCTCGAGGTGCCCGAGAACTTCGATCCGACGCGCCGATCCGGACGCGTCCGCCTGCAAAACGTGCGGGTGTCCGGCGATGACATCTTGCCGGGGGCGCGCCAATCGGCGGTGGCCCGAGCCCGCACGTTGCTGGCCGCCGAGGCGGTGGGCGGGGCGTCGGACTGCGTCGACACCGCCGTCGACTACGCAAAGGTGCGCCAGCAGTTCGGGCGCACCATCGCCACATTTCAGGCGATCAAGCATCACTGCGCGAACATGCTGGTGGGCGCCGAGTCCGGGATCGCGGCCGTCTGGGACGCCGCGCGCGCGGCGGGCGAGGACGAGGAGCAATTCCGGCTGATCGGCGCGGTGGCCGCGGCGCTGGCCTTCCCGGCCTACGTCCGCAATGCCGAACTCAACGTCCAGGTGCACGGCGGCATCGGCTTCACCTGGGAACACGACGCGCATCTGCACCTGCGCCGCGCGGTGGTGAGCGCGGCACTGTTCGGCGGCGACGCGCCGGGCGCCGACGTTTTCGAGCGCACCGCCGCGGGCGTCGCCCGCGAGAACAGCCTCGACCTGCCGCCGGAAGCCGAAGAACTGCGCACCGGCATCCGCGCCGACGCCGCCGAGATCGCCGCCCTGGATAAAGAGGCCCAGCGCGACAAGCTGATCGAGACGGGCTACGTGATGCCGCACTGGCCCAAGCCGTGGGGACGCGCGGCCGACGCCGTCGCGCAGCTCGTGATCGAGGAGGAGTTCCGCGCTGCAGGCATCAAGCGGCCCGACTACGGGATCACCGGCTGGGTGATCCTGACCCTGATCCAGCACGGAACGCCTTGGCAGATCGAACGATTCGTCCAGAAGGCGCTGCGCAAGGACGAGATTTGGTGCCAGCTCTTCTCCGAGCCTGACGCCGGCTCGGACGCCGCGTCCATCAAGACGCGTGCCACCCGGGTGGACGGCGGCTGGAAGATCAACGGCCAGAAGGTGTGGACCAGCGGGGCGCACTACTGCGCGCGCGGTCTTGCCACGGTGCGCACGGACCCCGACGCCCCGAAGCACGCCGGCATCACCACGGTGATCGTCGATATGAAGGCGCCCGAGGTGGAGGTGCGCCCGCTGCGGCAGATGACCGGCGGCTCGGATTTCAACGAGGTCTTCTTCAACGACCTGTTCGTTCCCGATGAGGACGTCGTCGGGACACCCAACTCCGGGTGGACCGTCGCGCGGGCGACGCTCGGCAACGAGCGGGTCAGCATCGGCGGCAGCGGATCGTTTTACGAGGGGCTGGCCGACCAACTCGTTCAGCTCACCGAGCAGCGCCCGGATCGGTTGGCGGGCGGGCGAGTTCGAGTCGGCTTGTACCTGGCCGAGGAAACCGCGCTGCGGTTGCTGAACTTGCGGCGCGCCGCGCGCAGCGTCGAAGGCGCGGGGCCCGGCCCGGAGGGCAACGTCACCAAGCTGAAGCTGGCCGAGCACATGGTGGAGGGCGCCGCGATCATGGCGGCGCTGCTGGGGCCGGACGTCGCGCTGACCGATGGTCCCGGCGCCCTGGCCGGCCGGCTGATGATGGGGGCCCGCGGCATGGCGATCGCCGGCGGCACGTCGGAAGTGACGCGCAATCAGATCGCCGAGCGGATCCTCGGCATGCCCCGTGACCCGCTGATCAACTAGCGACAGCGGTCAGGCCGGCGCGAACTGCGCCGCGCCGCCGCTGCCTCGTTCCGGTCGCAGAGCGACGGGCATGCCGCAGCTCACCGACTCCGGTTCGCAGTCAACGATATTGGCGGCGACCCGCAGCCCGCTCTGTTCGGCGAGCTCGACGATGGCAATGACGTACGGGGTGGGAATCTCCGGGTTGTACGGGTGATGGTTGACCGTGTAGGTGAACACGGTGCCCCGCCCGGAGACTTCCCGCGCCTCCAGCCTGCCCCCGCACTCGCGGCATCGGCCGCTCGCCGGATGAACCCAGCGCGCGCAGTCCTCGCAGTACTCGATGAGCAGCGGCCCGTCCGACACGACGAATACAGTACACTCAATTGACTCGATGCTTGGGGGCGGTGTGCATGACGCATTTCGAAAAAGACGCGATCTTGTCCGGCATCGGGATCTCACGAATCGGCCGCCGCACCGGCATCCCGGGCCTGGACCTGACCATGGAGGCGGTACGCGCCGCCATCGAGGACGCCGGGCTGACCCCGACCGACATCGACGGCATCGCCACCCTGGGTGACACGCCCGCGGCGGACGTCAACTCCCAGCTGCGCATCGAGGCCGCAGACTGCGGATCGGGCTTCGGCACCGGCGGCCTGCTTTCGCCGGTGATGTCGGCCTGTCGCGCGGTCGCCGAACGCCGTGCCCGCCACGTGGTGGTGTACCGGACGATACAAATGCTCGGCGGCACGGTCCCGGTCAAGCAGGAAGAGAACGCGCCGGCGCCGCCGCTGGCGCGGATGTTCGAGACACCCGAAGGTGAGCCGAAGCCCGCCGTCGGTGCGATGGACGACGTCAACGATCTGGTTGCGGCGCATGCCTATTCGGCCGCCAATTGGTTGGCGCTCAACTGCCGTCGCCACATGGACCTATACGGGACCACCAAAGAACAGCTGGGCTGGATAGCGCTCAACGGCAGGCGCAACGCGGCGCTGAATCCCCGGGCGGTGTATCGGGATCCGATGACGATGGATGACTACCTTGGCGCGCGGCTGGTGTCCACCCCACTTGGGTTGCTCGATTGCGACGTCCCGATCGACGGCTCGATCGCGGTGGTGGTCTCGCACGCGGAGCACGCCGCCGACTGTCCGCACCGCACGGTGCGGGTAGAGGCGATCGGCGGGTCCGACGGAGCCGGGGGCTGGTTTCACCGCGCGGACTACCCGAAGATGGCGATGTCGGATGCCGCGGCGCAGATGTGGGCGCGCACGGCGTTGAAGCCCGCCGACCTCCAGGTCGCCGAGTTGTACGACGGATTCACCTATCTCACCCTGGCGTGGCTGGAAGCACTCGGAGTCTGCGGCGACGGCGAGGGCGGTCCGTTCGTCGAGGGCGGGGCGCGGATCGCGCGCGACGGGCACCTGCCGTTGAACACCTACGGCGGCCAACTTTCGGCGGGGCGCATGCACGGCTACTGGGCGCTGCACGAAGGGTGCCTGCAGTTGCGCGGCGACGCGGGGGAGCGGCAGGTGTCCCGCCGCCCCGAGGTGGGCGTTGTCTCCGTCGGCGGTGGGCCCGTCGCCGGGTGCATGCTGCTGACCTGTTGACCAAGAGCGCGATCGAGCCCGGATGACTGAGGAGCCCAGGACCGGCCAGGCGAATAAGCTCGCTTCGATCCTCGCCCGCGACATCGAAGCCGAGATCGTCCGCCGCGGCTGGGCGGTGGGCGAATCGCTGGGCTCAGAACAGGCTCTGCAGCAGCGCTTCGGGGTGAGCCGGTCGGTGCTGCGGGAGGCCGTGCGCCTGGTCGAACACCATCAGGTCGCTCGGATGCGCCGCGGCCCCAACGGCGGGTTGTACATCTGCGAGCCCGATGCCGGGCCCGCCACCCGCGCCGTCGTCATCTATCTCGAATATCTGGGCACGACGCTGGGCGACCTACTCAACGCGCGCCTGGTACTCGAGCCGCTGGCGGCATCGCTGGCCGCCGAGCGCATCGACGAGGCCGGCATCGCGCGGCTGCGAGCGGTGCTGCACGCCGAGGAGCAGTGGAAGCCCGGCCTGCCGGCGCCGCGCGACGAGTTCCACATCGTGCTGGCCGAGCAATCCAAAAACCCGGTGCTGCAACTGTTTATCCATGTCCTGATGCGGCTCACCACCCGCTATGCCCTGGCGTCGCGAACGGATACCGAAACCGAGGCCTTAGAGGCGGTCGACCATCTGCACGCGCACCACTCCGCGATCGTCGCCGCCGTCACGGCCGGCGATTCCGCCCGCGCCAAGACGCTGTCCGAGCGACACGTCGAAGCCGTCACCGGCTGGCTGCACCAGCATCACGCGGGCGACCGGAGCCGGGGCCGGGAGAGGCGCCGGCGGCTCGATTCGGAAACGCCCAGAGGCAAACTGGCCGAGATGTTGGCCGCCACCATCGGTGACGACATCGCCGCCAGCGGTTGGCGCGTGGGTGCGGTGTTCGGCACCGAGACGGCCCTGCTGCAGCGCTACCGGGTGAGCCGCGCCGTGCTTCGCGAGGCGGTGCGGCTGCTCGAATACCACTCGATAGCCCACATGCGCCGCGGGCCGGGCGGCGGCCTGGCCGTCGCCCGGCCCGCGGCGCAGGCCAGCATCAACACGATCGCGTTGTACCTGCAGTACCGTGGCCCGAGCCGCGAAGGCCTGCGATGCGTCCGCGACGCCATCGAGATCGACAACGTGGCCAAGGTCGTCAAGCGGTTGGCCGAGCCCGACGTGGCGGCGTTTTTGGCCAGCCATCGGTCCGGGCTGCCGGAGAACCCCCGACCCACGGCCGACGACGTGCGGCAGGCGATCGCGGCGGAGTTCGACTTCCACGTAGGCCTGGCGCAACTCGCCGGCAACGCACTGCTGGATCTGTTCCTGCGGATCATCGTGGAGCTGTTCCGCCGGCACTGGTCCAGCACCGGGCAGGCGCAGCCGACCTGGTCGGACGTGCTGGCCGTGCACCACGCTCACGTGCGGATCGTCGAAGCGGTGGAGGCTGCCGACGAGAGCCTCGCCTGCTACCGCCTCCGCCGTCATCTCGACGCGGCCGCCTCGTGGTGGCTGTGACAGTGCGATCGCGAGCCGTCGACGTGGTCCCACCAGTGAGGCAAACCTAAATCAGACCCGTTGCGCGGTATAGCGAAGGCCCCTCTTGGGTACTGACAGAGGGGGAGGCGTCAGTCTGCCCAACAGGGGGTTGGCGTAAGTGATCGAAAGCGAGAGCGCTGAAGTGAGGGCGGGCAACGAAACCAGGCAATACGGTTTCGTCCACTCCGCATCGATTTATCACTCTCAACAGGAGTTTTTCGATTTGGCAAGCCGCTTCGTCGGCGATGGTTTGGAGCTGGACGAGGCGGTGCTGCTTGCCGCGCCTCCCAAGACTCTGGCGCTGCTGCACGACGGGTTGTACGGCGGTGGTGATCCACCGACGGGCGTGCGCATGGTCGATATCACCGAGGTGGCCCGCAACCCCTGGCGGTTCATGGCGATGCAGGGCGCGTTCATCGACGAGCACCCGGACCAGCGAGTCCGGATCGTCAGCCAGCTTGCATGGCCCGGCCGCACCGACGAGGAGTTCATCGCCTGCATCGAGCACGAGGCACTCGTCAACGAGGCCATGGACGGCTACCCCGCGTCCTGTCTGTGCCTCTACGACGCGGACCGGCTGAGTGACGGTGTGCTGTCGGATGCGCGCGCGACACATCCGCTGCTGTGGGAACACGGTGCGCTGGAGCGCAGCTCGGACTACGCTCCCGGCGACGTCCTGGAACGCTGCAATCAGCCGCTGGCCGCCGGTCCCGGGGCCGTCACATACATGGTCCGCAAGTCGGCCGACCTTCGGCCTGCGCGATCCTTTGCCGTCGACTACGCGGGCTGGATGGGGTTGTCGCAGCAGAGCATCGAGGATCTACAGCTGGTCGCCACGGAGCTGGCCACCAACAGCCTGATGTACACCGGGGGCGCCTGCCGGCTGGCCTTCTGGCAAGACGACGGGCATCTGGTCTGCGAGGCACGCGACACCGGACGATTCGACGACCAAATTGTGGGGCGACTGGACCCCGGCCCGTGCGGTCCCGCGAGCCGCGGTCTGTATCTGGTCAACGCCATTTCGGACTTGGTGCGAACCCACACCACCAGGGCCGGTACGACGATTCAGGCGTATCTACGGTTCGAGCCCGCACCGGGTCCGGCCGGGTAAGAGGCCGTCGACTGAGACGGGCGCGCTGAATTAGATCCGTAGGTGACTTCATGTGCGCTGGCGACACTGATAGCGCACATTGAGTCCCGGCCCCACCGCGAACGTGGTTTCGGTCGCGGACGTTCTACAGCGGGCGCAACACAATCGGCATGCCGTCTTTCGGAACCGGCATGCCGCCGTAATCCCACTCGCACTTGTAGCCCGGGCGGGGCGGCTCCAGCCGATACCTGCGCAGCAGGCGGTGCAGGATCGTCTTGATCTCCAACTGCCCGAACGTCATCCCGATGCACTTGTGCGCGCCGCCACCGAACGGAGTGAACGCGTAGCGGTGCCGCTTATGCTCGTTGCGCGGCTCGGTGAACCGCTCGGGGTCGAATTTCAGTGGATCGGTCCACAATTCGGGCAGCCGGTGGTTCATGCCGGGATAGGCGATCACATTGGTGCCCTTCGGGATGAAGTACCCCAGCAGGTCGGTGTCGCGGACCGTCTGGCGCATCGCCCACTGCACCGGCGTCACTATGCGGATCGATTCGTTCATCACCAGATCCAGCGTCTCCAGCTTCTCCAGAGAATCGATATCGAGTGGCCCGTCGCCCAGCCGATCCGATTCCTCGCGGCAGCGCTGCTGCCACTCCGGGTGGAGTGCAAGGTGGTAGGCCATCGTGGTCACCGTCGAGGTGGAGGTGTCATGCGCGGCCATCATCAAAAAGATCATGTGATTGACGATGTCGTCGTCGGAGAACTTGTTGCCGTCCTCGTCCTCGGTCTGACACAACACCGACAGCAGATCGGTACCGGGATTCGCACGCTGTTCCTTGACCCGCTCGCGGAAGTAGTTCTCCAGCAGCTCGCGCGCTTTGAGGCCGCGCCACCAGGTGAACGGCGGCACGGAAGTGCGGATGATCGCGTTGCCCGCCCGGGTGGTGACCGCAAACGCCTTGTTGACCTTGGTCACCAACTCGTGGTCGGTGCCCGGCTCGTGGCCCATGAACACCATCGACGCGATGTCGAGCGTCAATTCCTTCATGGCCGGATAGAGCAGGAACCGTGCGTCATTGGTCACCCAGTCGTTGGCGACGGTCTGTGAGACCACCTGGTCCATCTGCTCGACATAGCTGACCAGGCGAGACCGGATGAAGGCCTCCTGCATGATCCGCCGATGGAACATGTGCTCTTCGAAGTCCAGCAGCATCAGGCCGCGGTTGAAGAACGGCCCGATTACCGGCACCCATCCCTGCTGGGAATAGTCCTTGTTGCGATTGGAATAGATGACCTGAGCGGCGTCCGGGCCCAGGGCGGCGACGCCCGGCAGGACGGGCGAGTCCCCGAAGACCACCGGACCCTTGGTCTTGTACATGTGCAGCAGGTAGTCGGGGCCGCCGCGCAGCATCTCGATGATGTGCCCGATGACCGGCAGGCCCGCGTCGCCGATGACCGGTTTGAGCCCACTGTCCGGTGGTGGCTCGGCGAGTTTGCGCTCCGGGAAATCGGTGTTCAGCAGCTTGCGCTCGACCATCCCCATGCCGGGAAAGTTGTTGATGGACGGCGTGAACCGGCGCCGCGCCTGATCCAGCAGGTACTGCGGGGTGCTGATGGTGGCGGTCATAAACGCTCCTTTGCGTGCCCTCCCGGTGACGGCCGTCACTGATTCATACCTTCGCTGAAAAACTTGACGGCTGTCAAGTTTGCTTTTTCAGCGGCGTGGTGCAAGGTCAGGGAGTGACCAGCCACCCCGCCACTCCAGAGCCGGGCGCACGACGGCGTGGCGACAAACAACGCCAGGCGATCGTGCAGGCGGTGCGGGAACTGCTGCAGGAAAAGCCGTTCGCGGAGCTGTCGGTGAGCACCATCAGCCTGCGGGCCGGCGTGGCGCGATCCGGCTTCTACTTCTACTTCGACTCCAAATACGCGGTGCTGGCACAGCTCATGGCCGAGGCCGCCGAAGAACTCGAGGAACTCACCGAGTACTTCGCCCCCCGACAGGCCGGCGAGTCACCCGAGCAGTTCGCCAAGCGGATGGTTGGCAGCGCCGCGGCCGTCTACGCACACAACGACCCGGTCGTGACCGCGTGCAACGAGGCCCGTAATACCGACGTCGAGATTCGCGATCTGCTGGATCAGCAGTTCGAGGTGGTGCTGGGCCAGATCGTCGGGATCGTCGAGGCCGAGATGAAGGCCGGGACGGCCAATCCGATCAGTGACGACCTGCCGACGCTGATCCGCACTTTGGCCGGCACCACCGCGCTGATGCTGACCGGCGACCCGATCCTGACCGGGCGCGACAGCGACCGTGACCGACGGGTGCGCCTCCTCGAGCAGTTGTGGCTGCACGCGCTGTGGGCCGGCCGTCCCTAGCGCGGCGTTACCGCCGGTATCGTCACGGCCATGGCTCAGAGCGGAATCGGGCGGTCTTTCGCGGGAAAGCGGTGCCTTGTCACCGGAGCGGCGAGCGGCATCGGCCGTGCCACGGCGTTGCGGCTGGCCGCGCAGGGCGCCGAGCTCTATCTGACTGACCGCGACAGCAACGGCCTCGAACAGACCGTGGCCGACGCGCGGGCGCTGGGCGCCCAGGTTCCCGAGCATCGGGCGCTGAATATCGCCGACTACGAGCAGGTGGCCTCGTTCGCCGCCGCCGTCCATGCCGAACATCCGAGCATGGATCTCGTCCTCAACATCGCCGGCGTATCCGCGTGGGGCACCGTCGACCGGCTGACTCACGAGCAGTGGCGCAAGATGATCGACATCAACCTGATGGGTCCGATCCACGTTATCGAGACCTTCGTGCCGCCCATGGTGGCGGCCAAGCGCGGCGGGCATCTGGTCAACGTGTCCTCGGCGGCCGGACTGGTGGCCCTGCCGTGGCATGCCGCCTACAGCGCCAGCAAGTACGGATTGCGCGGTTTGTCGGAGGTCTTGCGCTTCGACCTGGCCCGCCACCGCATCGGGGTCTCGGTCGTGGTTCCGGGCGCGGTGAACACCCCGCTGGTGAGCACCGTGGAGATCGCCGGCGTGGACCGGGAAGACCCCAACGTCGACCGGTGGGTGAAGCGCTTCGCCGGCCACGCCGTGTCGCCGGAAAAGGCCGCCGACAAGATCCTGGCCGGGGTGGCCAAGAATCGATACCTGATCTACACGTCTGCCGACATCCGCGCCTTGTACGCGTTCAAAAGGCTTGCGTGGTGGCCATATAGCGTGGCGATGCGCCAGGTGAACGTGATCTTCACCCGCGCGCTGCGACCCAGCCCGCCGGCGCTAGTCCGGCATGACCAGCTCGAGACGTACCCCGAGCAGGCGGACCGGCCGGTCGAGTTCGAATAGGTCGAGCACCCGAAGGGCCGCGGCCACGATGACGTCGCGATCGGTGCTGGGCGCATCGAGCTTGCGAATCTTGGTGCGCGTGTAGAAGGTCGCCGTGCGCACGGTCACCGCCACCCGGATCACGACTCGGTCCGCCGCGAGCACATCGGTCAGCGCTCGCTCGGCCAAATCCGTTACGGCCGCGTCCATCTCGGACCGATCGGTGAGATCGCGCGGAAAGGTCACGACGTGGCTGCGCGAGCGCGGCACCCACGGTTCGGCGCTGACCTTGCCGTCGCCGCCGCCCTTGGCCAACAACAGTAGCCACAGCCCGGTGCGCGGACCGAACGTGGCCGTCAACAACTCCGCATCGCAGTGGGCCAGCTGCCATACCGTCGTAATGTCAATATCCGCAAGTCTTTTCGCCGTCTTGGGTCCCACGCTCCATAGCGCGTCGACCGGACGATCGGCCATCAGGGGCATCCAGTTCGCGTCGGTGAGCACGAAAATGCCAGCCGGTTTCGCGAAGCCGGTCGCGACCTTCGCGCGCTGCTTGTTGTCGCTGATGCCGACCGAGCAGGACAGCCCGGTTTCGGTGGAGATGACGCTGCGGATCCGTTGTGCGACCTCGCTCGGGTCCTTCGCGGTCACCGCGACATACGCCTCGTCCCAGCCCCAGACTTCGACCGGATGTCCCAGGTCGCGCAACACACCCATCACCTGATCGGACGCCGCGTCGTAGGCGGCCGGGTCCGACGGGAGAAAGGTCGCCTCGGGGCAGCGACGGGCCGCGACACGCAGCGGCATGCCCGCACGCACGCCGAACTCGCGGGCCTCATAGGAGGCGCAGGTGACGACCTTGCGCGGCTCGCTCGGATCGCCGCTGCCGCCCACAATGACCGGCAGCCCGGCCAATTCGGGATGCCTGCGCAACTCGACCGACGCCAGAAACTGGTCGAGGTCCACATGCAAGACCCAATCCGGCGCCGCGGCGGGCACGGCGTTCATCGCCCGCAGAGCTTGCGCGCCAAGCTTTCCCACGCGTCGCCCAGCGTCGAAAGGGTGTGACCGCCCTCGGCCAGTTGATGCTCGACGTAGTCCACGTCCAGCAGCGCGAGCAACGCGTCGGTCTGGGCGTCGAGGTTGCCGGTGGATTCGGCCGCCTTGAGCAACACCCGCACGTGCGTGCGCAGCACCGTGGCCGGTGCGTTGTGCCGGTTTTGCGGATCGCGATTGGCCGCGGCCAGCAGTTCACAGTGGTCGTGAGCGAACCGGATCCGCTCCCGGCCGAATGCGACCAGCCGATCGGTCGGCGGGGCGCCGGGTCCCAGTGGCGGCGGCCCGAACAGGAATGCCTGCTGAACGGCTTGTTCATCCTCGTCCAGCAGCACCATCATCAGACCGGCCCGGCTGCCGAAGCGGCGGAACAGCGTGCCTTTGCCGACTCCGGCGGCGGCGGCGATGTCGTCGGTGGTGACGGCGTCGGCGCCGCGCTCGGCGACCAGGTTTCGGGCGGCCTGGAGGAGCAGGGCGCGGTTGCGCGCCGCGTCGCCCCGTTCCTGGTGCACCTGTGGGGCGCACACCTGCAACTCGCCCGACCGCTCGCTCACTCCTGCACTTTAACGCTGCCGGAATAAAGCGGACTATAGTCCGGTTAGCTCGTGCGAGGATGTACGCAACGACCGAAGGGAAACTTCAGCAGTGTCAATCAAAATCCTGGCGTTAGTGGGAAGCCTGCGGGCGGCGTCGATCAACCGCCAGATCGCCGAGTTGGCGGTGGCGGTCGCCGCCGACGACGTGACCGTCACGATCTATGAAGGACTCGATGAGCTGCCGTTTTATAACGAGGAGCTCGACTACGCGATGAACACCGCCGCGCCGGAGCTCGGCCCGGTGGCCGCGCTGCGTGCCGCGGTGTCCGACGCGGACGCCGCCCTGGTGGTGACCCCGGAGTACAACGGCAGCTACCCGGCCGTCATCAAGAACGCGATCGACTGGTTATCCCGGCCGTTCGGCGACAGCGCGCTCAAGGGCAAGCCGCTCGCGGTCATCGGGGGATCCTTCGGCCGGTACGGCGGGGTGTGGGCGCACGACGACACCCGCAAGTCGTTCGGCATCGCCGGCGCACGCGTGGTGGAGGCGATCAAACTGTCAGTCCCGTTCAAGACGCTGGAGGGCAAGGCGCCCGCCGAGCACGCCGAGCTCTCGGCGAACGTGCGTGATGTGGTGGGCAAGCTGGCCGCCGAGGTCGGCTGATTGGCGGAAGTCGACAAGCCACCCGCCGGGCGACCAGCGAGGTTGGAATAACCGAATAGCAAAAGCCGCCAGGCGCACCTGGCGGCTTTGCTAGCTGCGGGCCGGCCCGCCGCCGTCGGTGGTGATGTCGGTGGTCGCTGATATACCGGAGCGCATGGTTCACGCCGGCGCGATCTGTGATCTGCGACACGCCGAGCGGGGATCCAGATTTTTTCGCGACCGGGCTCACGACCAGGGAATTTCAAAATTGTTATTCAGAACATCTTGTATCTCGCCATCTTGTCACCCACTAGGTGTAGTGTTTCGAGCACCGGCAGATCCCAGGACCACCAAGCCAGCCAGACTCGGTGAACCCTCCGAAATCGGCGCCCACAGGTCGTTCGACCTTGACCGCCGCACGACGGGAATCAGGGGGCCTGACGGATCGCTGAACATAGCAAAGACGCAGTCCAAAAGTAGTTGCCAGTCCGTTGGGTCCCCTCTTCCGCAAAGGAGCGGCATTCCATGAGCATCACCGTGTACACCAAGCCGGCATGCGTGCAGTGCACTGCCACCTACAAGGCGCTGGACAAGCAGGGCATCGCCTACGAGAAGGTCGACATCTCGCTGGACGCCGAGGCGCGTGACTACGTGATGGCCCTGGGATACTTGCAGGCTCCCGTGGTGGTGGCGGGCAACGACCACTGGTCGGGTTTCCGCCCCGACCGCATCAAGGCGCTGTCCGCGGCGGAACTGAGCGCGTAAGGCAAGACGTTAGGTAAGGAGGTTGCGGTGCAGTCGCGCAACCTGGTCTATTTCTCCTCGGTGTCGGAGAACACCCACCGCTTCGTGGAGAAGCTGGGGATCCCCGCCACGCGGATACCACTGCATGGCCGCATCGAGGTCGACCAGCCCTACGTCCTCGTCCTGCCCACCTACGGCGGCGGGCACGCGACACCTGACCTCAACGCCGGTGGTTACGTCCCCAAGCAGGTCATCGCCTTTTTGAACAATGAGCACAACCGGTCGTTGATCCGCGGCGTCATCGCCGCGGGCAACAACAACTTCGGCGCCGAATTCGCCTACGCGGGCAACGTGATCTCGCGCAAGTGCGGCGTTCCGTACCTCTACCGCTTCGAATTAATGGGAACCCAGGACGACGTGGAAGCCGTCCGCGCGGGCTTAGCCAATTTCTGGAAGGAACAGACGTGCCACCAACCGTCGCTGCAGAGCCTGTAACCACCGGGGCCCACGCCTTGCCGGGGGAAACGGATTACCACGCGCTCAACGCGATGCTGAATCTCTACGACGCGGACGGCAAGATCCAGTTCGACAAGGACCGCGAGGCCGCCCATCAGTACTTCCTGCAGCACGTCAACCAGAACACGGTGTTCTTCCACAATCAGGACGAGAAGCTCGACTACCTGATCAAGGAGAACTACTACGAGCGCGAGGTTCTCGACCAGTACAGCCGTAACTTCGTCAAGACGCTGCTGGACCGCGCGTACGCCAAGAAGTTCCGGTTCCCGACGTTCCTCGGCGCGTTCAAGTACTACACCTCCTACACGCTGAAGACGTTCGACGGGAAGCGTTACCTGGAGCGCTTCGAGGACCGCGTGGTCATGGTCGCGCTGACGCTGGCCGCCGGTGACACAGTCCTGGCCGAGAAGCTGGTCGACGAGATCATCGACGGGCGATTCCAGCCGGCCACCCCGACGTTCCTGAACTCGGGCAAGAAGCAGCGCGGCGAGCCGGTGAGCTGCTTTTTGCTGCGCATCGAGGACAACATGGAGTCGATCGGG
Source organism: Mycobacterium sp. 1165178.9 (assembly GCF_001673555.1). Taxonomy (GTDB): domain Bacteria; phylum Actinomycetota; class Actinomycetes; order Mycobacteriales; family Mycobacteriaceae; genus Mycobacterium. Next base: position 10,999 of record NZ_LZMB01000411.1, on the reverse strand, counting down.
CGATCCATCAACTCCGCACTGCAGCTGTCCAAGCGCGGTGGGGGAGTCGCCCTGCTGCTCAGTAACATTCGGGAGCACGGCGCCCCGATCAAGAACATCGAGAACCAGTCCTCGGGCGTCATCCCGATCATGAAACTGCTCGAGGACTCGTTCTCCTACGCCAACCAACTCGGGGCCCGGCAGGGCGCGGGCGCGGTGTACCTGCACGCCCATCACCCCGACATCTACCGGTTCCTGGACACCAAGCGCGAAAACGCCGACGAGAAGATCCGCATCAAGACGCTGAGCCTGGGCGTGGTGATACCCGACATCACCTTCGAGCTGGCGAAGAAGAACGAGGACATGTACCTGTTCTCACCCTACGACGTCGAGCGGGTTTACGGCCTGCCGTTCGCCGACATCTCGGTCACCGAGAAGTACTACGAGATGGTCGACGACGCCCGGATTCGCAAGACGAAGATCAAGGCGCGGGAATTCTTCCAGACGCTGGCCGAACTGCAGTTCGAGTCCGGTTACCCCTACATCATGTTCGAGGACACGGTGAACCGGGCCAACCCGATCGACGGAAAGATCACCCACTCGAACCTGTGCTCGGAGATCCTGCAGGTGTCCACGCCATCGGTGTTCAACGACGACTTGTCGTACGCCAAAGTGGGCAAGGACATTTCGTGCAACTTGGGATCGCTGAACATCGCCAAGACGATGGACTCGCCGGACTTCGCGCAGACCATCGAGGTCGCGATCCGCGCGCTGACGGCGGTGAGCGATCAGACGCACATCTGGTCGGTGCCCTCAATCGAGCAGGGCAACAACGAGTCCCACGCGATCGGGCTGGGCCAGATGAACCTGCACGGCTACCTGGCCCGCGAGCGCATCCTCTACGGCTCCGAAGAAGGCGTCGACTTCACCAACATCTACTTCTACACCGTGCTCTACCACGCGCTGCGCGCATCGAACCGCATCGCGATCGAGCGGGGAAGCAAGTTCGGGGGCTTCGAGAAGTCGAAGTACGCCTCGGGCGAATTCTTCGACAAGTACACCGAGCAGGTGTGGGAGCCGGCCACGCCGCGGGTCCGGGAAATCTTTGCCGAAGCGGGCATCCGCATTCCGACACAAGAGGATTGGCAGCGGCTCAAGGAGTCGGTGCAGCAGCACGGCATCTACAACCAGAACCTACAGGCCGTCCCACCGACCGGCTCGATCAGCTACATCAACAACTCGACCAGCTCGATCCACCCGGTGGCGAGCAAGATCGAGATCCGTAAGGAAGGCAAGATCGGCCGCGTCTACTACCCGGCGCCATACCTGACCAACGACAACCTGGAGTATTACCAGGACGCCTACGAGATCGGCTACGAAAAGATCATCGACACCTACGCCGCGGCCACCCAGCACGTGGACCAGGGACTGTCGCTGACGCTGTTCTTCAAGGACACCGCCACCACCCGCGATGTGAACAAGGCGCAGATCTACGCCTGGCGCAAGGGCATCAAGACGCTGTACTACATCCGGTTGCGTCAGATGGCGTTGGAGGGAACAGAGGTCGAGGGCTGCGTGTCCTGCATGCTGTAGCGCTGCACCTTCGGATTCCCGAATCGCGTTGCGGGATAACATCTTCTTCTTATAACTGCTGCCCGAGCAGAACGGTCGAGCGGCTCTAAGTCTTTTGCGGCCCGGGTGGTCGGCCGTCGCGTCGAGCAGGTCCGTGAACCCGAGGTTGGCCGCGCTTTGCGGACAAGCGCCGCGCTTTGCGCGTAGACCGCCGGTCGCGATATCCCTAACTTTGCAGCAGACATCGGCTGGAAGAAGGCGGCGTCGCCCACTCCGACCGACTGATCGACAGTCGCGCCCACCGCGACGACAGCCGAGTGCTGACCGTCCCGAATACATTCGGCTCGGTATGGCACCGACTGAATGAGTACGACCGTTCCCCGTTCCGTGGTATCTGCGCTGCTTTTGATCGCACTACGAAAAGAGGATGTACGTCGTGATTATCGATGATTCCCGTGTTTCACCTATCCGGCCGGAGGACCTCGCGGACCTGGTTGCGGCGGTGGCGGGGTCGGTTCTGTTGCCGGGTGACGCGGGATATGACGACGAACGGGCCGTCTTCAACCTCAACCACGAGCTCAAGCCCGCCGTGATCGTGGTGGCGCAGTGTCCGACCGATGTCGAGGCGGCCGTCGCTTTCGCGGCGAGGCGGCATCGCCCGGTTGCGGTGAAGGCCACCGGCCACCAGGTCGTCGGCACGGCAGAGGGCGCCGTTCTGATCAACACCCGCCGGATGAACGACGTCGAGATCGACGCCGTCGGGCGCACTGCCGGGGTCGGCGCCGGGGCGATATGGGCAGACGTGGTCCAGAAGGCAGCCGAGACTGGGCTGGCACCGTTGAACGGGTCCAACCCCACGGTAGGGGTCGTCGGTTATAGCCTGGGCGGCGGTCTCAGCCCGACGCTCGGCCGCTCCCACGGCTACGCCGCGGACCACGTGCGCTCGCTCGACGTGGTGACGGCAGACGGCGAATTGCGACATGTCGACGCCAAATCCGATCCCGAGCTGTTCTGGGCGCTGCGCGGTGGCAAAGGCAACTTCGGAGTGGTCACCAGGCTGCAGTTTGTGTTGTTCCCGGTTTCCCGTATTTACGGCGGTGCCCTCTACTTTCCGGGGGAGCACATGACCGACGTGCTGCGCACCTGGACTGCCTGGCACCCGAACACGCCGGAATCGATGGTCTCGTCGTTCGCGGCCCTGCGACTTCCGCGGCTGCCCGAAATCCCCGAGCCGCTGCGCGGCGTGTTCACGGTGGCGCTGCGGATCGCCTACAACGGCACGGCCGAGGATGGCGAACGGATGATCGCGCCGCTCCGGGCAGTCGCGCCGACCGTCCTGGACACCGTAGCGGACATGCCGTACACGGCAGTCGCATCGATCCACGCCGAGCCGACCGAACCATTGCCATACTACGAGCGCAGCATCATGCTGCGGGAATTCCCCGCGGAATCGCAGGACAGACTGGTGGAACTCGTCGGCCCGAATTCCCAAACCACCATGTGGATCGCCGAACTGCGTGCCCTTGGCGGAGCCTGGGACCGAGAGCCGGTGGTGCCCAACGCCGTAGCGACCAGAGGTCTGCCGTATGTCTTGTTGGGCGTCGAGGTCGGTCCGCTGTCAGAGGAACGGCGGCTCAAGGAGTCGGTCGCTGCGCTGCTCAACGGGATGGCAGCCTGGCAGGCCGACCGGCGGCTGGTGAACAACCTTGCTCCCGAAGAAGCGGCCGAGGCCGTCGCAATCTACGGTCCGGAACGCTACGAGCGCCTGGCGCACGTCAAAAAGATGTACGACCCGACCAACATGTTTCGCTTCAACCACAACGTGGTGCCAGCCGCCTAAACCGACGGGCGGCTTCAGGCTACCCATAGTTTGACTATCCCAACGCATGTCACCGAGGCGTGGTTCGTGATCGGGCGTCAATTGGCCATCTGGCCCGCGATGCATCTCCACCGACCTTCATTGCGCGTGGTATCACGCTGTGAGCGTCGAATTTAGTTCACCGCGCTTTCCGGCTATGGGCCGCGCCATTCGGGTAGACCGGCCGTCGTCGTAGCCCTAACTTTGCACCAGAAACGGCCTGAACGAGGGTGACTCGTTCAGGCGCAACGTGATTCAAGGGGGCGATAATGTCACGGACTCATGACGATAGTTGGGACCTCAAGACGGGAGTGGGCGCGACCGCCACACTGGTCGCTGCGGCGCGGGCGGTCGCCAGTAGGCAACCCGATCCGGTGATCCGCGACCCGTTCGCCGCAGTGTTGGTCAGGGCGGTCGGACTGAAACTGTTCACCCGGATTGTCGACGGCGCAATCGATTTCTCGGACCTCGAAGTCGACTGGATGCCGGACTACTTCGGCGTGCGGACGAGAACCCTCGATGACTTTGCCAGCGACGCGTGCCAAGCCGGTATCCGCCAAGCGGTGATTCTGGCCTCTGGACTGGATTGCCGGGCTTACCGATTGGACTGGCCGCCGGCGACGGCCATCTATGAGATCGATCAACCCCAGGTCATCGAGTGGAAGCGGAGCGTCTTGACCGGCTTGGGCTGGGCACCTGCCGAAGGGCACCATTGCTTGGGCATCGATCTGCGTCAGGACTGGTCGAGCGCGTTGCGGCAAAACGGTTTCGACGACACGCAGCCGACTGTTTGGGTCGTCGAGGGACTTCTCATCGGGTATCTCCCGCCGGAGGCACAAAACCAGATTCTCGACGCGATCACCAATTTGAGTGCTCCCGGGAGCCAACTCGGGGCGGATTACGTCGAGACGCCCAGAACCGATGCGCTCGGCGAAAATCTGAGAAAACGACACGCGGTATGGAATCAGTTGGACCCCGAGATCGACCTTCGCAGTGTGACTTTCGCCGGTCAGCACACAGACGCCGCCAAGTATCTGGCCGAGCGGGGCTGGACGACGCGCAGTGCTGAGATCGCCGACGTCTTCAACGCGGCCGGACGGCCCGCTCCCACGGCCGACGGCTTAGTCGAGTTGGCGAGTTTCACGCGGATGCTGAGCGGAGTGCGCATATAGCGCGTCCTGCGGCGGCTCAACTCCATCGTCCCGACACCCATTGCCCGTGTGGCCACGGTGGTCCACCTGTTTCGATTTTCGTTGTGAGTGCCCGAGGAGGGTCATCGTCATGGTCGCGTCTCTGCACCGGCGACTAATCAACAAGCTATGGCTGCCTACCCTGGTGGCCATCGTCGCCGTCTTGGCGGGGTGCGTCATCGATTCCGCGCACAGGATCTTCGGTTCCCAGGACCGAACCCTGAGCCCGGGCGACAAATTTTCGATAGCTCAGTTCAATCCCAAACACATCGAATACGACGTGTTCGGCGAGTTGGGCGGGTGGGGGCGGGTCAGCTATTGGGACGTGAACTCGCACGCAATCGCCGTCGACCTGGCGACGTTGCCCTGGACGCATACCGAAGTCACGGTGTTGACGACCGCGACCGCCGACATCACCGCGCAGGTCGCCGGAGGCAATGTCGGCTGTCGCATCATCGTCGACGGCCAGGTGCGTTCCGAACACACCGCCACGGGTGAGCACGCCGGGGTCTGGTGCCAGGTGCTGTCCGCATGAGGCATAACAGCGTCGACATCAAGGTGCGCAAACCCTTCCTTGCGCGAACCATCCGCAGGTTCGCCGTGCCCGTGGTTGTGGCGTGGGTCGGACTCATGGTCGTGCTCAACGTGGCCGTCCCGCAGCTGGAACCCGTCACCGAAGCGAACCGGGGACCGCTGGTCCCGGTCGATGCGCCCTCGTCGCGCGCACTCATCCACATCGGGGACGTGTTCAACGAGTCGGACAGCAACAGCCTGGTGATGGTCGTGTTGGAAGGCGATCACAAGCTCGACGAAGCCGACCACCACTTCTATGACGGCCTGATCGCAAAACTGCAGCGAGACAAGCACGTTCAATACGTCATGAATCTGTGGGGACAGGGAACAACCGCCGCCGGGGTGCAGAGTAACGACGGAAAGGCGTCCTACACGCTGGTTCGGACTGCCGGCAATCTCGGCTCGGCGGTGTCGGACGAGTCAATCAAGGCGGTGCGAGACTTGGTCTCGCAGACCAGAACCCCGCCTGGGCTGAAGGTCTACGTCTCGGGCTCGGCACCGCTGTCGGCGGACATGCTCGAAGCCGGTAACGAGAGCCTGATCATGATCATGTTCGTCACCATCGTTCTCATATCCGTGATGCTGCTGGTCGTCTATCGCTCGATCATGACCGCGCTCCTCGTGCTGTTCATGGTGATGCTGGAGTTGAACTGTGGGCGGGGCATAGTCTCCTTCCTCGCCTTCCACAAGCTCATCGGGATATCCGAGTTCGCGTCCAACCTTCTGGTCTCCCTGATCCTCGGCGCGGGTACCGATTACGCGATCTTTCTGATCGGCCGCTACCACGAAGCACGCCGCGCGGGTGAAGACCGGGAAACCGCTTACTATTCCGCCGTGAGCGGCGTCTCCCACGTCATCCTCGGATCTGGCCTCGCGGTCGCCGGCGCAACGTTCTGCCTCAAGTTCACCCGCCTCAACTACTTCAATACCTGTGGGATCCCCTGCGCTGTGGCTATGCTCACCGCAGTGGCGGCCGCCTTGACCTTCGGTCCGGCTGTGCTGGCGTTGGGCACCCGCGTGGGAATATTCGAGCCGAAACGCAAAGGCGGTGCCGGGATTTGGCGCAAGGTCGGCACGGTGACGGTTCGGTGGCCCGGCCGGGTGCTGCTGGCCAGCTGCGTGGTGGTGCTCGTGGGATCGCTCACGCTGCCCACCTACCATCCCAACTACGACGACCGGATATACATCTCCGATGACAGCCCGTCGAAGCTCGGATACGCCGCGGCCGACAGGCACTTCCCGGTTAGCAGGCTGAACGGCGACATGCTCATGGTCGAATCCGACCACGATATGCGTAACAGCACGGACATGATCGCGCTGGACCGGGTGGCCCGCAGTGTATTTCACACTCCCGGTGTGGGGTTGATCCAAAGCGTGACCAGGCCATTGGGGACTCCGCTAGAACATTCGTCGTTCACTTACACCATGGGCTCGATGGGAACGAAGATCAAGGAAATCCTGCCGTTCCTCACCGACCTCAACTCGCGGCTCACCGAGATGGCCGGCATCACCGAGCGCATGACGGGGCTGATGCGGCATCAACAGGAATTGACGTCTCAACAGGCCGGCGCGGCTCATATCGCCGCCGGTGCGGCCCAGGGCATGAAGGACGTCACCGACGCGATGCGCGACGACATCGCCGATTTCGACGATGTCTGGCGGCCGATCCGCAGCTACTTCTATTGGGAGAAGCACTGTTTCGATATCCCGCTCTGCTGGTCGCTGCGTTCGCTATTCGAGCTGACGGACAAGTTCGACCAGTTGGACGAGCAAATGGATAAGAACCTGAAGGCTGCGATGATACAAGACTCGGTGATGCCGCAGCTGGTCGACCTCCTCGGCCGCAACGTCGACCAGCTCGAGCAGCTTCACCAGGTGATCATGGCCGAGCACAGTACGATTGCGCCCCAGCTGGCCCAGTTGGACGAGCTAAGCCGGCAGATGATGGATCTGGGCTATGCGTTCGACAGTGCGAAGAACGACGAATTCTTTTACCTACCACCAGATGCGTTCAACAATTCGTCGTTTCGCATCGATCTGAAATTCTTCATGTCCCCCGACGGCAAAGCCGCTCGATACATGGTCTACCACGACGGCGAAGCACTCACGGAAGACGGCATCCACCACGACCAGGCCTATCTGCCCGCCGCCAAGGAGGCGTTGAAAGGCACCACGCTCGCCGGCGCCCATGTGTACCTCGGCGGCGCCGCGACGACGTACTGGGATATCCAGGATGCGGCCGCAACCGACCTGATCATCGCGGCTACCGCGGCATTCGCGTTGATTTTCCTAGTAATGTTGCTCATCACCCGGAGCATGATCGCGGCGCTGGTCATAATCGGAACCGTAGCGTTTTCGTATTCGGGAGCGTTCGGTCTCTCGGTCCTGATCTGGCAGCACCTGCTTGGCATCCCGATCAGCTGGCTGGGTCTGCCGCTCACCTTCATCATCCTGGTGGCGGTCGGCTCGGACTACAACCTGCTGCTCATAGCCCGCTACTTGGAGGAAAGCAAGGCGGGCCTGAATACCGGCTTGATCAGAGCAGTCGCGAACTCGGGCAAAGTAGTCACCACCGCCGGTCTGGTGTTCGCCGTCACGATGATGGCCATGGTCTCCGGCAAGCTGGTCTCGGTCGGTGAAATGGGATCCACGATCGGGATCGGTCTGCTGCTGGACACGCTGATTGTGCGTTCGTTCATCACGCCCGCCCTCGCTCGTCTGCTGGGGCCATTCTTCTGGTGGCCACGCCTGATTCGCGCTCGACCGGCGCGTGTCGCCGGGCGGGCAGCGCCGGCCGAATACGCCGGCGTCCGGTGACCGGCGCCGTGCCGCGTTTGGCGGACCGCATGGCTCGATTGCCCTGGTGACCACGCCGCGTAGGTGCAAACGTTCTCGGTGGTGAAATCCTCGATCGCTCAGCGCAATTGGTGCGTTCGGGCGGCGCGCTGATCACCATCGCCGAGCCGCTGCGGGTTCAACCCGAGCACGGAGGCGCTGTCTTTTTCGTCGTCGAACCCGACCGGCAAACCCTTACCGTGCTGGAACGCAGGATTCGCGACGGCCGACTGCGCCCAGCCATCAAAACGGTATGTGCACTGGGCGAAGCTGCGTCGGCATTCGACCCGGCGCGGGGTGGTGGCGGCAAGACCATCATCACGGTCGCCGACGCGGGCTAGCGGAGCCCGAGTCGAAATCGAGTACCGCCCTCACGAATTGTTGTGGGTCGTAGTCGACCGCCTGGTGCCCTTGGCCGCGCAACGGGGCAACCGTCGCGCCCGGTACCAAGTCGGCTACGGCCGCGGCGGCCACCCGGAAATACGTGGGACTCTGGGTCCCGAACAACATACGCACCGGGACGGTGATCTCGGCTAGCCGCTCGGTGGCGCGGTAGGCGCGGGCCGCCGCGAGTTCGCGGCCGGCGGTGTGCCCGATCGAGTCGGCCAGATACGGCAACTCACGATCGACAAGGTCTTTGATGGCCGGCGGGGGGAGGTGCAGGGTGTCGCGGTAGAACGCTTCGAGTATTTCGCGCGGGTCCGACATCTTGGTGATGCGTGCGAGGCCCTCCGGTGACCCGACGTCATGGCCCTGCGACGGTATTGGCGGCTCGTACAGCATGATCCGGCGGAACGCTGATGTGAGCAGGGCTGCTTCCATGACCGCCAATGCCCCGTAGGAATGCCCGACGACGTAGACGTCGCCGCCGACATCCTCGGCGACGGCCGCCACATCCTCGGCGACGGCCGCCACATCCTCGGCTTCCCGGCTCAGGCTGTAGGGCTCGACCTCGATGGTGCTCAGTCCCCGACCGCGGCGGTCCATAGCGTGGACGGTGTAGCGCTGTACCAGCACCGCCGTCACCGAGGACCAACGAGCACGCGTGCCGGTGCTGCCATGCACCAAGAGCAGCGGCGAACCGGCACCAACGGATTCATATCCGATGCAGGTCCCGTCGGGAGAAATCACCGTTGTCATGCTGATTGCAACGCCGCACCGGACCCGTTCCCAGGTGACAAACGCGTCATGTTACCCACAGAAACCGCCATGACCCAAATCCGTTGACCGCTAACCACTCTGGTAGCGGCCGCACACCACTCACAATGCGCCATCCGCTCCACAGAAAAGGACGCCTCTGGCCATCAACGGCATTGGCGGGGCGGAATGGTTGTTCTTTTCCGCGAGCGCCACGACTCGATGGAAGGTACCGAATGAGACTTGGACTTCGCCTGCCCCAGAGATTGGGGGTCGACCTGCAACACGATCTGGTCGAAGCGGCACGGGTAGCCGAGGCGGCCGGATATTCCAGTGTGTGGACGTACGAGCGACTGCTCTTCCCGCAGGCGCCCGTCGAGCCCTACGCCGGATTTAACGTGCCTTGGCCGGAACACTCGCGCCAGGCCGCCGACCCGTTGGCCGTCCTCACCGCCGCGGCGGTCGCGACCGAAAGCGTCCGCCTCGGTACCTCCGTCCTCGTCGCGGCACTGCACACTCCGGTCCAGCTCGCTAAGGCGCTCGCCACGATCGATCAGATCAGCGGCGGCCGCGTGATCGCGGGCCTGGGCACCGGTTGGGCCACCGACGAACTGCAGGCCACCGGCGCCACCCGAGCCGATCGCGGCCGCTTCCTCGACGAGACGCTCGATGTCTTTGATGCGGTGTGGGGCCCCGACCCGGTGAGCTTCCGGGGACCGCGGGTAGTCGTCGACAACGCCGCAGTCCTGCCGAAGCCGGTGGCGAGAATCCCCGTCATGCTGGGTGGCGGCGGCCATAACCCGAGCCGTGGCACCAGTTCGAAAGCGTTGCAGCGCATCGCCAAACGCGCCGATGGCTGGCTGCCGCTGCTGGCCACGCCGGGCCCGGCCGGAGCTGCACAATTGCGCGCCGACTGGGACCGAATCCTTGGCATGGCTTGCGAATACGGGCGTGACACGTGCCGGATGGAGATGATCGTGGTCGGCAATGTCACCTTCACCCACCGGCCGGCCGGACCTGAGCGATCCGCGTTCGTCGGCACGCTGGACCAGGTTCTCGACGATGTCCGGACCGCCGCGGAGGCGGGCGCCGACGAGCTCATCGTGGATCTCAATCTGCAGGACTGGTTCACCAGCACTGCGCAAATGCTGGAAACGGCGGTGCAGATCCGCGAACGGGCCATGGCCTCATGATCGACGGATTGCGCATCCGGATAGACACCACGGATCCGGACGACGCGCGCACCCAGATCGGGTCTGTCTACTGTCCCCACCGGCTCACCGTCCGGGGCCGGGTGTCGGCGTTTCGTGCGCGGCATGCCGAAGGCGGCGGCAGCGGGCTAGGCGTTTACTCCCTGTCGTACGGTTCGGCCACCACGCTGCTCGAGTCGTCGACGTTCGACGACTTCGTCTTGGTGTCCCAGCAGATCAGCGGGCGATTCGTGGCCGGGGCGGATAACGGCGAGCGGGTCGTGTTGCCCGGCGGTTTCGTCGTGCTGGACGCCCACACGGCATTTCGGCTGCGGTGGGAGGAAAACTGCAACATTTTTCATGTGCGCATCCCGCGTACCGAATTCGAAGCGACGGTTGCCGAGTTCACAGGTGCGACTGAGCCGACGCCGGTCCGAGTCCCGACCAGCTGGCAGCCGTCCAAGCCGGGAACGTTGGCTGTTGCGAACGTGATGAAATTCTTGCTCCGCAATGCCGGGCCGAACGGGCTGCTGGCAGTGAGGTCATTGGTATCGGCGCAGATGTCGCGGATGTTGGTAGCGAGCATCGTCGAGGCCTACCCCGGGTTTACTCACGCGACCGACGCGGGCCCCAGTGGTGCCGTTCGACCGCCGGCGGTGCGGCGT
>NZ_LZMB01000410.1 GCF_001673555.1 Mycobacterium sp. 1165178.9 | reverse complement strand
GTGCACCGGGTCCCGCACCCGCGGCTAGGCTTTGCAGCCGTGTCCCAGATCTCCCGCGACGAGGTAGCGCACCTGGCCCGGCTGTCCCGGCTGGCGCTGACCGACAGCGAGCTCGACAGCTTCGCCGGCCAGCTTGACGCCATCCTGACCCACGTCAGCCAGGTGCAGGCGGTCGATGTCACCGGTGTCGAAGCGACCGACAACCCGCTGAAAGATGTCAACGTCACCCGGCCCGACGAGTCGACACCGTGCCTGACGCAGGCCGAAGCACTGGCCGAGGCGCCCGCGGCCGTCGAGGGCCGCTTCGCGGTCCCGCAGATCCTGGGGGACAGCGAGTGAACGAGATCATCCGGTCCGACGCCGCCACGCTGGCCGCCCGGATCGCCGCCAAAGAGGTGTCCTCGGTCGAGGTCACCCAGGCATGCCTGGACCAAATCCAAGCGACCGACGACCGCTACCACGCCTTCCTGCACGTGGCGGCCGACGAGGCGCTTGCGGCGGCGGCCGCCATTGACAAGCAGGTCGAGGAGGCGGTGGCCGCCGGGGGGCGGCTTCCGTCACCGCTGGCCGGGGTCCCGCTGGCACTGAAGGACGTCTTCACCACGGCCGACATGCCCACGACCTGCGGTTCCAAGATCCTCGAGGGCTGGCGTTCGCCGTACGACGCCACAGTCACCTCGCGGTTGCGCGCCGCGGGAATCCCGATCCTGGGCAAGACCAACATGGACGAGTTCGCGATGGGCAGCTCGACGGAGAACTCCGCCTACGGGCCGACCCGCAATCCTTGGGACGTCGATCGGGTGCCCGGCGGCTCCGGCGGTGGCAGTGCCGCCGCGCTGGCCGCGTTCCAGGCCCCGCTGGCCATCGGGTCCGACACCGGAGGCTCCATCCGACAGCCCGCCGCACTCACCGCGACCGTGGGAGTCAAGCCCACCTACGGCACGGTGTCGCGCTACGGCCTGGTGGCATGCGCGTCGTCGCTGGATCAGGGCGGGCCGTGCGCGCGCACCGTGCTGGACACCGCGCTTCTGCATCAGGTAATCGCCGGGCACGACAGCCGCGACTCCACGTCCGTCGACGCGGCGGTGCCCGACGTCGTCGGCGCCGCAAAGGCCGGCGCGTCCGGTGACCTCAAGGGCGTGCGCGTCGGGGTGGTCAAGCAGCTGCGCGGCGAGGGCTACCAGCCCGGCGTGCTCAGGGCTTTCGAGGCCGCCGTCGAGCAGCTGACCGCCCTGGGAGCCGAAGTGAGCGAGGTCGACTGCCCCCATTTCGAGTACGCGCTGGCCGCCTACTACCTGATCCTGCCGTCGGAGGTGTCGAGCAACCTGGCCCGCTTCGACGCGATGCGCTACGGCCTGCGGGTGGGCGACGACGGCAGTCACAGCGCCGAGGAAGTGATGGCAATGACGCGGGCCGCAGGCTTCGGGCCGGAGGTCAAGCGGCGCATCATGATCGGCACCTACGCGCTGTCCGCCGGTTATTACGACGCCTATTACAACCAGGCGCAAAAGGTGCGCACGCTGATCGCGCGCGACCTCGACGAGGCCTATCGCTCGGTCGACGTGGTGGTGTCGCCCGCGACCCCGACGACGGCGTTCCGGCTCGGTGAGAAGGTGGACGATCCGCTGGCGATGTACCTGTTCGACCTGTGCACGCTGCCGCTGAATCTGGCCGGCCACTGCGGCATGTCGGTGCCGGCCGGTCTGTCACCGGACGACGACCTGCCGGTCGGCCTGCAGATCATGGCGCCCGCACTGGCCGACGACCGGCTCTACCGGGTCGGCGCCGCCTACGAGGCCGCCCGCGGACCGCTGCCGTCGGCGCCCACCGTGGGGACCGTCGCCGGCTAATCGCGCCATAAGGCCGCCACCCCAGGCAAGATGAGGGGATGCGGATCG
>NZ_LZMB01000409.1 GCF_001673555.1 Mycobacterium sp. 1165178.9 | reverse complement strand
GCGGGGCCCACCGAACCATCTTTCCCCACGCCCCGACCCACCGCGCCGTCGGCCACCGCCGCCCCGGCTCCGGCCCCGGGCCCGGGCCCGTCCGCCGCGCCGACGCACCCGACCACTCCGGCGGGCGCGATCCCGCTGCCGCCCGACCAGAACGGTTACGTCTTCATCGAGACCAAATCCGGCGTGACGCGCTGCCAGATCAACAAGGACACGGTCGGCTGTGAGGCACCGTTCACCAACTCCCCGCTGCAGGACGGCGAGCACGCCAACGGCGTCAGCATCAACACCGGCGGCAAGGTGCAGTGGGTCCTGGGCAACCTCGGGGCGATCCCGACCGTCACCATCGACTACAAGACCTATGCGGCGCAGGGCTGGACGATCGTCGCCAGCGCCGACGGCACCCGCTTCACGAATGACCAGACCAAGCACGGCATGTTCGTCAGCGTCGAGAAGGTGTCGTCGTTCTAAATCCGCCGCGACGGAACGGGATGCTTGGACGCCTAGCGATCCGATGGCAGCTCGGACTCGGCGGTAGTTTTCACATCGCTTCCGGTGCGAGCGGCTAGTGTGGCGGCCTTACCTTGGGCCAAGGCCCAGGTCGCGACGATGACTACCAGCACTGCGGCGGCCAGGGCGAAAGCCTTGGGACCAGTGGCGTGAAGGCTCTCACCCAACACGATGACCCCAAGCGCCGACGCCACCATCGGCTCGGCCACGATCACCGTTGGCATCGAGGCAGTCAAAGCGCCGGCCCGAAATGACGATTGCTGAAAGATCATCCCGGCCAGTGCGGCCGGTAGCCAGACATAGAATTCGGGCGCGTGGAGCAGGGCGCCGAAACCGTCTCCGAGCGCATCGACAACACCCTTGGTCAGCACGGCGAACACCGCCAGCGACAAGCCTGCCACCACCGCTAAAAGCACCGCCGCGGGCGGACGACCCGGCCAAAACCGCGCGCCCAAGACACACAACACCGACAGCGGGCCGATCACCATGGCCACGATGGTCCAGTTCGCCAGTGATCCCCGTGAGCGCCCCGCCTCCGGCTGGCCGATCATGATGAACGCGACCAACGCAACGGCCAGCAGTGCCGCCCACACCCACTCCCAGCGGGTTACCCGGTGATGCGTCAGCCGCGCATAGATCGGCAAAGCGAACAGCAGTGCCGTCACCTGCAGCGCCGTCACCAGCATGACCGACCCCATCCCCAACGCCGCGGCCAACAGGCCGTAATTGGCGACGGCACCCGCGCTGCCCAACCACCAACGGGTATCGCCCAACGACTTGCGGAACAGGGCGAGGTGGCCTACTGGTTTGTCGGTGATCTCTTGCGCGGAGCGCTGACGAATCACATTCCCGAACGCCGATGCCAGTGCGGCGCACAGGGCGAGCACCAGCGCGATACCGACCTTTGACATAGCTGACCTCTTTGCTTTCCCCGGATTTGCTTTCCCCGAAAGCCCGCTGGGCGGATTCCTGCAATCTAGCGGCCGCGTCGCAAGAAATCGGTGACAATTTTGCTTAGCTACAGCCAGGCGGTCACCGCATTGGGCGCGGCCAGATTGATTGCCGGAGTTAGGAGCCAGTCATGTTCCTGTCAGAGATCGTTTCGCGCCGGGCGGTTGCCGGCGCGCTGGGCGCCGGCGCGGTGACGTGCACGCTGTGGTGTGCCACCGCGGGGACCGCCGCCGCCGATCCGCCGCCTCGCCCCGACGACTGCACCGCTGCCAACGTAGCCGGCGTCGCGGCGGGGGTCGCGTCGGCGCTTTCGACCTACCTGTTCCTTCATCCCGACGTGAACGGCTTCTACACCGGCCTTCAGGATCAGCCCAAAGATCAGATCCAGGGCGCCGTGCAGAACTACTTCAGTGCGAACCCGCAGGAGCAAGCCGACCTGGAGGGCATTCGCCAGCCGATGGTCGACATCAGGCAGCGTTGTCAGTGGACTCCATTGCTTGGCCAGGCCGGCGCCACTCCTTAGCGACGGGCGCGGGGTGACCATGTCCTGGAAGCCGACGACTTTCGCCCGGGCACAATCTGCTGGGCGAATTCGGGTTTCACGATGGTGGCAAAAAAATATAATGCTGCTCAGCTCATTCATTGGGCCATCGGGCCATGTGAATCGCGGCGATCACGCGAAGGAGATCGCGATGAATCTGCGGGTGCGGTCCTGGACTGTCGCGGGGATAGCGGTGCTGGCTCTGACGGCGATTCCGGAGGTATACGCCGTCGTGGCGCCCTCCGGTGTGGCGCACGCCGACGTGTGCGCGAGCGCCGGCAGGCGTGTTTCGGTGAGCGGGTGTACCAACGTTGCCGATACCGTCAACAGCTTTGCCCCGCCGCCGGACGCATACGCACCGCTGCCGGGCGACTTTCCGCCCCCGCCGCCTCCGCCACCGCCGCGGGCAGGCGTCTGCGTGGGAGCCGGCCGGCGAATCCATGTGAGCGGGTGCTTCTAAGAGTCGCGTGACCCCATCAGATCTTGGAGCCCAGCCCCGCGATCAAATTGATCGTCACTGCCAGGACAACCGCCCCGAGCAGGTAGGACAGCAGCGCATGCCGCAATACCGTAGCCCGGATCGAGCTCAATCCGATCTCGGTGTCTGACACCTGGTAGGTCATACCTACGGTGAAGGCGAGGTAGGCGAAATCCCGGAAGCGGGGCGGCTCGGGGTCGTGAAAGTTGATGCCGCCCGGGTCATCCGAGTAATAGAGCCGCGCGTAGTGCACGGTGAACAGCGTGTGCACGGCGACCCAGGACGCCGCGACGGTCAGGATGCCGAAAATCGCGGCCAAAAAGGCTTCGTGGCCCGCGCGTGAACCCGCGGCCACCACGTAGCCGACACCGCCCAGGCTCGCGACGCTCGCCGACAGGATGACCGCGTCCGCCAGCCACCGGGTCGGATCCTCTCGCGTTGCCCACCTGCAAGTCTGGTCGGCGTCCATGCCGAACACGATGACCTGCGTCCACACCACGTACGTTCCGGCGGTGACGATCCAGCCGGCCAGCGCGAAGCGCCAGCCGCCCGTGTTGCCCACTACGACAGCGACGGCGACTCCGAGGGCAACGGAGACCGATATCCGGACCGCGCCCGTGTCTCGAAACAACTTCACCAGGGAATCCACGACCTCGACCTAACCACCAAAGCAGGGCGTCAGCCCACGTTCTTCATCGGGCGGCCGCGTCGCCTCGGGCTGGCATCAGACGATTCGCAGGCGCGGTTAGTACCATCGGTGCCGTGGCATCCAATGGCCCACGCGACGACTTCCACAATCAGCCGACCCAGCATGGCGACTTCGGCGCACCCGAACAGCCCCCGACCGGCCAGGTTCCGTCATCCGGTCCCCCGCCGAACCCCCCCGAGGGGTTCGAGCAGCCCGGCGACGTCGACCCGTTTGACCAGGAGACCGAGCCGACTCCCTGGTACCGCAAGCCCGCGATGCTCATCGCCTGGCTGATCTCCGTCGTCATCCTGATCGCTTTGATCGTGTTCGGCGTCATCGAGCTCATTCACGGACAACCGACCGTCAACCACACCCCGAAAACGACGACGAGCACGACGGCCACCACCACGACCACCCCGACGACCACCACCACCTCCACCTCCTCGCCCAGCAGCGAAGAGCCACCGGCGCAGCAGCCGCCACCGGCGCAGCAGCCCCCACAGCAGCAGCCCACCGGCGGACAGACGCAGCAGCCGTCGCATCACCACCATTTGCCGCAACTGCCGCCGGTGATCACCGTTCCAGGGGTGCCGAATCCGGTCACGGTGCCGCCTGGGCTGCGTTAGCGAGCCGATCACGGTTCCACCGCGCCGCGCCGGCGAAGCCCTACACTCGCTGCAATCCACGGTCGCTACGGTGAGGACAATCGCGCGGGACAACTGACACAGGGGTGTAGCACATGAGCGAGTCGCTCGGGCTCTCGATAGGGGTGGCCAACCTGGTTGCCGCCCGCGCGGGCAGCGCTCCGATAACCCGCAGCTCCGTGCTGACCCTGTTCGAAGAGCGACCCACCGAAGTTGGCCTGCCAGAGGAAAACCCGAACCTGACCGAGCCCGGACTGGTGCTGCGGGGATTCGTCGAACGCGTCGGCGACCGCGCGCCATTGGTGGCGGCCGACGGTACCAAATACCTCGGCGCGGCTCTGACGGTCGAGGCGATCGAGGCCATGGCCCGTGCGGTCGGCTACGGGACACCGATCACCATCGCGGTGCCCGCCTACTGGTCCCACGACCAGTTCGCGGCGCTGCGTGAGGAGTTCTTCGCGCAGTCCGACCTGGCGCGCGGGGGGGTGGCGCCGATGCTGGTTTCCGACGCGACTGCCGCGCTCGCGGCGCTGCGCGGCACGCCGGGATTCAGGGCCGACGGCGTTATTGCACTGTGCGACTTCGGCGCCGGCGGCACCACCGTCACGTTGATGGATGCCAAAGCCGGCTTTGCGTCGGTCGGCCCGGCCGCGCGGTACACCGACTTCTCCGGCGACGCGATCGATCAGCTCATCCTGGACCACCTGCTGGCCTCCGACGTCAGCACCGCCATGCTCGGCGGCACCGCGCGGGTCGGGCCGCAGGCGCGCCTGCTCGGCGCATGCCGGCGCGCCAAGGAACAACTGTCGACAGCCGCGGTGAGCACCATCGCCGGGGCTTCGGGTGAGGGCGCCCAGCTGTCCCGCACCGAATTCGAGCAACTGATCTCCGCACCGCTGGACCGGTTCCTCTCGTCGGTCGATGAGTCGTTGCGGCGCAACGCGATTCCGAACACCAGGCTGAGCGCCATGGCGATCGCCGGCGGTGGTGCGAACATCCCGTTGCTCAGAGCGCGCTTGTCGCAGCGCTTCGGGGTGCCGGTGTACAGCACCGTGCAGCCGGCGCTCACCGCCGCCCTCGGCGCGGCGGTGCTCGGCCCGCAGTACGCGTCGGGCGGAGCTCCGACCGCCGCGGCCGCCGCCGCGGAAACACCGACCGAAATGGTGGGCAGCGCCGGGCTCGACATGACCCAGGCCGCGTGGGGAGCCCAGGCCACCGACGTGGACGACGCCCTGGCGTGGTCGCAGGACGCCGACCACGACGAGCCGGTGCCCTATACCGGGCGCGACGCCACTGGCGAGTACGCCAACGAGGCAAGGGAATTCGACGGCGCGACAGGCAGTCGCTACGCCGCCGCCCAGGGGCGACTCCCCTGGTACAAACGCACGGCGTTGGTGTTGACCGTGGCCGGGGCGGGCGCGGCGGTGCTGGTGGCTGCGATCCTGGCGATCAATCTGCTGCTCACCAAGTCCACGCCGGTCAGTCCCACGTCGCCGCCAAGCCAGCCTCCGCAAACGGTGACCATCACCGGCCCGAACGACAGCACCACCGTCACCGTGATCCCAGCGCCGCCGCCGTCCACCGAACCGTCGGCCACCACTACGACGCCCGCGCCGGCGCCGTCGACAACCACCACCACCACCGCACCGCCGAGCACTACGACGACCACGACCGCCGCGCCCACCACGACGTCGCAGGCGACCACCACCGCCGCGCCGACGACCACGCGCGTGCGGCCCCTGCCGCCCATCTTCGGGCGCTGACGGGACCGATTACCCTCGGCCGCCGACCGGCCGCGGTAAAAGGGCCATTTAGCGAAATTTGGTGGCGCTCATCACCTCGGCAAGCGTCGCATCCGGTGAATGGGTATTAACCAGCAGGCCAGAGCACCGGCGAACTCCCAAGTTAGGGCAGCCTTTCTCGCGCTGAAAGCCGCGAAGATGTAACTATGAGCGGGGCTTAAGCAGGCAAATAAGTACAGGCCGAATTTTCTATGCATTGGGGAGACCTTCTGTGACAACGCAGATGCTCATCAGGCTGATCGTGGGCATGGGCATGACGCTCGTCGTGGCCGCACTCGCCGCACGGCGTGTCCTGTGGCTGTTCAAGCTGATCACGTCCGGCAAGCCCGCCCCGGGTCACACCGACGAACCCGGCAAACGCGTCTGGGCCGAGGTCTCCGAGGTCTTCGGTCAGCGCAAGCTGCTGAAGTGGTCCATCCCCGGCCTGGCGCACTTCTTCACCATGTGGGGCTTCTTCATCCTGCTCACCGTCTACATCGAGGCCTACGGGCTGCTGTTCCAAGACAACTTCCACATCCCGATCATCGGACGCTGGGACGCACTCGGCTTCCTGCAGGACTTCTTCGCGACCGCCGTCTTCCTGGGCATCGTCACCTTCGCCATCATCCGGTTGATGCGCAGCCCGAAGGAGATCGGACGCCAGTCACGGTTCTACGGCTCGCACACCGGCGGTGCCTGGCTGGTGCTGTTCATGATCTTCAACGTCGTCTTCACATACGTGTTCGTGCGCGGAGCCGCGGTCAACAACGGCACGCTCCCCTACGGCAACGGGGCCTTCCTGTCGCAACTGTTCGGCGCCATCCTGCGACCCCTGGGCCAGCCCGCCAACGAGATCATCGAAACGACTGCGCTGCTGCTGCACATCTTGGTCATGCTGGCGTTCCTGATCATCGTGCTGCACTCCAAGCACATGCACATCTTCACTGCGCCGATCAACGTCATCTTCAAGCGGCTGCCCAACGGCCTCGGCCCGCTGCTTCCGCTGGAATACGACGGCAAGCCGATCGACTTCGAAAACCCGCCCGACGACGCCGAATTCGGCCGCGGCAAGATCGAGGACTTCAGCTGGAAGGCCGCGCTCGACTTCGCCACCTGTACCGAGTGCGGGCGCTGTCAGTCGCAGTGCCCGGCGTGGAACACCGGCAAGCCGCTTTCGCCCAAGCTCGTCATCATGGACCTGCGCGACCACTGGATGGCCAAGGCGCCCTACATCCTGGGCCAAAAGGAGAGTCCCCTCGAGAGCACGCCGGAGGGCGGGGTCGGCGAGGAACTGTCCGGCGAGAAGCACGCCGAGGCCCACCACGTCCCGGAGTCCGGCTTCGGCCGCGTCATGGGTTCCGGGCCGGACCAGGCCACCCGTCCGCTGGTCGGCACCGAGGAACAGGGCGGCGTGATCGACCCGGACGTCTTGTGGTCTTGCGTAACCTGCGGCGCTTGTGTCGAACAGTGCCCGGTGGACATCGAGCACGTCGATCACATCGTCGACATGCGGCGCTACCAGGTGATGATGGAGTCGGAGTTCCCCTCGGAACTTTCGGTGCTGTTCAAGAACCTGGAGACCAAGGGCAACCCGTGGGGCCAGAACGCATCGGACCGCACCAGCTGGATCGACGAGGTCGACTTCGACGTTCCGGTCTATGGCGAAGACGTCGACAGCTTCAACGGCTACGAGTACCTGTTCTGGGTGGGCTGTGCCGGCGCCTACGACGACAAGGCCAAGAAGACCACCAAGGCCGTCGCCGAGCTGCTCGCCATCGCCGGCGTGAAGTACCTGGTGCTGGGCACCGGCGAGTCCTGCAACGGCGACTCCGCGCGCCGCTCGGGCAACGAGTTCCTGTTCCAGCAGCTGGCCGCCCAGGCCGTCGAGACGCTGGACGGACTGTTCGAGGGCACCGAGACCGTCGACCGCAAGATCGTCGTCACCTGCCCGCACTGCTTCAACACCCTGGGCCGCGAATACCGCCAGCTCGGCGCGAACTACTCGGTGCTGCACCACACCCAGCTGCTCAACCGGCTGATCCGGGACAACAAGCTGGTGCCGGTGACACCGGTGTCGCAGGACATCACCTATCACGACCCCTGCTACCTGGGCCGGCACAACAAGGTCTATGAGGCGCCGCGCGAGCTGATCGGTGCCGCGGGGGCGAACCTGACCGAGATGCCGCGGCACGCCGAGCGCAGCTTCTGCTGCGGCGCCGGCGGCGCGCGGATGTGGATGGAAGAGCACATCGGCAAGCGCATCAACCACGAACGCGTCGACGAGGCGTTGGCCACCGGGGCCGCCACCATCGCCACCGGTTGCCCCTTCTGCCGCGTGATGGTCACCGACGGTGTCAACGACCGTCAGGAGGAGGCCGGACGCAGCGGTGTCGAGGTGCTCGACGTCGCGCAGATCCTGCTCGGGTCCCTCGAGTACGACAAGGCCACGCTGCCGGAGAAGGGCACGGCCGCCAAGGAGGCCGAGAAGCGGGCGGCTGAGGCGCCCAAGGCCTCGGTAGCCACGGCAGCCGCACCGGCGGAGGCGCCGGCCGAGGCGCCCGCCAAGACGGAAGCGGCCCCGAAGTCCGAGGCCACCGCGGGTCCCGCCGCGCCCGCCAAGGGGCTGGGCATCGCCGGCGGCGCCAAGAAGCCCGGAGCCAAGAAGGCGACGGCCGCACCGGCCGCAGAGGCCAAGGTGGACACCGCCGCTCCCGCCAAGGGCTTGGGCATCGCCGGCGGCGCGAAGAAGCCCGGCGCGAAGAAAGCCGCCCCGGCGGCCGGTGCCCCAAAGGCCGAGGCAAAGGCCGAGGCACCGGCCGAAGGCGGAGAAGCCAAGGCACCGGCCGCACCGGCGAAGGGCTTGGGCATCGCCGCGGGCGCCAAGCGACCCGGCGCCAAGAAGGCGGCGCCGGCTGCCGAGGCCCCAAAGGCCGAGGCAACCGCGGACGCGGCCCCTGAAGCGGAGACCGAGACCACGACCGAAGCCAAGGCACCCGCAGCCCCGGTCAAGGGCCTGGGCATCGCCGCGGGCGCCAAGCGACCCGGCGCCAAGAAGGCGGCGCCGGCTGCCGAGGCGCCCAAGGCCGAGGCGCCGAAGGCCGAGGAGCCCAAGGCTGAGGCTGCGCCCGCGGGAGACGCGGAGGCCGAAGCCGAGTCGGCGCCCAAAGGCGAGCCGGCAGAGCAGTCCGACGGCGACGGCGCAGCATCGCAGCCACCGGTCAAAGGCCTGGGCATCGCCCGTGGGGCACGTCCGCCCGGGAAGCGTTGACCTGCATCTTTGCGGCTTGACAGCAAATATCGGTGGACAGTAATGGCACCATTGGTGGTGTGACCACCCATCAGCTGCCCCTGCACGCGTCGGCTCATCACCGACCGCAACGCAGTTTCGCGCAGTCGTCGAAGCTTCAGGACGTCCTGTACGAAATCCGCGGGCCGGTGCACGCGCACGCCGCGCGGCTGGAGGCTGAGGGGCATCGCATCCTCAAGCTCAACATCGGCAACCCTGCGCCGTTCGGCTTCGAGGCGCCCGACGTGATCATGCGCGACATGATCCAGGCCCTGCCCTATGCCCAGGGATACTCCGACTCGCGGGGCATCCTGCCCGCCCGCCGGGCGGTGGTCACCCGCTACGAGTTGGTCGACGGATTCCCCCGCTTCGACGTCGACGACGTCTATCTGGGCAACGGGGTGTCCGAGCTGATCACCATGACGCTGCAGGCCCTGCTCGACAACGGCGACGAGGTGCTGATCCCGTCGCCGGACTACCCGCTGTGGACGGCGTCGACCTCCCTTGCTGGTGGCACGCCCGTGCATTACCTGTGCGACGAGACGCAGGGTTGGCAGCCGGACGTCGCCGACATGGAGTCCAAGATCACCGACCGCACCAAGGCGCTGGTGGTGATCAACCCGAACAACCCGACCGGCGCGGTCTACACCAGCGAAGTCCTCACCCAGATAGTGGATCTGGCGCGCAAGCACGAGCTGCTGCTGCTCGCCGACGAGATCTACGACAAGATCCTTTACGACGACGCCAAGCACATCAACCTGGCCACGCTGGCACCGGACATGCTGTGCCTGACCTTCAACGGCCTGTCCAAGGCCTACCGGGTGGCCGGCTATCGGGCCGGCTGGCTCGCGATCACCGGGCCCAAGGACCACGCCAGCAGCTTCATCGAGGGCATCAACCTGCTGGCCAACATGCGGCTGTGCCCCAACGTTCCTGCGCAGCACGCGATCCAGGTGGCCCTGGGCGGCCACCAGAGCATCGACGACCTGGTCCTGCCCGGCGGGCGGCTGCTCGAGCAGCGCGACGTCGCGTGGACCAAGCTGAACGAGATCCCGGGGGTGTCCTGCGTCAAGCCCGCCGGCGCGCTCTACACGTTTCCCCGGCTGGATCCCGAGGTCTATGACGTCGAAGACGACGAACAGCTGGTCCTCGACCTGCTGCTGCAGGAGAAGATCCTGGTCACCCAGGGCACCGGCTTCAATTGGCCGGCGCCGGATCACCTGCGTATCGTGACGCTGCCGTGGGCCCGCGATCTGGCGGCCGCGATTGAACGGCTGGGCAACTTCCTCACCGGCTATCGACCGTAAGCGTCCGCGCGGTCGCCTCTACGGTGGAGCGGGTGACGCACTCCCACTCACACACCATGGCCCGCTCATTGGAGGGCCCGCCCGCGGTTGATCCGTTGCCCGCCAGGATTGTCGTCGGCTTGTTGGTCGCGATCGGCGTGGCGGTAGCCGTCGGCGCGATCGTGCTCTGGCCCAGCCGACAACACGTCGACATCCCAATGCCGCTGCAGAACGCGGCCGGCGGCGCGGTGAGCACGCAGGCCGGGCACGTGCTGTCCAGCGCGGTGGGCGACTGCGGCAGCCCGTCGGCCAGCCAGGTCCTCACCGGCGCGCCGCAGCAGGCCCAGCCCGGCGCCGGACGGTGCGTATTGACCCAGGTCTCGATCGATTCAGGACCGAACACCGGGGCCCAGACGCTGCTGGAGTCCTCCCCTGGCCCCGGCCAGCCGAAATTCGCTGTGGGCGACCACATTCGGCTCGTCCGCCAGGTCGACGACCAGGGCGCCACCAGCTATGCGTTCTACGACTTCGAACGTGGCTGGGCGCTCGGCGGTTTGGCGATCGCGTTCGCGGTGGTGATCGTGGCCGTGGCGCGCTGGCGCGGGCTGCTGGCGCTGGTGGGCATCGTGGTCGCGTTCGTGGTGCTGGTGACGTTCCTGCTGCCGGCGCTGCGCGACGGCGCACCGGCTGTTCCGGTGGCGCTGGTGGCGGCGGCCGCGATCCTGTATGCGGTCATCTATCTCGCGCACGGGGTGAACCTGCGGACCAGCGCCGCACTGCTGGGTACCTTGTCGGCTCTGCTGCTGGCAGCCGGATTGTCTTGGGCTGCAATAGAGTTGGCGCACCTAACCGGCCTATCGGACGAACAGAACAGCACCGTCAGCGCCTATCTGGGCAGCGTGTCGATCGGGGGCCTGCTGCTCGCCGGCTTCATCATCGGGTCGCTGGGTGTGCTCAACGATGTGACGGTGACCCAGGCCTCGACGGTGTTCGAGCTCGCCCACCTCGGCGGCTCGCGTCGGGCGATCTTCGTGGGCGCCATCCGGGTCGGCCGCGATCACATCGCCAGCACGGTCTACACGCTGGTGCTGGCCTACGCGGGCAGTTCGCTGCCGCTGTTGTTGCTGTTCAGCGTAGCCAACCGCTCATTGACCGACGTGCTGACCAGCGAGAGCGTGGCGATCGAGATCGCCCGCTCGGCGGTGGGCGGCATTGCGCTGGCGCTGTCGGTGCCGCTGACGACGGCGATCGCCGCGGTGTTGGCCAAACCTACTGAAATCGACTGCGCTCCAACAGGTCCAGCAGATAGCCGCCGTAGCCTGACTTGACCAGGCCCTGTGCGCGCTCGGCCAGCTCGTCGTCGGTGATCCAGCCTCGCCGCCACGCCACTTCCTCGGGGACGCTGACCTTGAGGCCCTGCCTGCGCTCCAGGGTGCGCACGAAGTCGCTGGCGTCCAGCAGCGAGTCGAACGTCCCGGTGTCCAGCCAGGCCGTGCCGCGAGTCATCACCTCGACCGAGAGTCGGCCCCGGCTCAGATAGATCTGGTTGACCTCGGTGATCTCGTACTCACCGCGCGCCGATTTCTTCAGGCCCTTCGCGATTTCGACAACGTCGTTGTCGTAGAAGTACAGACCCGGCACCGCGTAGTTTGATTTCGGCGTCTTGGGTTTCTCCTCCAGCGACAGCGCCCTGCCGTCGTCGCTGAACTCGACGACGCCGTATGCCGACGGGTTGGCCACCCAGTAGGCGAAAACCGCTCCCCCGCTGACGGATTGGAACCGGCTCAAACTGGTGCCCAGGCCCGGCCCGTAGAAGATGTTGTCCCCCAACACCAAAGCCACCGGCTCGTTGCCGATGTGCTCGGCGCCCAGGACGAATGCCTGGGCCAGGCCATCGGGCTGTTCCTGCGTCACGTAAGTGATGTTGACGCCGAACTGAGAGCCGTCGGCCAGCAGTCGC
>NZ_LZMB01000408.1 GCF_001673555.1 Mycobacterium sp. 1165178.9 | reverse complement strand
TCGGCCGGGAAGTTGAGCGCGTCGAAGTTGAACTGCTCGGTCTCGACCTCGGGGCCCTCCGCGAGCTCCCAGCCCATGGCGATGAAGGTGTCGGCGATGTGCTCGGCCAGGATCGTGATCGGGTGGCGGGCGCCGATCGGCTGCCGCGTCGAGGGCAGTGTGACGTCGATGCCTTCGGCGACCAGCACCGCGGCGTCGCGTTCGGCGCGCAGGACAGCGAGTCGCTCGTCGTAAGCGTGCTGGGCTTCGGTTCGGGCGGCGTTGACCCGCTTGCCGGCGTCGGCACGCTCGTCCTTCGAGATGCCGCCCAGCGCCTGGCGCGCCAGGGCCAGCGGTGAACGGTCACCGAGGTGCTCGGTTTTGACGCGCGCGAGTGTGTCGAGATCGCCTGCCCGCGTGAAGGCCTCCCGGGCCGCGCTGACCGCTCGGGCCAGGGCTTCCGGCGACAGGTCGACGGGTTGATCACCCACGCGGCGACACTCTCCTTGGCTGTTGGCTGGCTGCAAGTTGCCCCGCAGCAAGTGCTGATCATAGTGATTCGACGCGGGGTGCCCGGCGGGCGCTCGGCAGTTGAGCCGCCGTTGGCCGCCGAGTGCGGCGGCCAACTGGGAACTGGCTTTAGCGGGCGATGGCCGGCTGCGGACCGGCCGACGTGTCGTCAACGTCGAGCCGCGAGGCCGTCAGGCGTCGGCCGCCGGCCCGCTTCGCTACCTGGTAGGCGATGAAGGCGCCGACGAGGCCGAACACCGGTGTCGCCGCCAGGGTCCCCCAGTGGTGGGCCAGCATCAGGAAGCCGAAGCCCGAGGACGCCGCCAGCATCAGGTAACGCGCCGGCGTCCAGTGGATCGGCTGCCGGAACCGGGCAGAGACCAGCACGCCGAGGATCACGGCGACGGTGTGACCGGCGTCGGTGAAATCCCCGCCGACGATCGCCGAAACGATGCCCGCCGACACCCACCAGCCGACCCAGGCGGCCCGCCAGCGCGCGGGAATCACGGCCGTCATCGCGCCGAGCACGGCCAGGGCGCCGTAGCTCATCCCGACGTCGCTGGCCCGGGTGATCGACCAGGGCAACCAGCCGAACTCGACCGACGCGGCCAGCGCGGCGGCCACCAGCAGCGTCGCGCCGATGTGGCCGACGACGAAGGCCACCACCAGCCGAATCGTGCGCAAGTGCAGCTCGGCGAGCGCCAGCAGACAGGTCAGGAAGGGCAGCCAGAAGTAGAGCGGGCCGGCGTCGACCACCAGCGCACTGCCCAGCAGCGTGCCCAGGTGGCCGTGGGCCAGGTTGTGCACGTTGGTGCTGGCGCGCTGAACGATGACGTCATGCGCGTGCGGGCCGAGCGCCAGGATGGCGGAACTGATGGCAAGCAACAGCGCCGCGTACACGAGCGTGAATTGCACCCGGGCGAGCCGGGACACGATGCCCCCTAACATTGGCATCCATTATGGCTGCGATTTTGCTTCGTCCGTGTCATCAGGGCCTGACAACTCCTTAAGAGTCTTGAGGCGATATATCGCCAAATCGTCGGGGATGCCGGCGGGCTTCGGGGCGAAGACCGGCTTCCTCGTGCGTTTGGCCTCGACGCCCAACGCGTCTAACTCGCTTTGCGGTATGAGGTCCAACGTTGAACTCGACACCATGATTCCACCCTTGGTGGCTCTTTCCATAACTCGTGCGGCGATGTTCACATCGACACCGAGCCAGTCCGCGGCCAGCCGCTGCGGTCGCCCGGTGTGGATTCCGACCCGCATCCGGGGAGTATGACCGGCCACTTCGACCGATTTCAGCGCCTTCTTGGCGGCCAGCACGGCGCGCAGGGCGACCGTCGGATCCCCGAATACCGCCATGAGGCCGTCGCCCATTCGTTTGACGATGTGTCCGCCCGCGTCGAGCAGCGGTGGCTCGACGGCCCGCGCCACCTGCCGGAGCAGCGCCAGTGCCGCATCGTCACCGGCCTGCAGGGACCAGGTGGAGAAGCCGACCAGATCGGTGAAGACCAGCGTCACCTCCGGGTTGGCCGGCCGGCGCGCGACGCCCTCGGTCAGCGCCTGCCACAGCTGCAGCACACCAAGGCTGACCTCGCGGGATACCGCATCGCCGTCCCCCAGTAGCCGATCGGCCGCGCGCGCCGCGGCGCGCGGACCGCCGTCGCCCGCCGTGGACAGCGGATCGCCGAATTCGGGGTCCCCGGGCAGCAGCCGGCGCGCACGCCGGATGAACGCAACCGCACCGGGGCTGCGGTTGCGGCTGTGCAGCCATTGAGTCGCGCTGTGCACCGGAGAGCGTTGCGGAGCGGATTGCGCCTGGGTCTCTTCGGGCTCACCCGGGTCAAGATCGCGCCGCGCGAGTTCCACCCGGCCAGATTATTTGCTTTCGTTCCAGGCAGGCAACGACGGTCCCGTACGGGTCGGGCCTATGTGTCACATCTCGCATCAAACCGCCTGATCACGGTGGCGCCACACCGATGTGGAAGCTCGGTAACACCCGAGTGGACACATCCGCGAAATCGTAGACAACGCGCGTTGTCAAAGTTATCGTGAGCGCAACTGGAGCAGGAGGCCGCGATGACTGGCACTGTGAATTTCGGGTCGGAATCCGCTGATCCGCTCGGCCCAGATTCCCTGACCTGGAAGTACTTTGGCGATCTGCGCACCGGGATGATGGGGGTCTGGATCGGGGCGATCCAGAACATGTACCCGGAACTCGGCGCGGCCGTCGAAGAGCATTCGATCCTGCTGCGGGAGCCGTTGCAGCGGGTGGCCCGGTCCGTCTACCCCATCATGGGCGTGGTCTACGACGGCGACCGGGCATCCCAGACCGGCCGCCAGATCACCAACTACCACCACACCATCAAGGGGACCGACGCCGCCGGGCGGCGCTATCACGCGCTCAATCCGGAGACCTTCTACTGGGCGCACGCCACGTTTTTCATGCTGATCGTCAAGGTGGCCGAGTACTTCTGCGGCGGCCTGACCGAGGCCGAGAAGCGGCAGTTGTTCGCCGAGCACGTGCAGTGGTACCGGATGTACGGGATCAGCATGCGGCCGGTGCCCGAGTCGTGGGAGGAATTCCAGGAGTACTGGGACCGGGTCTGCCGCGAGGAGCTGGAGATCAACCAGGCGACACTGGACATCTTCGAGATACGCATCCCGAAGCCGAAGTTCGTCCTGATCCCCACGCCGATCTGGGACCAAATGTTCAAGCCGCTGGTCGCCGGTCAGCGCTGGATCGCGGCCGGGCTCTTCGAACCGGCGGTGCGCGAGAAGGCAGGCATGCGCTGGACGCCCGGCGACGAGATCCTGCTGCGCATCTTCGGCAAGCTGATCGAGCTGGCTTTCCTGGCGGTGCCCGACGAGATCCGGCTGCACCCGCGCGCGCTCGCCGCCTATCGCCGGGCCGAGGGACGGCTGCCCAGCGACGCCCCGCTGGTCGAGGCGCCGCCATTCATGGCGCCGCCGCGCGACCGCCGAGGGCTGCCGATGCATTACTTCCCCCCGCCGCCCAGGTCGCCACTCGACCCCGCGCTGCAACCCGCCCGGGCTTTGATGGAACGCGCCGGATCCCTGGTGCATACGACGCTGTCGCTGGCCGGCCTGCGCGCCGGACGGGGCCGGCCGAAACGGCCGGTTAAGGCCGCGTAGGCAGGCCCAGTGCCCGCGAGCTCTGATACAGACAGATGGCCGCGGCCGAGCCCACATTCAGGCTCTCCGCGCCGCCGGCCATAGGGATGCGCATCCGGTGGTCGGCGGCCGCCGCGATTTCGGTTGGCAGACCCTGCGATTCGGGACCGAACAGCCACGCCGTCGGTTCGCCGAGCAGTTCGTTGGCCTCGTCGAGCCGCGTCTCACCGTCCACGGTGGTGGCGAGCAGCTGCAGGCCCGCGGCACGCAACGCGTCGAGGGCGGCGAGCGTGTCGGGCGCGACGACGACCGGGAGCGAGAAAATGCTGCCGGCCGACGCGCGCAGGCACTTGCCGTTGTACGGGTCGACGCTGTGGCCGCCGAGGATCACGCCGGCTGCGCCCATCGCGTCGGCGAGGCGAATCAGGGTGCCGGCGTTACCCGGCTCGCTGATTGCGACGGCGACCGCGACCAGGCGGGGCGAGTCGGCCAGCGCGTCCTGAAGGCGGGTCGCCGGCGTTTCGCACACGGCGACGAGCCCGGCCGGGGTGACGGTGTCGGACAACGCTTTCGCCGCGCGCTCGGTGACCGGGTGCACGGGGCATCGCGCGGAATCCAAAGTCGCCAGCAGCGACGCATGACGCTGCCGAGCGGCTTCGGTGACGAAGACGTCGCGAACCAACCCGCGGCGGGCGGCGGCCTCCACGAGGTTGGGGCCTTCGGCGAGGAATAGGC
The DNA here is from genome assembly GCF_001673555.1 of Mycobacterium sp. 1165178.9. Classification (GTDB taxonomy): domain Bacteria; phylum Actinomycetota; class Actinomycetes; order Mycobacteriales; family Mycobacteriaceae; genus Mycobacterium. Next base: position 8,871 of record NZ_LZMB01000408.1, on the reverse strand, counting down.
CGGCCCGCCGGCGGCCGGCGTGGCGGTGCAACTTGACCGCCGCGGCGACCCTGGCCGAACGTTCGGTCAGCACCTGGCCGGCCCGGGCGGAGCTAGGCCGCTTCTCCCGAATCCGAGGGAGCGTTGACATCCTCGGGCAGTGCCGCCCGCGCGATGTCGACCAGCGCCGTGAAGGCGGCCGGGTCGGCGATCGCGATGTCGGACAGGTTCTTACGGTCCACTTCCACGCCGGCGGCCTTGAGACCCTGGATCAGCCGGTTGTAGGTGATGTCATTGGCGCGCGCCGCCGCGTTGATCCGCGAGATCCACAGCTTGCGGAACTCACCCTTGCGCGCACGACGGTCGCGGTAGGCGTAGTTCAGTGAATGAAGCTGCTGCTCTTTGGCCTTGCGGTAGAGCCGGGATCGCTGGCCGCGATAGCCCTTCGAGGCCTTCAGGATGCTGCGCCTCTTCTTGTGGGCGTTGACCGCCCGCTTCACGCGTGCCATTGGATGTTCCTACTCTCGTTCAAAAATTAGTTGGTCGGGTCGCCGTGCCAGCTGGCGATGCGGGTCTGGCCGGCGTGGTGGTCAGCCGTTCAGCAGGCTGTTAACACGCTTGGTGTCGTTGGCCGACACCGTCGTTCGGCCGTCGAGGCGGCGGGTCCGCTTGGTCGGCTTGTGCTCGAGCAGATGCCGACGGTTGGCCTGCTGGCGCACGATCTTGCCGGTTCCGGTGCGCCGGAACCGCTTTGACGCCCCGCTGTGGGTCTTGGCTTTGGGCATGTTTCCTCTGTTCTATGAAGTACTCGAGCTCTCGGAGTCTCGCGTGGGTCAGTTCGACGAAGGATCGGCTTCGGCGGCCGCATCGTCCGATGCCGGGCCGGCCCCGGGTCCTTCCGGATGCCGCGCCTTGGCGCGCGTCTTCGCGCCGCGATGCGGTGCCAGCACCATCGTCATGTTGCGGCCGTCCTGCTTGGCGGACGTCTCTACGAAACCGTATTCGGCCACGTCCGCCCCCAGGCGCTGGAGCAACCGATAGCCCAACTCGGGCCGCGACTGCTCACGTCCGCGGAACATGATGGTGACCTTCACCTTCGATCCCGCTTCCAGGAAGCGGATGACGTGACCCTTTTTGGTCTCGTAGTCGTGATCGTCGATTTTCGGTCGCAGCTTTTGTTCTTTGACGACGGTCTGCTGCTGGTTCCGGCGGGATTCGCGCGCCTTCTGCGCCGCTTCGTATTTGAACTTGCCGTAGTCCATGATTTTGCAGACCGGTGGCCTGGCATTAGGGGCAACTTCGACGAGGTCGAGATCGGCGTCCGCAGCGACGCGCAGTGCGTCTTCGATGCGCACTATGCCTACCTGCTCTCCCCCTGGGCCGATCAGTCGGACTTCAGGTACGCGAATGCGCTCGTTGACGCGGGTCTCAGTGCTGATGGGGCCTCCCTTGTTGGGCTTCTCTCCTGCGGTGACGACCGCCTCGGTCGGTCCGGGAATCAGCGGCGGAGACACCACACCACTAGCAAAAAAGCCCTGCACAAGCAGGGCCCAATGCCGACCGATCACGGCTGGAGTACTCGAGCCGCCCGCGTTGCCCGCGGAACAGGCATCCGCGATGCCTGTGACCGGACCGCCGAACCTTGGAAGATCCGTCAGGGATTTCGTCGGCTCGCGGTGGGAGTGGGACTCCACTTAACTGTTCCTGGCATTCGCCGGGATGGTCGCAGGCGCTAGCTTAGCAGCCTTGAGGTGCCTTTTAGCACTTCGGCCGGACGGCCTGACCGGAACGGGCCGCCACCGGGCCCGAAAGCATGTCCAACTAGTGCCCGCCACACTTAGCGGTTAGACAAGCTTTTCACGGATTGAACGCATATCCTCGCGGTCTGTGACACTCGCATCTCCTCGTTCGGGGCCGCGTGTGGGATCCGGCGGCCGGTCGAACTCGCGGTATCGCTGGGTGCCGGCGGCGGCTGGGTGGACCGTGGGCGTCATCGCCACGGTGTCACTGCTGGGCAGCGTTTCCCCCCTGATCAGGTACCTGATCAAGGTCCCGCGCGAGTTCATCAACGACTATCTGTTCAACTTCCCGGACACCAGCATCGCGTGGTCGTTCATCCTGGCCTTGCTGGCCGCGGCCCTCACCGCGCGTAAGCGCATCGCCTGGGTGCTGTTGCTGGCCAACATGATTCTGGCCGCGGCGCTGAACGCCCTCGACATCGCCGCGGGTGACAACACCGCCGCCGAGATCTTCGGCGAGAACCTCGGGTTCGCCGTACATATCGTGGCGATCGTCCTGCTGGTGCTGGCCTACCGGGAGTTCTGGGCCAAGGTCCGCAAGGGCGCCTTGGTCAAGGCGGCCGCGGTGCTGGTCGCCGGCGACGTGGTGGGGATCCTGCTGTCCTGGGGTCTGGTCGAGATGTTTCCGGGGACCCTCGCCCGCCCTGACCGCCTACCGTATGTGGCAAACCGGGTGGTCGGGTTCGCGCTGGCGGATCCGGACCTGTTCACCGGACGGCCGCACGTGTTTCTCAACGCGATCTTCGGGTTGTTCGGTGCGCTGGCGCTGATCTTGGCGACGATCGTGCTCTTCCAATCCCAGCGCGCGGAGAACGCGCTCACGGGTGAGGACGAGTCGGCGATCCGCGGGCTGCTCGAGCTCTACGGCAAGAACGACTCGCTGGGCTACTTCGCCACCCGCCGCGACAAGTCGGTGGTCTTCGCCCAGAGCGGGCGGGCCGCTATCACCTACCGGGTCGAGATCGGCGTCTGCCTGGCCAGCGGCGACCCGATCGGTGATCCCAGGGCCTGGCCGCAGGCCGTCGACGCCTGGCTGGGTCTGTGCCAGACCTACGGCTGGGCCCCCGGTGTGATGGGCGCCAGCACCCAGGGGGCGAAGGCGTTTCGGGAAGGCGGTCTGAACGCGCTCGAACTCGGCGACGAAGCCATCCTGCGGACCTCCGATTTCAAGCTGTCCGGCCCCGACATGCGCGCGGTGCGTCAGGCCGTGACCCGGGCCCGCCGGGCCGGGTTGACCGTGCGCATCCGCCGACACCGCGACATCGCCGCTGATGCGATGGCCGAGATCATCGCCCGCGCCGACGCCTGGCGGGACACCCAGACCGAGCGGGGCTTCTCCATGGCCCTGGGCCGGCTCGGCGACCCCGCCGACGGGGACTGCCTGCTGGTCGAAGCGCTGGACCGCGACGGCGACGTCGTGGCGATGCTGTCGCTGGTTCCGTGGGGCACCACCGGCGTATCCCTGGACTTGATGCGCCGTTCGCCGCAATCCCCCAACGGCACCATCGAGCTGATGGTCAGCGACCTGGCGCTGGGCGCCGAAGCGCTTGGCATCACCCGCATTTCACTGAACTTCGCGATGTTCCGCTCGGCGTTCGAACAGGGCGCTCAGCTCGGTGCCGGTCCCGTCGCCCGGCTGTGGCGGGGACTTTTGCTCTTCTTCTCGCGGTGGTGGCAGCTGGAAACCCTGTACCGCTCGAACATGAAGTACCAGCCGGAGTGGGTGCCGCGCTACGCCTGTTACGAGGACGCCCGCCTGATTCCGCGGGTCGGCGTTGCTTCGGCGCTCGCCGAGGGATTCCTGGTGTTGCCGTTCGGCCGTCGCAAGACGCACACCGGCCATTACCCCGCCGTCCCGGCGCGATTGGCGGAATCCGGACTCCTGCATCACGACGGCAGCGCCCCGGACGTCAGCGGGCTGCGGGAGCGCCGCGAGTCCGCCGACGAGGAGGAATCCAGGTCTCGCCTGCCCGAACAGGTTCGAGTGCGGCTGGCCAAGCTGAAGATATTGCAGCGCGAAGGGGTCGACGCGTACCCGGTCGGAGCTCCGCCCAGCCACACCGTCGCCAACGCGCTCGAGGCAGACGACCACGACGACATCACCGTCTCAGGCAGGATTTTGCGGATCCGCGACTACGGCGGGGTGCTGTTCGCCCAGCTGCGCGACTGGTCGGGGGAAATGCAAGTGCTGCTGGATAATTCGCAGCTGCAGCGGGGAAGGACCGCCGACTTCACCGCGGCCATCGACCTGGGCGACCTGGTCGAGGTGTCCGGGCACATGGGCTTTTCCAAGAAGGGAAGCCGCTCGCTCATCGTCGCCGACTGGCGGATGATCGGTAAGTGCCTGCGGCCGTTGCCGAACAAGTGGAAGGGGCTGACCGACCCGGAGGCGCGGGTGCGGACCCGCTACGTCGACCTGGCCGTCAATCCCGAGTCGCGTGAGTTGATCAAGGCGCGCAGCGAGGTGTTGCGCTCGGTCAGGCAGACGCTGTTCGCCAAGGACTTCATCGAGGTCGAGACCCCAATCCTGCAGCAGATCCACGGCGGAGCCACCGCCCGGCCCTTCGTCACGCACATCAACACCTACGACCTGGACCTGTTTCTGCGCATCGCGCCGGAGCTCTACCTGAAGCGGCTGTGTGTCGGCGGCGTGGAGCGCGTCTTCGAGCTGGGCCGAGCCTTCCGCAACGAGGGTGTCGACTTCAGCCACAACCCGGAATTCACCCTGCTGGAGGCCTACCAGGCCCACGCCGACTACAAGGTGTGGATCGACGGATGCCGCGAGCTCATCCAGAACGCCGCCCAGGCCGCGCACGGCGAACAGGTCGTGATGCGGCGCGGGAACGACGGGCGGCTGGAACCGGTCGACATCTCCGGTGTGTGGGCGGTCAAGACCGTCCATGACGCCGTGTCCGAAGCGCTCGGCGAGCGCATCGACCCCGCGACGTCGCTGTCCGTCCTGCGCAAGCTCTCCGACGCCGTGCACGTCCCCTATCGGGCGCAGTGGGATGCCGGCGCGTTGGTGCTGGAACTGTACGAGCACCTGGTCGAGCACCGGACCGAGGAGCCCACGTTCTACATCGACTTCCCCACATCGGTGTCCCCGCTGACGCGGCCGCACCGCACCGAACCGGGCGTCGCCGAGCGTTGGGACCTGGTGGCGTGGGGTGTGGAGTTGGCCACCGCCTACAGCGAGCTCACCGATCCCGTCGAGCAGCGGCGCCGCCTGCAGGAGCAGTCGCTGTTAGCTGCCGGCGGCGATCCCGAGGCGATGGAGCTCGACGAAGACTTCCTGCAGGCGATGGAATACGCGATGCCTCCCACCGGCGGGTTGGGGATGGGCATCGATCGGCTCGTCATGCTCATAACGGGCCGCAGCATCCGCGAGACGTTGCCATTTCCGCTGGCCAAGCCGCATTAGCGGAGGCTTTGAACCACCCAGAAAGCCCAAAACGAACATTCGGCAAATATGTTCCGGGCAGGTTACCGATAGATCACAATGAGTCACGTGACAACTCCGATGGACAGCGCGGCCGCGCAGTTCCTGGCAAGTAGCCACACCTCGCTGATGCATGGCTGGGTGCCGACAACGATCCAGGTGCTCGCCGCGGTGGTGCTGACGTCGGCGGTTGGCTGGCGGTCGCGCCGCTGGCGCACGGTGTGGATGCCGACGGCCGCGCTGGTCGGCGGGGTCGCCGCCTACCTGACGCACTGGTACATCGCCGACCGCGGGCTTTCCGATGACCCCGCCCCCGCGGCGCTGTGGATATGGATCACGCTGACGGGCATGGCCGCGGCGGTGATGGTCCTGGGATGGCGCACGGCGCGCCGGTGGCGGCGTGGCGCCGCGGTGCTGGCCGTGCCCCTGTGCCTGCTCAGCACGTCGCTGATGCTCAACCTCTGGGTGGGCTACTTCCCCACCGTGCAATCGGCCTGGAGCCAGCTGACATCGGGCCCGCTGCCCGATCAGACCGATCAGGCCACGGTTACCGCCATGGCCGCCAGCCGAATCCGGCCGCCGCACGGCACCGTGGTGCCGGTGGCGATCCCCTCGGACGGATCGCACTTCAAACACCGGGGCGAGCTGGTCTACCTGCCGCCCGAGTGGTTCGCGACCACCCCGCCTCCGCCGCTGCCGACCGTGATGATGATCGGCGGGCAGTTCAACACGCCGGCGGACTGGACGCGTGCGGGCAACGCGGTCAAGACGATCGACGACTTCGCCGCCGCGCACAACGGCAAGGCGCCGGTGCTGGTGTTCGTGGATTCCGGCGGCGCGTTCAACAACGACACCGAATGCGTCAACGGTGTTCGCGGCAACGCCGCCGACCATCTGACCAAAGATGTTGTGCCGTTTATGATCTCGACTTTTGGTGTCAGCCCGAGCCGAACCAACTGGGGCGTCGCCGGCTGGTCGATGGGCGGGACGTGCGCCGTGGATCTGACCGTCATGCACCCCGATTTGTTCAGCGCGTTCGTCGACGTCGCCGGCGATTTCTTCCCCAACGCCGGCAATAAGGCCCAAACCATCGCCAGGCTGTTCGGCGGAAACACCGACGCCTGGGCGGCTTTCGATCCGACCACGGTGATCAACCGGCATGGGCCCTACCGCGATGTGGCCGGCTGGTTCGCGATTTCGTCCGACGGACCGCCCGCCCCACGGCGCGACCTCCAGCTGACCGACAGCGGCGCCATCCGCGTCGCCGGCCGCGCCGCGGCCGCCAATCCGGGCAATCAGACCGCGGCGGCCTATTCGCTCTGTGCGCTCGGCCGCTTCAACGGAATCGACTGCGCGGTGGTGCCGCAGCCCGGCAAGCACGACTGGCCGTTCGCGGACCGCGTGTTCGCGACTTCGCTGCCCTGGCTCGCCGGGGAGCTGGGCACTCCAGGGATCCCGCGGACGCCGTTGCCCGCCGCGTCCGCGCCCTCCGCCGGCACACCGGTGGTCGTCCCGGCCGAGCACTCCAACCCCGCCAAGCGATAGTGCCCGCGTTGTCCGTCGCGCGCGTTCGGCGTGCGATCTTCGCTCGGCACTGTCATCCGTGGAGCGCTTGGACCCGATGGGTGAGCACACCGCTGATTCTGGTCCCGGTCTGGACGCGTCGATGGGCGCATGCGATGTGGATTGCGCTGTGGCTGACCATCAATCCGGTGGTTTTCGGCAAGCCCGCGCATCAGCACGCATGGTCGACGCGCGCGATGCTGGGCGAAGAGCTGTGGATCAGCCGTCGGCCCCGCGACGCGACGATGGTAGTCAGTGCGGCGGCGTCGGCGGCCGCGTTGGGCGCACTCTTCGCCGCGCGACGGCATCGGCTGCGGCCGGCGCTGATCGCCGTCGGGGTACAGATGGCACTGACGCTGGTGTACTGGCAACAGATGGTTCGGTATTTGGAGCGCCAGGCGCGCTAGCGTGACGGCATGCCCGACGAAGAATCCGCTTCCAGCTCCTCCGGGCCCGGCCCGGAATACGACGACGCCGGTGTGCCGACCTTCGAGTCGGTGCGCGACCAGATCGAGGCCCGCTACGCGACCGCGCAAGGCGCCACCGAACTCGGCGCGGAATCACCCGAGGGCCGATCGGTCGACGAACAGTACGAGGAACGCCAACGCGCGGCGGCCGAGCGGCTGGCCCAGATTCGGGAGTCGATGCGCCCCGAGGAGAGTTGATCCGTACTCAGGCGGTGACTTTGCGACGCCGGCTCGATCGTGGCGGCGCACTGGATGGCGTCGGGTTACGGCCGATCACCTCGGCGAGGAACTTCCCGGTGTAGCTCTCCGGTACCGCCGCGACGTCCTCCGGAGTACCTTCTGCGACAACGGTTCCGCCCTCGGCGCCGCCTTCTGGCCCCATGTCCACGATCCAGTCCGAGGTCTTGATCACGTCCAGGTTGTGTTCGATCACGATGACCGTATTGCCTTTGTCGACCAGGCCGTTGATGACCTTCAGCAGCTTGCGGATGTCGTCGAAATGCAGGCCGGTGGTGGGCTCGTCGAGGATGTACACGGTGCGCCCGGTCGAGCGCTTCTGAAGTTCCGCGGCCAGTTTGACGCGCTGCGCCTCGCCGCCGGACAGCGTGGGCGCGGGCTGGCCGAGGCGCACATATCCCAGCCCGACGTCCACCAGGGTGCGCAGATAGCGGTGGATGCCGGTGATCGGCTCGAAGAACTCCGCCGCTTCCTCGATGGACATGTCCAGCACTTCGGAGATGGTCTTGCCCTTGTAGTGCACCTCCAGGGTTTCCCGGTTGTACCGAGCGCCATGACAGACCTCGCACGGCACGTACACGTCGGGCAGGAAGTTCATCTCGATTTTGATGGTGCCGTCGCCGGTGCACGCTTCGCAGCGGCCGCCCTTGACGTTGAACGAGAAGCGGCCCGGTTGATAGCCACGGACTTTGGCTTCGGTGGTGGCGGCGAACAGGGTGCGAATCTTGTCGAACACCCCGGTGTAGGTGGCCGGGTTCGATCGCGGCGTGCGACCGATCGGTGACTGATCCACCCGCACCAGCTTGTCCAGGTGATCCAGCCCGGTGACCCGGGTGTGGCGGCCGGGGACTTGGCGGGCGCCGTTGAGCCGGTTGGCCAGCACCGCGGCCAGGATGTCGTTGACCAGCGTCGACTTGCCGGATCCGGACACCCCGGTCACCGAGGTGAGCACGCCGAGCGGGAAAGAGACGTCGATGCCCCGCAGATTGTGCTCGCGGGCGCCGACGACGGTCAGCTGACGCTTGCGGTCGACCGGACGCCGCTTCTCCGGCATCTCGATGCGTTCCTTGCCTGACAGGTAGGCGCCGGTGATCGAATCCTCGTTCGCCAACAGCTCGCTGTAGGTGCCGCTGTGCACGATCTCGCCGCCGTGCTCGCCGGCGCGCGGCCCGATGTCGACGATCCAGTCGGCGTGCGCGATCGTGTCCTCGTCGTGCTCGACGAGCCGTCCATCGGGCTGCATCAGCGTGATAACCGTCGACTCATCGAAACCCTCACGCGGCTAAGGGGTTTGGGCAACACACTGATCGTCGTCGAGCACGACGAGGACACGATCGCGCACGCCGACTGGATCGTGGACATCGGGCCGCGCGCGGGCGAGCACGGC
>NZ_LZMB01000407.1 GCF_001673555.1 Mycobacterium sp. 1165178.9 | reverse complement strand
GAGCCGCCCCGGCTGGCGCCGTCTCAAGCACTTCAACGGGTTCGTCACCAGCCTGTGGTTGTCGCCGTCCGACATCACTACCGACAAGCTGGACGAGCTTTGGGAGGACGAAACCGTCGCCACGGTGCTGACCATCCGGCTCACCTCGCGCGCCGGCCGGCCGCAGGTATCGGCGTGGGTGCGATACCACACCGAGAAGCGGTTGCGCCGGAATGTCTCGTCGGGCCTCAACCGACTCACCGGCCGCCAGCTCGCGGCGGTGCGAGCCAGCCTGGCCGCCCCCACAGCGCGCCCCCTACTGGTCGTGCCGAGCCGTCCGCTGCGCGCCGACGATGACGACCTCACGCTATCCGTCGACCAGCTGCGAGGGAGCTCGGCGGGCGTACCTGTAGCGCAATGACGAGGCCGCAATCAACCGCTGAAGGCGCCCGTAATGCGATGGTCGCTGGCCTGTTGGCCTCCGGCGTCTCGGTCAATGGACTACAGCCCAGCCACAATCCGCAGGTGGCTTCGCAGATGTTCACGACGGCCACCAACCTGGATCCGGCGATGTGTGACGCCTGGCTGGCGAGGATCCTGGCGGGGGAACAGAGCATCGATGTGCTTTCCGGTGCGTGGTCCGCGATCCGGACCTTCGGTTGGGAGACCCGCCGGCTTGGAGTCACCGAGTTACAGTTCCGGCCCGAGGTTTCCGACGGGCTGTTTCTGCGGCTGGCGGTCACCACCGTGGAGACGTTGGCGTGTGCGTACGCCGCGGTTCTCGCCGAGGCGAAACGCTACGAGGAAGCCGCGAAACTGATCGACGGCGTCGAGCCCCGTCAACCCGTCGACGAGGAGCTGGTCAGCTACGTGCGCGGTGTGCTGTACTTCCGCACGGCCCGGTGGCCGGACGTGCTGACCCAGTTCGCGGAAGGGAAGTCCTGGCGGCAGCCCGAACTGAAGGCCGCTGGCGCGGCGATGGCCACCACGGCGCTGGCTTCGCTGGGTGTGTTCGAGGAGGCCTTGCGGCGGGGGCAAGAGGCCATCGAAGGCGATCGGGTGCCTGGCGCGGCCAACATCGCGCTGTACACCCAGGGCATGTGCCTGCGGCACCTGGGCCGCGAGGACGAGGCCGTCGAGCTGCTGCGGCGGGTCTACTCGCGGGACCCGAAGTTCACGCCGGCCCGCGAAGCGCTGGACAACCCCAATTTCCGCCTGGTCCTGACCGACCCCGAAACGATCGAGGCCCGGACCGACCCGTGGGATCCGGACAGCGCACCGACCCGGGCAGAGGCCGAGGCCGCTCGCCACGCCGAGGAGGCGGCGAAGTACCTCGCCGAGGGCGACGCCGAGCTCAACGCCATGCTCGGGATGGAACGCGCCAAGCGCGAGATCAAACTCATCAAGTCGACGACCAAGGTGAATCTGGCGCGTGCCAAGATGGGCCTTCCGGTGCCGGTCACGTCGCGCCACACGCTGTTGCTCGGTCCGCCCGGCACCGGAAAGACCTCGGTGGCAAGGGCTTTCAGCAAGCAACTATGCGGATTGACCGTGCTGCGCAAGCCCGTGGTGGTCGAGACCAGCCGCACCAAGCTATTGGGTCGCTACATGGCCGATGCGGAGAAGAACACCGAGGAGCTCCTGGAGGGCGCGTTGGGTGGCGCCGTCTTCTTCGATGAGATGCACACGCTGCACGAGAAGGGCTACCAGCAGGGCGACCCGTACGGCAACGCGATCATCAATACGTTGCTGCTGTACATGGAGAATCATCGCGACGAGCTGGTTGTGTTCGGCGCCGGCTACGCCAAGGCCATGGACAAGATGCTCGAAGTGAATCAGGGTCTGCGACGGCGCTTTTCGACCGTCATCGAGTTCTTCAGCTACACCCCGGACGAGCTGGTCGCGCTGACCCGGTTGATGGGCCAGGAGAACGAAGACGTCATCACCGATGAATCGGCGCAGGCGTTGTTGCCGTCGTACACGAAGTTTTATCTCGACGAAAGCTATTCGGAGGATGGCGATCTCATCCGGGGCATCGACACGCTCGGCAATGCCGGTTTCGTGCGCAACGTGGTGGAGAAGGCCCGCGACCACCGCAGTTTCCGTCTGGACGACGAGGACCTGGACGCGGTGCTGGCCAGCGACGTGACCGAATTCAGCGAACGTCAACTGCTGCGGTTCAAGGAATTGACCCAGGAAGATCTGGCCGAGGGCCTCAGCGCGGCGGTCGCCGAGAAGAAGTCGGACTGACCCGCCGTCATCGGGGCGGGGCCTATCACGGCATGTTGGGCACGACGGCCACGGTGATGGAGGACGCCGGTCCAATCGGAATGCCGGGCATGCCGCTCGCAGCCGGTCTGGGCGCACACGACGAATGGTTCGCGCCCTAATTTGGTCCGGCCCCGAGTCATAGCTCGTCCGCCCGCCGCGGGTTAAGACCGGGCGCAATCGGAATTCACGGTTAGCGGACGAGTTTTTGCACGACTCTTATTGGTAAATGCCGAGGCGCCAGCAACGGCATGAGTGCGGTTGGGACGGCTCACAGCTGCCCATAATCCCTTGTGAGCCCCCAGGATCGCTCCACAGGAAGTTGTCAGTAGCTAACCAGTGCCACAGCAGGCTGGCCGCGTCTACTCGTATAGGTGAACTCGAGAAGAACGGTGTTCGGCGATCTTGATCCCTGCTGTCTCGCCC
>NZ_LZMB01000406.1 GCF_001673555.1 Mycobacterium sp. 1165178.9 | reverse complement strand
TCGGCACGACCGATCACCAAAGCACCCGTAGGGGGCGCAGCGAGCGTCGATCGCGACCGCTGCACCGCACGCCGCAGGTTGGTGCTATCGAACTGCGCGGCTTCGAGTGCTTCCGCTCCGATCTCGGTCAGTTGGCCTTTCGGCGCCGGCTGAGCGGGCCTCTCGGCTGGCGGCGCCGGTTGGGGCCCGCGGGGCGGCAACGACTGGCTCGGATAGCCGACGGCGCGGCGCGGGCCGCTGGCCTGCTGCGGTGCCGGCTGCGGCGGGCCGCCCCGGGCGTAGCGGGGCGGGGCGGGTTGCGATCGCGCGATGCGCGGCGACGAGCCGCCGGGCGGCTGCGCGTACTCGGAGCGCACCGGTTTCGGGGCGCCGGGGCGCCTGAGGGCCTGCATCCCCTCGACCGTCGGCGGCAGCTGCCCCACCGCCCTGTCGTGGCTTTCGATCACGAAGCTCAACCGCGGCCCGTCGGGACTCCCCACGTTGATGCTCTGGCCGTCACGGATGTCGACGGCGCCCACCCGGCCGCCGTTGACGAACATCCCCGTCGGGGAGCCGTTGTCGATCGCCATCCATTTGCCGCGATCGAAGCGCAACAGCAGGTGCGCGCGGGCGATCTGCGGATGGGCCACGCGCATGTCGGCGCGCAGGTCACTTCCCACGACGACATCGTGACCGGCGGCAAAACTGCGCCGTGACCAGTTCGATTGAACCGTCAGCACGGGAGTTACGGGCCTACTCATCCACTCAGTATTCGACCCGCAATCGGTGAGCGCCAGGGTTTCGCCATATTGGTCCGCAGTTCACCGATCGTCTTTGCTGACCGGGTCCGTCGCCGCCGTGAGTGACAAGTCCGAAATCGCGCATCCATGCCACGGGTGGGTCACGACTCGATCCCAATTCACTGCGCGCCGCCGGACTGAACACCCTTGGCCAAAACGTGACCGTCACGTGGCTAAATATCAACGCGCCCTTACACTTTCGCAGCTCAGCGCA
>NZ_LZMB01000405.1 GCF_001673555.1 Mycobacterium sp. 1165178.9 | reverse complement strand
CGCGGCCCAGGACGACAAGTACCTGCGGAAGTTGTCCGGCCGCACCGGATTCGCGATTGCCGCGGTAGAACACCGGTTGGCTCCCGAACATCCCTACCCGATACCGGTCGAAGATTGTTACGCGGCTCTGCTGTGGCTGGCCCGCCAGCCGTGGGTTGACCCGGATCGAGTCGCCATTGGCGGGGCCAGTGCCGGTGGGCATTTCGCGGCCGCGGTCGCGCAGCGAGCGCACGACCGCAACGACGTCGGAATAACCTTCCAAATGCTGGTCTATCCGATGCTCGACGATCGCACCGGCGCGCAGCGCGACGGCCCCAGGCGCATCATGTGGACCGAATCCGACAATCAACTCGCCTGGCAGTGGTACCTCAACGGGGCCGATCCCGAAGAGGCCGCACCGGCTCGCCGAAAAGATCTGTCGGGCCTGCCGCCCGCCTGGATTGGGGTCGGAACGCTCGACCTCTTCTACCAGGAGAGCCTGGAGTACGCACGACGCCTGCATGAGGCGGGCGTGCCGGTGCACGAGGAAATCGTTCCGGGCGCGTTCCATGCGTTCGATCAGATCGCCGATAAGGCGCCGATCTCGAGCCGGTTCTTCGAAAGTCAATGCGACTATTTGCGGTGCGCGCTTGCGGCCAGCGGATGACCGCAACCGATCAGCGCACTTTCGCCCCCGGTAATCGAATCACGTTGCACACTGGGGTCTTACACATGGCATCGTCGCAACATGCACATCGCGATGTCCACCCGAGTTCTATCGGCCGCATTTGCTGAAGAACACAACGCGCACCGCCGTCGCCCTCCAAAGCGGCACCTTTTGACTGCAAAGTGTGCACAACGTGCAACTATATGGGTATGGCCAATCCAGTAGGGCTACGGGAGCGCCGTCGCCGCCAGACGAGCGCCGACATCCGCGACGCCGCGGTGCGCCTCACGCTGGAACGCGGATTCGACAAGGTCACGGTCGACGAGATCTGCGCCGAAGCCGGAATCGCCACGCGAACGTTCTTCAACTACTTCCCCAACAAAGAGTCCGCCCTCGCCTACGGCCCGTCGGACATACCCCCTGAGCTGGTAGCCGATTTCGTCGCCGCCGGGCCCGCACCCTACTCGGTAGTGCTGGCCGAGCTGATCACCCTGGCCGCCCACCACCTCCGCGACGTACCCCCGCAACGCGAGCACGCCGCCCACATGTTGGAACTGGCGAAGACCTCCCCCGCCGTGTTGGCGGCATTCCTCGCCGACTTGGAGCGGTTTCAAAAGCAATTGACCGACATCATCGTGCGCCGCCAGGCGATGAAGCCGGACGACGAAATGGCGGCACTGATCTCTGCGCTGGCGCTGACGGCGGTGCGGTCCGGCATCGAGAAGTGGGCCAGCGGCGAGGCAAATGAAACCGCCGACACGCCGATGCCCTATGTTGAGCGGGCCGCCGCGCTGGTGAACAGCATCTTCACAAAGTGACCTGAAACACCAGTAGCAAATGTTGCATACACTGCAAGATATGCACATCATGTACTATGCGCTGGTGGCGGTACCCGGGGAGGCTTCAGCAACAAGGCGACCCGGGTGTCGATGCCGGGGACGTCGGCCGGTGCGGGTGGGCAGCATTCACCGCGTTTGACGACCCAGCGCGCGCGAACCGTAGCAATCGACTGAGCAATGCGACTTGTGGACACTCATCCGTCCACGACTTCCGGTCGCGCAAACGCTGATCCGCGTCACGACCGCGTGATGGGGAAGGGACCACCTAGGTGCAGATTTCGAGACTTGTGCGCAACGCCTGGTTGCCGCTGCTGATCGTGGCGGTCGTGGCGGTCGGCGGCTTTGCGGTCGTCAGGGTCAAATCTTTTTTCGGCGCCCACGACACCGGCATCATGAGCAGCCCGCGGCTCGACGATTCAAAGCCGTTCAAGCCCAAAGTCGTCAAGTACGAGGTCTTCGGCTCGGCCAGCCAGGCCAACGTGAACTACCTGGACTTGTCCGCCGACCCGAGACGGATCGACGGAGCGCCGCTGCCGTGGACGCTGGTCCTCAGCACCACCGCCCCGTCGGTCTTCCCGAATCTTTCGGCGCAGAGCGACGGGACTTCGCTGGGCTGTCGCATCACCATCGATGACGAAGTCAAGGCCGAGAACATGACCCAAGGCGTGCACGCCCTGACCTTCTGCTTGGTGAAATCCGCATGAGCACAACAATCGACGACACCCGCACCGACGCCATCCCCGTCGTCAAAGTGCCTGTGCACGACAAGATCCCCCGCATCATCCGCACGTTGGCCGTGCCGATCATCTTGGCCTGGATTGCGATCATCGCGGTGCTCAACGTCGTCGTCCCCCAGCTGGACGAGGTCGGCAAGATGCGTTCGGTGTCGATGGCACCCGACGACGCGCAATCGGTGGTCGCGACCAAGCGCATGGGTGCGATTTTCAACGAGTACAAGTCGAACAGCTCGGTGATGATCGTCCTTGAGGGTCAGAATCCCCTCGGCGCCGATGCGCATGCCTACTACGACCAGATGGTCAAGAAGCTCGACGCCGACACCAAACACGTTGAGCACGTTCAGGATATGTGGAGCGATCCATTGACCGGGGCCGGCGCGCAGAGCAACGACGGCAAGGCCGCCTACGTCCAGGTCTACCTCGCCGGTAACCAGGGCGAGGCGCTGGCCAACGAGTCGGTGGAATCCGTCCAGAACATTGTGAAGAGCGTGCAGCCCCCCAAGGGGGTCAAGGCCTACGTCACCGGCCCCGCGGCGTTGTCGGCGGACCAGAACGAGGCCGGCGACCGCAGCCTGCAGCTCATCACTTTGGCCACCTTCACCGTGATCATCGGCATGCTGCTGTTGGTGTATCGCTCGGTCATCACCGTGCTGCTGACGCTGGTGATGGTGGTGCTCGAACTATCGGCCGCACGCGGCATGGTGGCTTTCCTCGGCTACTTCAAGCTCATCGGGCTTTCGACCTTCGCCACGAACCTGTTGGTCACATTGGGAATCGCGGCCGCCACCGACTACGCGATCTTCTTGATCGGCCGGTATCAGGAAGCCCGCGCTCTCGGCGAGACCCGCGAAGAGGCGTATTACACCATGTACAAGGGCACCGCACACGTGGTGCTTGGGTCCGGCATGACCATCGCCGGCGCGACCTTCTGCCTGCACTTCACCAACCTGCCGTATTTCCAGACGCTGGGTATTCCGCTGGCCATCGGCATGGTGGTCGTGGTCGCAGCGGCGTTGACGCTCGGTGCGGCCGTCATCGCGGTGGCCACGCGTTTCGGCAAGACCCTCGAACCCAAACGCACTCAACGGATTCGCGGGTGGCGCAAGATCGGCGCCCTGGTCGTCCGCTGGCCCGGCCCGATCCTGGTGTTGACGATCGGGGTCGCGCTGGTGGGCTTGCTGACCCTGCCGGGCTACCGGACCAACTACAACGACCGCAACTACCTGCCCGCCGACCTGCCCGCGAACGAGGGTTACGCGGCCGCCGACCGGCACTTCTCGCAGGCGCGAATGAATCCGGAAGTGTTGATGATCGAAAGCGATCACGACCTGCGGAACTCGGCGGACTTCTTGGTGATC
The DNA here is from genome assembly GCF_001673555.1 of Mycobacterium sp. 1165178.9. Classification (GTDB taxonomy): domain Bacteria; phylum Actinomycetota; class Actinomycetes; order Mycobacteriales; family Mycobacteriaceae; genus Mycobacterium. Next base: position 19,362 of record NZ_LZMB01000405.1, on the reverse strand, counting down.
GACAAAATCGCCAAGACCGTCTTCCGGGTGCCGGGAATTGGCCGCGTGCAAGCCATTACCCGCCCGCAGGGCACGCCGATCGAGCACACCTCGATCCCGTTCCAGATCAGCATGCAGGGCGTGACCCAGCAGATGAACCAGAAGTACCAGGAAGATCAGATGGCCGACATGCTGCACCAGGCCGACATGATGCAGACGACCATCGACAGCATGCAAAAGATGCAGAGCATTACGGCGCAAATGACCAATGACATGCATCAGATGGTCAAGAAGATGCACGACATGACCATCGACATCAACGAATTGCGCGACCACATGGCGGATTTCGAGGACTTCTTCCGCCCGATCCGCAGCTACCTGTACTGGGAAAAGCACTGCTACGACATTCCGGTGTGCTGGTCGCTTCGCTCGGTCTTCGACGGCCTGGACGGTATCGACACGATGACCGATGACATCGAGAGCCTCTTGCCGATCATGGATCACCTCGACACGCTGATGCCCCAGATGGTGGCGCTGATGCCTTCCATGATCGAAAACATGAAGGCGATGAAAACCACGATGCTGACCATGTATTCGACCCAGAAGGGTCTGCAGGATCAGCAGAACGAGGCCCAGAAGAACTCCAACGCCATGGGCAAGGCGTTCGACGCTTCAAAGAACGACGACTCGTTTTACCTGCCGCCGGAGACGTTCAACAATGCCGAGTTCAAGAAGGGCATGAAGAACTTCATCTCCCCGGACGGGCATGCCGTGCGCTTCATCATCAGCCATGACGGCGATCCGATGTCGCAGGAAGGCATTTCGCACATTCCCCTGATCAAGAAGGCGGCCTACGAAGCATTGAAGGGCACGCCGCTGGAGGGCTCGAAGATCTATCTCGCGGGTACCGCGTCCATCTACAAAGACCTCAGCGACGGCAATACCTATGACCTGTTGATTGCGGGGATCGCCTCACTGTGCCTGATTTTCATCATCATGCTGATCATCACGCGAGGTGTGGTGGCATCGGCGGTGATCGTGGGGACCGTCTTGCTTTCGCTGGGTGCATCCTTCGGGCTTTCGGTGCTGATCTGGCAGCACCTGATCGGCATCGAGCTGCACTGGATGGTGCTTGCGATGTCGGTCATCATCCTGCTGGCGGTCGGCGCCGACTACAACCTGCTGCTGGTGGCGCGGTTCAAGGAGGAGATCCACGCCGGCCTGAACACCGGCATCATCCGGTCAATGGGCGGCACCGGTTCGGTGGTGACGTCCGCGGGCCTGGTGTTCGCCTTCACGATGATGACGATGGCGGTGAGCGAGCTGACGGTCATCGGCCAGGTCGGCACCACGATCGGACTGGGTCTGCTGTTCGACACCCTGATCGTGCGGTCGCTGATGACCCCCGCGATTGCCGCGCTGCTGGGCAAGTGGTTCTGGTGGCCGCAACGGGTCCGTCAGCGCCCGATTCCGTCGCCGTGGCCCCAGCCGGCCAAGCAACCCGAATCGGTAACCGCCGCTACGTAACCCAGTCCGGCTGCGCGTCGGTCTCGACGTTGGAGAAGTCCTTGTGCCCGAGGCCGGCGGTGGTGCCGCCGTCGACGACGAACTCCGAGCCGGTGGAGTAGCTGGACTCGTCGCTGGCCAGATACACCACGAGGTTGGAGACCTCGACCGGTTGGGCCGCGCGGCCCAGCGCCGTCTGGAAGAGGTCGTCGGGAACCCAGTCGGTCATCGGGGTCTTGATGAGCCCGGGATGGATTGAGTTGACCCGAATTCCGCTCGGGCCCAGTTCGAGCGCGGCCGACTTGGTCAGCCCCCGCACGGCGAATTTGGTCGCGGTGTAACCATGGCAGGCAATGGTGCCGGCCATGCCTTCGATCGAGGAAATGTTGATGATCGATCCCCGGCCCGCTTCCTTCATGGGTTTGACCACGGCGCGGATACCGAGAAACACGCCGGTCAAATTGATGTCGAGGATTCGCTGCCACTCCGAGAGCGCGTAATCCTCCAAAGTGCCGATGTTGATGATGCCGGCATTGTTGACCAGCACGTCGATGCGGCCGAACTCACCCAGCGTGGTCGCCACTGCCGCATCCCAATCCTCGGGCTTGGTCACGTCGAGGTGCAGGTACCGGACCGCGTCACCGACCTCCGCCGCCACCGCCTTGCCCTCATCGTCGAGGATGTCACCGAAGACCACCTTGGCTCCCTCGGCGACCAGCGACTGCACGTGCGATGCGCCCATCCCGCGGGCACCACCACTGATGAGGGCGACCTTCCCCGCCAACCGTTCTGCCACTGCGCTTCTCCTCCTCGGGTGGGTTCGTCTATGCACCATACGTACCGGTGGCTATGTATGGCCATAGCCCAAAGGGTGCCGGGCTGGGCCACACCGGGGTCAGGAGTCGTATGTCCGCAGCAGCGCCCGCGTGCGTGCCCGGCCCTCCGGTGATGGATCGAATGCGGCGGCGACGTACTCGTCGACGCCTGCGGCTCGCAGTTCGTCGAGCCGACCGCGGACAGTGTCCTCGTCGCCGATGATGGCGGCGTCCTGCGGCCCCGCGTAGCCCTCGCGGTCGAGCATCGCGCGGTACGACGGCAGTTGGCCGTAAATGGCGAACTGTTCTGCCGCCTGCTTGCGGGCGCCGTCGACGTCATCGGTGACGCTGACGGGCAACGACGCGGCGACGCGCACCCCGTCCTCGCGTCCGGCGTCGGCGGCTGCCTGCCGCAGCGTCGGCGCGACGTGATCGGCCAGCGTTTTGGGTCCGGTCATCCATGTGCAGGTGCCCGAGGTGCGCCGCCCGGCGAGCTTGAGCATCTGGGGACCCAGCGCGGCGATGTAGACGTCGGGCCGCGGCGCCCCCGAGACCATCAGTGCGCCCCGGGTGGTCACCGTCTGCCCTACCGCGTCGGCGCGTTCACCTGCCAACAGGGGCAGCAACCCGTCGAGATATTCGTTCAGCCTTCGCACCGGCTTGTCCCATGGGATGCCCCACATCCCTTCGGTGACCGCCTGGTGGGTCATACCGAGCCCGAGCGTGAACCGGCCGCCCGAGGCGAGGCTCAGTGTGAGGGCACGCTGAGCCATCTGCATCGGATGCTGGTTTTGGATGGGCACCACACCGCTGGCCACCTCGATCGTGTCGACCTCGTGCAACGCGATGGCCAGGATCATGAGAAGGTCTGGCTCGTAAGGCAGTTGGCTCATCCAGACCCGTTTGAAGCCTTCATCGCGAAGCATCGCAAGGTTGGCGATCGTCGCGTCGATCGGCGATTCACTGCCCGATCCGCTGAGTTGCCCGAACATACTGACCTGCATGACCACCACGCTCCTTTGCGTCGCCTTCCGCGTTGTCGTCGGTCAACTCTACGGCCAGCCGACGATCGCGAGCATCCGAGCCGAGTGCGCGACGGCGTCGCTCACCGAGCTCCACGTGAGCAACCATGACAAATTCGCCAAATTACTATGCCGCCAAGGGCTTTCATCGCCTTGCCCGAGCCGCAATGACGCTGCGTTGAGGTCCTAGTCCTCAGCCGGCCGCCGCCCAGGCCTTGGCGCGGTCCAGCTCGCCGAGTCCGAAGACCGCGATCTCGCCCGGGACCATCCACGCGCTCGCGTGGATGGTGTGGGCGACCCATTCCTTGTCCGACACGACCGCGATTCGCTTGAAAGCCGAATGATGCGCCAAGACGGTGCCCAAGCCCAGCTTGAGATCCTCAACGAAGCCGCCGGGCCCGAAGCCCTCGTAATCGGGCGCGATGACCTCCACGATCCTGACCTCACCGTTCTTCAGCGTCTCCTCTAGCACGGGCCTGATCTCGCGCAGTTCGTCACCTCGCAGCCGGCCCGACACCCGGATTCCGGTAACGCCGTCCGGCATGTGTGGCAGCACCTCGATCATCGATACTCCTTCCCCGCACACCTTGAGCCTGTACGGGCCCGGCGACGACTGACTAGTCCCGTACGTCACTAGGCCGCTGAACAAATGACCGCCCGGCGCGGCCGGATCAGTTGACGATGTCGAGGACCGCCGCGGCGGAGGTGACCGCCTTGTCGGCGTTGCCCTCATCGTGCAGCAGCATGCGCACGCCGACGCGTCCGGGTCCGCCCGGGTGCGCGGAGCCCTCGACACGGAAGGGCCCCACTTTGCCCCGCGACATGAACATGACGTGCCAGCTGACGACCTGCAGCTTTTTGGTCCCGGCGACCTCGGCGGCGAGGTCGATCGCCGCGGTCTCGAGGACGACGTGCTGGGGTCCGATGTGCAGCGCGGCATCCGGGGACGCGAGTTCGGTGCTCAACTCGGGCAGTATCCAGTGGCCGTCGCCCCGGCGGCTGGCACCGAAGGCCTGCCACAACGGGGGCAGGTCGGGAGAGTCCTCGATCACCAGCTCGGTGCCCGAAACATCCATGCGATCAAGGCCTTCCGGCGGGATGCCGATGATCGCGCCCTGACCCTCGTTGAAGGCGATGACCCGGCTCGGGTTGTCGGCGTCGACGATGGTGCAGCGCCCGTAGCCCATGGTGCGGCCCTGGTGCACGATGCCCGACCCGACGATCTCGATCCTGTTGACGTCGTAGCCTGGATCGACGATCTGCACCGACGCGATAACCGGATTGGGCACGGCGACCATGTCGGTCTGACAGCCCTCCGGGGAGGAAATGGCCAACGGCGCCACCATGATTCCGCCCGCTTCGTTGCGCATGTCGCGGCGGATCGTGACGGTATCGTCGGTCTCTCCCAGATCCATCGACGAGTGCTTGCGGCCGATGTAGCGGTAGCTCAGCAGGCCCGTCCAACGCCGGTACAGTTCGTCGCGATAGGCCTCGGAATCACCCATCAACTCTCGGATGTCACGAAGTTGACCGCTCAATTCCGTTCGCCTCCTTAGCCTTTGCCGCGCCGCACCTGGTTGAACGGCACGCCCCGGTCGTCGGCGCGTTCGCGCGGGAAGTTCAGCACCCGCTCGCCGATCACATTGCGAGCCATCTCGGTGGTGCCGCCGCCGATGCTGGCGGTCTGACGACCGAGATAGCGCGTCCCGATGTCGACCAGTCCGCCCTCGTCGCCAACCACGGCCGCCGAACCCGCAACCGCCAGCGCGGTATCGGTCTCGACGTCGTGAACCTCGGCCATATACAGGCGGATGATCGATCCCGCTGCCGGCGGCAGGGATCCGCTGGCCACGGCATGGAAGACGTGCTCACTGAGTTGGCCGTGGACGGCCCGGTGCGCCAACGCCCGGCCGACCATTTCCCGGAGCCGTTGGTCTCCAGCCCGGTCCGTCTTTTCGAGCAGTGACATCAGATCCACCGAGACATCGTGGGCCTCAGCGATTCCCGGCCCGCTGGTGTATTCCGAGCCGTCGCCCATCGTGCGCCGCTCGTGGTACAGCTGCCGGGATGCGACGTCCCACCCCTTGCCCGGTTCACCGACCACGGCGTCGTCGCCCACATCGACGTCATCGAAGAATTCTTCGCAGAATTCGATGGAGCCGTTGACCTGCTGGATCCGGTTGATGGTGACGCCGCGATGGTGCAGCGGCACCAGGAACATGGTCAGCCCATCGTGTTTGGGGACGTCCCAGTTGGTCCGGGCCAGGCACAGACCGTAGTCGGCGGCGAACGCCCATGTGCTCCAGGTCTTGGCGCCGTTGATGATCCACCGTCCGTCCCGGCGCTCGGCGCGGGTGATGACGCCCGCCAGGTCGGATCCCCCGTTGGGCTCGGACAGCAGCTGCACCAGCACCTCGTCGCCGCGCAGCGCGGCCGCAATGTGCGTGCGCTTCTGCTCTTCGCTGCCCATGTCGAGAATGGTTGCGCAGCAGATGGCGAACGATGGAACGTTGAGTAGCAGCGGAGTCTCGTACCCCTGAGACTCGACGTCGAACACCTTCTTGTATTCGTAGCTCAGCCCCAGCCCGCCGTACTCGCGCGGAAAACAGATTCCGGCGAATCCGCCTTCCCACAGCAGCTTTTGCAGTTCTCGAGCCCGGTGCCACGACGGCAGCTCATCGCGCTCCAGCAGCGCCGCCTTGGCCGGATCGAGTCGCGGCATGGTCGCGGCCAGCCAGGCCCTGGCCCGGCTCCGAAATTCCTCGACCGACTCGGAAGTCACCGGATGGCCTCTCGTTCGAGCGTCGACCCTGTGCTGGGCGACTGTACAGCACCGCCTTGCGGGTGTACAGGTCGACGCCTTAAGAGCCGTTCAACTTCACCGCGGCGCGAATGAGTGCCGTCAGCGCCTTCTCATCGATGTCGTCGCCCTCGTGGAAGTCAATCGCGCGCCTGGTGTTTCCGTCCAGGCTGGAGTTGAACATGCCCGCGGGATCCTGCAGGGACGCGCCCCTGGCGAAGGTCATCTTCACGACGTTCTTGTACGTCTCGCCGGTGCAGATCATCCCGTCGTGATACCACGTTGGAACGCCCCGCCACTTCCACTCTTCGACCACCTCGGGATCGGCTTTCTTGATCAGTTGCCTGATGCGAGAGAGCATCTCACCGCGCCAATCCCCCAAGTCCTTGATCCTGGCGTCGATCAGTTCGGCGGGTGACTTGGCTGCGGCGTCGTTGTTCGCCATCGGGCCTCGCTTTCGGTGAGGTTGTCGCTCGCAGGACCGTACATCAAGCTCGGTGCTCGCCGCGGCCCACACGCCAAGGCCCCGTGTTCGGCAGCGAGGCCGCCCGCAAGTAATCTGCGGTCGACTCGTGCCGGGCCTGCGACGAATGCGCGGCCCGACCGCACGCTTCACGCTCCGGCGATTAAGGAACCCACATGACCGACGCCCATCCCCTCGATGAGGCCCTCGAGCTCGACGCGCTCGGCGCGGGCGTCAGCCGCGGCCGCACCCACCCCGAGTGGGCCAACATGGTCGGCCCGTTCGGTGGGATCACCGCCGCCGTCATGCTGCGGGCCGTCGAAGCACACCCCGAGCGCATCGGCGACCCGCTGGCCCTGACCGTCAACTACGCCGCCCCCATCGCCGACGGCGACTTCGACGTCACCCTGCGCGCGGCGCGCACCAACCGCACCAACCAGCACTGGATTGTCGAGCTCAGCCAGGACGGTGTGGTCAAGACGACGGCGACCGCGATCTTCGCGGTTCGGCGCGAGAGTTGGGCCGACACGGAAAGCCGCCCGCCCAGCGCGCCGGCCCCCGAGGACGTGCCCGCGGTCGACCCGGGCCTTGTTCGATGGACCAGGCTCTACGACATGCGCTACGTCGAAGGCGCGATGCCCGGTAAAGGCGGGGATCCGAGCCCGTCGTCGACTTCCACGCTGTGGGTCCGTGACGGCGCGGGACGCCCCGTTGACTATCCGGCGCTCGCGGCGCTGTGTGACATCTTCTATCCGCGGGTGTTTCTGCGTCGTGGCGGCTTCATCCCGTCCGGAACCATCTCGTTGACCACCTATTTTCACGCCGATCAGCCTCAACTCGAGGCCGTTGCGGGCGACTTCGTGCTGGCCACCGCCCACGCCAACCGCTTCTCTCGCGGCTATTTCGACCAGAGCGCGAAAGTGTGGACGGCCCACGGCGGGCTGCTGGCCACCACACATCAGGTCGTCTACTTCAAAGGTTGAGGGGTTTACACTTCGCCAGTGAAACGTCACGCGAGGACGCTTACGGAAAGAATCGAGCCGCAATGACACCGGAAGGCCTGATCGACCAGACGCTGCCGGCGATCGAATCAATCAAGCAGCTCAAGGCCCGCTACTGCCGCTACCTGGACACCAAGGACTGGGCGGCCTGGCGGGCGATCTTTACCGACGACTTCGTCAGTGACACGTCGGAAGCCGGCGGCAAGGTGATCGCCGGCGCCGACGACTTCGTGGCGTTCACCCGCCGCGCCCTGGGCCGCCCGACGCAGCCCACCGCCCACCAGGTACACACACCCGAAATCGAGCTCACCTCCGCGACGACCGCGCGCGGGATATGGGCGCTGCAAGACGTTGTGCGATTCGGTCCCGGCGTCACCCTGGTCGGCTACGGCCACTACCACGAGACCTACGAGAGCGTCGACGGCAAGTGGCTTATCAAGAGTTCCAAGCTAACTCGACTCCGCGAGGACATCGTGACGCCGTTCTTCTCGGTCTACGTCTCTGCGCGAGTCCGCACGGCGATCGGCAAGATCGCCGGCCGGCTGATGGATCGGTGACGCGGACATGACCGTCGACACCGTGTTGGTTACCGGCGCATTCGGACAAGTCGGTAAGCGCTGCACGCAGATCCTGCTGGAACGGGGACGAACCGTCATCGCGATGGATCTGCGCAACGACAACACCGTCGCCGCCGAAAAAGAACTTGCCGGCGCCCGGCACCCGGGGACGTTGATCGCCGCGTACACCGATCTGTTGGATGCCGAGGCGGTGAACGAGCTCATCACCGCGCATAAGCCCGGGGCCATCGTCCACCTGGCCGCCATCGTGTCCCCGCCTTCCTACCGCAACCCCGGACTGGCCCGGCGCGTCAATGTCGGGGGCACGGAGAATCTGTTGACGGCCTGCTCGGCACTCCCCCGCCCGCCACTGTTCCTCATGGCCTCCAGCGCCGCGGTATACGGATCGCGCAACCCCTACCGTCAGCCCGAGCGGATCACCCCCGACACTCCGGTGAGTCCCATCGATCAATACGGCCAGGACAAAGTGCTCGCCGAGGCCGCGATCCGCGGCAGCGGCTTGCCCTATGCGCTCTTCCGCCTCGCGGGGGTCATCTCGCCGGACACTCAGGCCAGCATCAACGGCGACTACCTCATCCTGATGCGTTCGATGCCCAGCGACAATCGCATACACGCGGTGGATGCGCGTGATGTGGCGCTCGCGTTCGCCAACGGCGTCGATCGGGAGGCATCGATCTCCGGCAAAGTCGTGCTCATCGGCGGCAACGAAACGTATGTGCTGCTGCAGCACGGCCTGCAGGACGACCTAATGAGCGCCGCCGGTCTGGGGCCGCTGGGCCCGTCGGCGGGCCTGCCCGGCGACCCGGCCGACGACCGCGGCTGGAGTTTTACCGGCTGGTACGACACCACCGAGGCGCAGGCGCTGCTGGACTTCCAAGAGCACGACTGGGACCAGACGCTCGAGTGGATCGCCGAATCGCAGGGCCGCGTGCGCATCGTGCTGCGGCTGCTTGCGCCACTGCTACGACCGGCGCTGCGCGCCGTTTTTTTCGTTCAGCGCCGACTCGAGGGACGCGGTCCCTATGCCGACCCGTGGTCGCTGATCGAAAAGAAATATGGCACAGCGGCTTTGGCCAGCCTCGACTAGCGCGAACCAGCACCGGCCACTAGCGATCGATCCAGGCCATCTGCGCGTCGGCGTGATGCCCTCCCACGGGCGGGGTGAGGCTATCGAGTCTGGCCAATTGGTCGGCCGTCAGTTGTACCGTGTCGGCACCGACGTTTTCTTCCAGGCGGGTCACACGTTTGGTTCCCGGAATGGGCACGATGTCAGGACCTTTCGCCAGCAACCAGGCCAGGGCGACTTGAGCCGGTGTGGCACCGACGTCCGCGCTGATGTCGCGGACCCCGTCCGCGCACCGAAGGTTGTGCTGGAAGTTGTCGTCGAAAAACCGTGGGTTCGTCTTGCGGTAGTCGGTGTCGGGCAGCTCCTGTGTGGAGCGGACCGTGCCGGTGAGGAAGCCACGGCCCAATGGCGAGTAGGCGACAAACCCGATCCCCAATTTGCGTAGTACCGGCAAGATCTCGTCCTCTTGATCGCGCGTCCAGAGTGAGTACTCGGATTGGACGGCCGTGATGGGGTGCACGACGTGGGCGCGACGAATGGTGTCCACGCCGACTTCGGACAAACCGATGTGCCGGATTTTCCCGGCGCCGACCAGCTCGGCCAGCGCACCGATCGTGTCTTCGATCGGGGTCTGGCGGTCGAGGCGGTGCTGGTAGTACAGATCGATGTGATCGGTCGCCAACCGTTGCAGCGAACCGTCCACGGCGACGCGGATGTTGGCGGGGCTGCTGTCGAGACCGTCGCGGCCGGTGTGCGAGATCAGGCCGAATTTGGTTGCCAGGACTACTTGATCGCGTCGGCCCAGTAGGGCACGGCCCAGAAGTTCCTCGTTGACGTACGGTCCGTAAACCTCGGCGGTGTCGATCAGCGTGACACCCAGGTCGATGGCGCGATGAACGGTGCGGATCGATTCCGCATCGTCAGTGCCCGCACCGGCGTAGGCCACCGACATCCCCATCGCACCAAGCCCGAGGCGACCGACCTGCAGCTTCCCGAGTTGAGCCAGTTTCATGGGATGTCTCCTGTCCTACGGTTGCGCGAGACCCCGCTGAGTGCTGGACGGTACCGTGGCGCTGTGTGCCGCGTCGAGCTTCCCCCGATCTAATGGACCGCGCAAACCACCCGGAGCGCAATCTGGCGGTCGATTACTACCGCGTATCGGGCGTGGTGCTGATCGTGCTGGGACACTGGCTGGCCGGATCGGTTACCTACCACGACGGCCAGTTCGGCCGGCAGAACCCGCTCGTCGACATGCCCTGGACCCAGTGGCTCACCTGGCCCTTCCAGGCTGTTCCAGCGTTCTTCCTGGTTGCCGGCTACGGGGGCGCAGTGTCGTGGACGCATCGGCATGACATCGAGGGAGTTTCACGCCGGAACTGGGTGCAGCGCCGCTTGGCGCGAGTCCTTGGTCCGACGGCGGTATACGTCGCAGTGGTGTCGGTGGTTGTGGTGGTCCTGGCTGCCAGCGGTGTGGCCGGCTCGATCCTCGAGTACGCCGGCTGGGCGGTCGCGATGCACCTGTGGTTCCTGGCCGTGTATCTGGTGGTCGCGTCACTGACGCCGATTGCGATTGCCGCGCAACGGCGTTGGGGACTCTTGGTGCCGGGTGTTCTCGCGTTGCTCGTCGCGGTGGTGGATGTCGCCCGGCTCGCAGGCCACGTGCCCTACCTCAACTGGGTGAATTATCTGCTGGGGTGGGGCACCCTGTATCAACTCGGGATCGCTTGGCACGGCGGGTCATTGGCCGGCCGCAGGCCCTGGCTATTGGCCGGCATTTCTGGGGTGGCGCTGGCGCTGCTGGTTTGGCTGAGAATCTATCCGGTCAGCATGATCGGAGTTCCCGGGCAGACCATCGACAACACGACACCACCGACCGTGGCGTTGTTGGCATTCGGGTGCGCCCAAACCGGAATTGCGATGGCGGCCACTCCCGCGCTCAACCGTGCGCTGCGCGCCATGCGCGTCGAGCGCGCGCTGTCCATTGCCAACGACAACGTCATGGCTCTGTACCTGTGGCACATGATTCCCGTCGTGATCGTGGCGATCGTCGGCTATCCGGCCGGGCTGTTGCCGCAGCCGCCCGAAGGGAGCGCGGATTGGTGGTTGGCCCGGCTGGAATGGGTGGTCGTCCTCAGCGCCGTGACCGCGGTCGAGTTGGTGCTGCTGTTCTGGGCGCGAAGATTTTTCGCGGCTCCCCTGCCCCTGCTCGGTGTCCCGCTCACCCAGCGCTGGGCGGAACCGGCAATGCTGACCGGCGCCGCGATGGCGGCCTATGCCCTGTCCCTGATCGCCGCCGAGGGCTTCGCTCCCGACGGGCGTTTCCCGTGGCCGACCGCGGCGATCTTCGCCGCCGGAGCGCTGCTGGCGGCGTTTCGCCCCGCGACCCGCTCCACACCGCAAGCGCAGGGGGCGTTGCGGGGCCGATAGGAGCAGGCCGCTTGCACGCATCGTCCCGGAGGTCTGGGAACGACGGCGTTAACAGCCGCGGTCTCGTCGTACCGCGAGGAAGCATTGCGTCGGTGACGTTGTTACGACGGATATGGCCGCGACGGGTTTTCACGACGGAGAACTCGCGATGCAGCGCCGAGCGGGTGTTGAAGCCGAGGCTGGGCGACTCGAGAGCATGCTTGACTCGTCGGGTCTGTCTCAAGGCGCCGCACGCTTTCTCGCGTCACAGCGGTTCGCCGCGCTGACCGGCCGCGACCACAACGGCGTCCTCTGGGTGTCGCCGTTGGCCGCGCCACCGGGTTTCCTCCGCGGTCAAGAAGGTGTCTTGCATGTGTCGGCCTCTCCCCGTGACGGCGATCCCCTGCATGAGATCCCGGTCGGTCAGCAGGTCGGGCTGATCGCCATCGACTTCGCCACCCGTCGCAGGCTACGGATAAACGGCGAACTTGTCGGTGCTGACCACGGGAGCATGACCGTCCGCGTCGACCAGTCCTACGGCAATTGCCCCAAGTACATTCACCGCCGCGCGATCGACGTGGCTAGTCTTACTGCCCCTCCTTCGAAACGCCCCGAACGCGCAACGCTTCTGGGGCCCTCCGATCAAGCGATGATCGCAACGTCCGACACGTTCTTCCTGGGCACAAGCCATCCCACACGCGGTAGCGATGCATCACACCGCGGAGGCCCACCCGGTTTTGTCCGAGTCGACTCACCCGACCGGCTGTGGTGGCCGGATTTCCCCGGGAACAACATGTTCAACAGCTATGGCAACCTGGCGGTCGATGACAAGGCCGCCTTGCTGTTCCTTGATTTCGATACCGGCGCCACTTTGCACGTCACTGGGACCGCACACGTGCGGTGGACCACTCCCGGGGCGACCGGTGATGATGGCGCCGTTGGAAGGAATGTCGCATTCTCGGTCGACGCCGTCGCGACGCTAGCCGGTCTGGACATCCATAAGTAGCGAGGCCAATCGACATGCCTTGAGTCACAAACTGATCGGGCGTCCGTCGCAACCGCTAAGCTTCGTCAAAGGTGTTGTCGGGCAAGGGACGTCGACATATTGCGCGCGCCTCAGCGGCGCCGAGCCCAAACAACCGCAGAACGCTCTCGGTGACCGCGTCGGCGGCGTGCGCATCGTCGCGGTCCGGATGATCTCGCAAGAGGTTACCCAGCCCCAGCAGCGCGCCCCCGGCCATGGCGAGGGCAAGTTCGGGATCTTCCACCGTGAACCTACCGGCCTCGACACCGGCCTCGATGTCGCGCAGGGCGCGTGGCGCCAGGCCGCTGTGCGACGACAACAACGCAAACCCGTTCGCCAGCAGAATTTGGCTCTCCTGCGGGCGACGACGGAAGAGCCGGCCGGTGAGCCGAAAACTGGTGGCGAATGTCTCCGCCGGGTCCTCGATCGATTCGGTGAGCCGGTCCAGCATCGCCCCGTAGGTGTCGAGTACGTCGGCGACGGCCGCTTCGAACAGCTGCTCCTTGCTGTCGAAGTGGTTGTAGAAAGAACCCATTCCGACGTCGGCGGCTCGAGTGATCTCCAGTACCGGCACGTTGACCTTGCCCTCGGCGATAAGCCGCTGCGCGGCTCCAACCAGTGCCGCTCGGGTGCGCTGTTTGCGCCGCGCCAAGCGGTTGGGCGTCTGATCATCGGGCATCGCGCTCATCTTCAGCAGTATGCATCAGTTATGAGGATTCCGTCAGAAAGCTTGACTGAACGTTGACCCGTATGTGACGATTTCGTCAGTTAGCGACGGAGATGGCCGATGAACATGATTAAGAGCGCCCAGCGGGACGGGCACGGTCCGCACGGTGCGCTACCCGGCGAGCACCCCGGCCGATCGCGCAATCCGGTGATCAAGGTCGTCGACATCGCCTGGCTGGAGTTTGAGCGACCGGACCTGACGCGCGCCGAGGCGTTCGCGCGGGCCTTCGGATTTCATACGGCCCGGAACGGCCCGCATGAAGTGCAGTTGCGTGGCACCTTGCCCGGCGGACCGTGCCTTATCCTGCGTCGCGGGGCGAGGCGACGATTCGCCGGTGCGGCGTTCCGGGCGTGCGACGAGGCGGACGTGCTGAGGTTGGCCGATGCCCATGGAGCCCCGGCCCGCCCGCTGCCCGACGGCCTCGGCCGCCTCTCGGTCGAGCTGGTCGACCCCAGTCGCATGTCGGTACGCGTTGTCGCCGGTATGACCGAACTACCGGAACTTCCGGGGCAGCAACCGCTTCCGCTCAATTTCGGAGCCGAACCGCGGCGCATCAACGAAACCCAGCGTCCCCGGCGCGCGCCCGCGCGTGTGCAGCGGCTCGGACATCTGGTAATGCAGTCGACTAAGTACGTCGAGACGCTGAACTGGTACCTGGACAACCTGGGGATGATCGTCAGCGACTTCTTGTACTTTCCCGGCCAGCGCGACCGAGGACCGGCGATGAGTTTCATCCGTTGCGATCGCGGCCCTACCCCGGCCGACCACCACACGCTAGCGCTCGCACTCGGTCCGGCCAACCGCTACGTCCACTCGGCGTATCAGGTCAGTGACCTCGACGCCCTGGCCGCCGGCGGCGAATACCTGCGCGAGCGTGGCTATTTCCGCTCCTGGGGAATCGGCAGACACATTCAGGGCAGCCAGATCTTCGACTACTGGCGCGATCCCGACGGGTACTTGTTCGAGCACTTCGCCGACGGCGACCTATTCGACAACACGCTCGAACCGGGATGGGCGCCGTTCACCGCATCCGGATTGGCCCAATGGGGACCGCCGGCGAGCAGGGACTTCCTCGGCACCGACCTCAAATCTGCCCGCCATGAAGTCTTTTCGATCGCTACCGCCCTGCGCGGACATAACGAATTCGATATTGGCCGCCTAGCCGGAATACTGAAAGTGCCTACCTTATGACCGTTTCCGTCCTGCACACCGCCGACGCCTGGTGGCTCAAAACCGCGCGGGGCGCCGCGAAGATCGACACTGCCGCCACCAGCACCGCGGGGCTGCTGGCCGACCGTGCCGCCATTGAAGCGGCCGCCGACAACACCGACACCGTGGGGCTGGACGGTTTGCGATTCGTCTCACCGGTGACCAGACCGTGCCGGGTGATAGCCCAGATGACCAACTTCGAATCGCACGTCAAAGACGCCGGCATGGACCCGTCGTCGGTGCCACTGACCTTCTTCCGCAAGGCGTCGGCGTCGATCAACGGCCCATTCGACGACATCGTCAAACCGCCACACGTCAAACTCCTCGACTACGAGGTGGAGATCGGGCTGGTCATCGGGAGCACGATCCCGGTCGGCACCAGTATCTCCGAAGCAAACCTCGGCGACCTCATCGCCGGGCTGGTCGTTACCAACGACGTCTCGGCGCGCGACGTCCAGCTTCCACAAACCCAGTTCTACGAGGCCAAGTCCTATCCGACGTTCACCCCGGTCGGCCCGGAACTGGTGTTGCTCAGCGCGGACGAACTCAAGCGGTTCGGCGATCTGCGATTGCGGTTGAGCGTCAACGGCGACGAGCGCCAGAACGCGCTGGTCGATCCCGACATGCTCTATCGTCCGCTGCAGGCGCTGCAGTCACTCACCCAGTTCCAGGAACTCGCACCCGGCGATTTGGTGCTCACCGGAACCCCGGCCGGCACCGCGTTGAGCGCTCCGCCGAAGCCGCTGCAGATCATCGGAAACCTGTTGCCCCCCACCCTGAAATGGAAAGTCTTCTTCTCGCGCCAGGCCGACAACACCAACTACCTGCAAGACGGCGACATCGTCGAGGCATCGATCGGCACCGATGACGGCGCCATCGATCTCGGAACACAGCGCGCCACAATACGATTCGCATGAATCACGATGGTGTTCCACGCTGTTCCGTTGTCATAGTCGGCGCCGGGCCGACCGGCATCACCGCCGCGACCCTACTGGCGCAATACGACGTGGATTGCCTGGTGCTCGACCGTTGGTCCGCCGTGTACCCGCAGCCACGCGCCGTGCACCTCGACGACGAGATCTACCGCATCATCGCCCGCATGGGCATCGGCGATGAGTTCGCGTCGATCTCCAGGCCCACGCTGGGTCTGCGATTGCTAAGCGCGGATTTCGATGTCCTTGCCCAGTTCGACCGAGGCCAGGCGCGCGACGCGAACGGCTTTCCGCAGGCCAACATGTTTGACCAGCCGGAACTGGAGACGCTGCTGCGCTCCAACCTCAAGCGCTACCCCACGGCACAATTACGCTGCAACGCCGAGGTCACCGGGATCACCGACGGCGCGGAAAGCATCCGCGTCACGTTCACCGACCGTTCCGACGGCCACGTCCACCACATAGACGCTGACTATGTGCTGGGATGCGACGGCGCCAACAGCATGGTGCGCGCCCACATCGGTTCCGCGATGCGGGACTTCAGCTTTCAGCAACGCTGGCTGGTCGTCGACGTGGCCACCGATGCCGACTTGAGCCAGTGGGACGGCGTCCACCAGGTCTGCGACCCGGCGCGTGCCGGCACCTACATGCGCATCGGCGAAGCCCGCTATCGATGGGAATTCCAGCTGTTGGCCGGCGAAACCGCCGAGGACTTCGGCACGTTGTCCGCATTGCGACCGTTGATCGCGCCCTGGGTGGAAACGGTCACCGACAGCGAGCTGACTCTGCTGCGCGTCGCCGAGTACACCTTCCGCGCTCAGATCGCCGACCGATGGCGACGCGGCAGGGTGTTCATTCTCGGCGACGCGGCACACCTCACTCCCCCGTTCATCGGCCAGGGCATGGGGGCAGGGATTCGGGACGCGGCCAATTTGGCGTGGAAGATAGCCGCGGTCCATCGCGGGGCCATGGCGAAGGGTGTACTGGACAGCTACGAACAGGAACGGGCGCCGCATACCCGACAGATGATCCGGCTGGCGCTAGGTGTCGGATGGGCGATGACCGGCGGCGGCCGCGCGGGCGATGCGGCACGCAGATTGGTGCTGCCGCGGCTGCGCTTCCTACCCGGTTTGCGCCGCAGGATCGTCGACTCCGCCACGCCGGCACTGCATTCCTCTGCGCTCGTGGGCCATTCGCGACCGCCGCGCCGGCTCGGCGGGCGGCTCTGCCCGAATTCAGCGCTGCGTGATGGTCGACGCCTCGATGATCTGCTCGGCACTGGCTTCGCACTGATCACGACGGTTCGCCCGACGGCCACCGACGAAGCATCCCTACGGCGCCGCGGTGTCGTGGTCCTGATCCCCCAACCCGGCGATGCCTTGGCGACGTGGTTGCGCCGGGGACGCGCCAACGCCGCTGTGGTGCGCCCCGACCGGACCGTCGCCCGGGCCGGACGCGACGTCGCGGCGCTATGCGCCTGGACAACCGGAGTACTGCGTGAGCGGTGAGCGCGTTACGCGGATTGCGGTCGAGCGACGATAACCGGTATCCGGACCGAGTGCAGGACCGCGTTGCTGACCGAGCCCAGCACCATCCTGCTCAGACCGCCCCGACCGTGACTGCCGACGACCACAAGCTGCGCGGTCCGTGACTGATCGATGAGGTGTCGCGCCGCCCGGTCTTGGGCAATGCGTCGATGAACTGTGACGTCAGGATAGCGTTCTTGCCAGCCTGCCAGGCTCTCGGCGAGGCTGCGTTCGGCTTCGTCTTCGACCGCCGGCCAATTGATTTCGAAGACATCGACCACCGCGGCGTCGCTCCATGCGTGGAAGGCCACCAGGTCGACACCGCGACGAGACGCCTCGTCAAACGCAATTGCTGTGGCGAGTTCGGAGGCGGGTGAGCCGTCGGTGCCCAGCAGGACGGGAGCGTTGTGCGGATCCGGCAGCTCCTCGTCCCGCACGACCGCGACCGGACAATTCGCGTGCCGCACCACCGTCGAGCTCACCGACCCCAGCAGACCACGTGCCAGTAAGCCGCGGCCCGAGCTGCCCATGACGATCATCTCGGCCGCATCGGACATCTTCAGCAACGCCGGAACGGCAGCCGAGTACACCAGTTTTCTGCCGATTGGCACCGCGCGGTCCGCCGGCATCGCCTCTTCGGCGACTTTCGTCGCGTGCATGATCGCCTTGTTGCCTTCGTCTTCCAGGCTCGTGACGAGGGACTCGGGGTACGGAACCGGCGGGAATGTCGCGGTGGGAGTCGCCACCGCGTGCGCGACGGTCAGCGGAATGTTCCTCATCGCCGCTTCCCGGGCCGCCCAGCCCGCGGCGACAGTTGACGCCGGTGAGCCGTCGACCGCAACGACGATGCCGAGTTCTTTGACGGGTGCGGACATAGGTTCTCCCTCCATCGTGAACGACGCTATCCGAGGAGGTGTGTCAAATCGTGAGGCTTTAGTCCTCAGCCGCTGGGGCCAGAGGTCTCCCCCGCCCGCCTGTCGGCAAGGTTTCCTCAGCTGAACAACTTTTGCCCGATGTAGTGGCCTTCGGCGGGCGCCGGCGGTACCGCGAAGATTGCTGATCCGATGTGGCGGATGTACTCGTTGAGCAGGTCGTGAGCACCCAGGCGGTTCTGCAGGCGAATAAAAACTTGCGGATCTTTTTGATACGAGACGAAAAGCAGACCGGCGTTGAGCTGGCCGTTGGCGTCCAGGCCGTCGGTGTAGTTGTACGAGCGTCGCCGAATCATGATGCCGTCATTGTTTTCCCGGGCGGCAAGGCCGACGTGAGACATCGGATCGATGAGCGGGTTGCCGTCGGCGCCTTTGGCAGCGAAGTCCGGTGCATCGAATTCGTGCTTGCCACTCAGCGGCGCCCCCTCCTCTTTGGTGCGCCCGAAGATCCTCTGCTGATTGCCGATCCGATCGACATCCCACGTCTCCATCAACATCCGGATCTTGCGAACGACCTGATACGTCCCGCCGTTCATCCACGACTGATCGCTGTTGTCGATCCAGACGAATTTCTCGTACTCCTCATTGGTGATGACATTGCGGGTACCGTCCTTGAATCCCAAAAGGTTTCGTGGCGTGTGCTGGCCCGGGCCTGCGGAAGCCCGACCGAAACCCAACACTGCCCAGTACGGCGAGACGATGTTACGGCCCAGCCGGGCCAGGTTGCGCACCGCGTGGTAACAGACCTGGGGATCGTCGGCGCACGCCTGTACGGACAGGTCACCGCCGCGCAGGCGTGGATCGAGGTTGTCCCCATTCAGCGGTGGCAGGTCGGTGAACGCGGCGGGGCGCCGGGCGGCCAGCCCGAACCGATCGCCGAACAGCGACGGGCCCAGCCCGATGGTGACGGTGAGACTCGCGGGGCTCAGCCCATAGGCCTCACCGGTGTCGGCGGGAGGCTGCACCTCAACCTGTGGCTGTACCGTCCCGACCGGCTTCCCCTGCTGCAGGATCGCGGCGCCGGCCGACCAGCGTGCCAACAGTGTCTGTAGCTCGGTGCGGCCCGCGGCGCCGGCCACCGAGAACGACATGAACATGGCGTAACGCTGTGGGGGCGTTTCGATTCCGCCCTGGTGGGGCTGGCCGTAGAAGGCGTAGCTGCGGCGCAGATCGATGGTGTCATCGTCGTCGCCGCGCTGGGCCGCCGCCATGGCATGACCGGCGAAGCCCCCGCCTACGGCGCCGATGGCGGCACCGCCGAGCCCGGCCAGCATGGCGCCGCCGAGCGCGCGCCGGCGCGACACCGTGGTGGAGTCTGCCGGTGTGCCGGCATTATTCGGGTCCCCGTGGGCGGGATCGGTGATGTCGTCGGTCAT
>NZ_LZMB01000404.1 GCF_001673555.1 Mycobacterium sp. 1165178.9 | reverse complement strand
CTCACCCAGCTCGATGCGATACCCACGGATCTTCACCTGATCATCGGCACGACCCAGATACTGCAACTGCCCATCGGTGCCCCATCGCACCAAATCCCCGGTGCGATACATCCGTTGCCCCGGTCCACCGAACGGACATGCCACGAACCGCGACGATGTCAAGCCCGCCCGACTCGCATACCCGTAGGCCAGCCCGGCACCGGCCACATAAAGCTCGCCCACCACGCCGACCGACACCCGGCGCAGCCCGGCGTCGAGCACGAACAACGCCGCCCCGGCCACCGGGGAACCGATGGGCACCGCCACCGAGCCCGGCTGCAACCGCGCGCTGGCCGCCGCGTACACCGTCGCCTCGGTGGGGCCATAGGCATTGATCATCACCCGATCCGGCGCCCACCGCTCCACCAGCTCGACCGGGCAGGCCTCGCCGGCCACCACCAGCGCCGCCGACTCCAAACCCTCCGGCGACAACACCCCCACCGCCGACGGCGTCTGGTTCAAGACCGTGACCTGTTCGCGAATCAGCAAGGCGTGCAAGTCATCCGGTGACGCGGCTACCTCCTCGGGCACGACCGGTGTCCCCAAAGGGGTGGCAGTCGCACATCGCAGCGTCGCCGAGCTGTTGACCGCCGAGGCCGGTGGTTTGGCCATCGGGCCCGGGCGGGTGTGGTCGCAGTGGCATTCGCTGGTGTTCGACGTGTCGGTGTACGAGATTTTCGGGGCGTTGTTGCATGGTGGGCGGTTGGTGGTGGTGCCCGAGGAGGTAGCCGCGTCACCGGATGACTTGCACGCCTTGCTGATTCGCGAACAGGTCACGGT
>NZ_LZMB01000403.1 GCF_001673555.1 Mycobacterium sp. 1165178.9 | reverse complement strand
CTCGGCGGCCGCGGTGCCTGCCGTCGTGGTGATGACCTCGCGTTTGCGGGTTCGATAACCGCCGCCCGCACCGAGCGCGTCCAGGGTTACCAAACCGGTTGCGGTGGAGCTTTTTCACCGACCATGCTCAATACACGCCTTCGGTGACGGCCTCGCCCTCAAAAGTGGTCACCGGCCGCACCTCGCTGACCGAATCGCTGAGGTCCCCGCCGGGACCCGGCATCCTGATCGCCAGGTCGCGCTCCAGGTTGTTCGGGATGAACATGCCCTTGCTGATGTGGTTCATCACCACCTGACCGTGCTGCCCGCAGGGCACTCGTTCCCCGGTGTCGGGATCGACCACCCAGAACACCACATACGGGGTGCGCGGGTCGAAGACGAATACGTCGCCGTCGACGAGTCGGGTGACCGCCTGTGAGAGCACCATGGTGCTGCCGAACGCCATGGTGATCGTCGTCGCTCCGAAGATGCCGCGCAGCAGGTCGAGCGTGTCGACATCCACATGCGCGCCGCTGAGCAGCAGGTACCGGATCTTGTCGTTGACCAGGTCAACCACCCGATCGTCGCGGGCGATCGCCTCCAGCAGCGGCGGCGTGGTGTGCAGGTTCGCGACATTCTGTGTCTGCAACACGAAGACGGCCTGTTCGACGACATGCTCGACGTAGGCCCGCACTTCGGCGGCGGCGCCGCGCGCGGCGATCTTCTTGACCCAGCGGGGATCGATGTCGATCGCGTGGAAAACCGCGCCGAGTCGCTGCGACACCAGCCGGGAGAAATAGCCGACGCCGTGCGGCCCACTTGGCATCAAGCAGAGAAAGCCCTGGCCCCGCCGGAAACCGCCCGCAGCGAAATCGTCGGTTTGCCATT
The DNA here is from genome assembly GCF_001673555.1 of Mycobacterium sp. 1165178.9. GTDB lineage: Bacteria > Actinomycetota > Actinomycetes > Mycobacteriales > Mycobacteriaceae > Mycobacterium. The sequence continues at coordinate 5,196 of NZ_LZMB01000403.1, read as the reverse complement.
CGATGACCTGTTCGACCCAATCCGGCATCTGCACAGTGCGCTTCGGGGCTCCGGTGGTGCCGCCGGATTCGAAAATCTGTGGCAACGATGCCACGGATCCCTCGGCCGCGTAACCGCGAGGAATGAGGTCCTCCACTGCGACACTGCGTAATTCGTTGATCAGGTTGGGAAACAGGCGCAGATCGGCGAAGGTGTTGATGTCGGTCAACGGGTCGAAGTCCAGCGTGCGAGCGGCCCGCAGCCAGAACGGCGAACCGGTGTCGTCGCCGAAATGCCAGGCGATCGCCGCGCGTAGATAGGCGTCGGCATCCTCGACCGGTGTCGCGCGCGGGACGTCCAACAACGAGAAGTCGACATCGCCCATGTCCTCGATCCTGTCCCATCGGGGACCGGTACGCCAAGGACGCCGGGGGTCTGGTCACGCCCTCGTATCGCCGTATCGCCTTATTTCACAGGGAGTTTCATTGGTGTGCACGCGGTGTTCAACGCGATGCCGGTTCGCGCAAGTCGTCCCGCAGCGTCCGGGCCCACCGCCTAAAGGCATGCAGCAACGCGCCCGAACTAACTGCCGAGCATCGCCGTGATGGCCTCGTTGAAACGGGGATAAATGTCGTCGTAGGTGCCGTCGCGCTCGGCGAACCGGAACATCTTGACGCGCTCCACCACGATCTCCTTGGCCTGCGGCTGCGTCTGCAACAGGCTCATCGTCTCGGTGATGTAGTCCTCCAGCGGCATCGCCCGGGGGTCGAATCCGCGCTCGCCCTGCAGCGCGGTCTGGACGTGGGGCGGGATGATCTCGATCACCTGCACCGACGTGTCACGCAGCTGGAACCGCAGCGACTCGGTGTAGGAGTGCAGTGCCGCCTTGGCGGCGCAGTAGGTCGGGGTGAGCGCGCTGGGCATGAAGGCCAGCCCGGACGTCACGTTGAGGATCGTGGCGTGCCGCTTCCGCAGCAGCGCCGGCAGCAGTGCCGATGTCAGCCGGATGGGGCCGAGCAGGTTGATGGCGATGCTCTGTTCGGCCAAGCCGACGTTGCTACCGGTCAGGTCCTCGACCCGCTGAATCCCTGCGTTGTTGACGACCACGTTGAGATCCGGGTAGTGGTCGGTCAGCTCGGTGGCGAATCGCCGGATGTCGGCGGGGTCACCCTGATCGAGGGACAGGGTCTGCATGCCCGGGTTGGCCTCCGCTACGGCCCGTAGGTGGTTGCTGCGCCGGGCGGCGATGATCACCTGGTTGCCCAATCGGTGGAAAGATTCCGCCAGGCCACGGCCGATGCCGCTGCCGCCACCGGTGACCAGAACGGTGTTGCCCGTCATCTGCATCGCGGTTCTCCTTCGGGGTCGCCCTGCCATCGGCTCGCTCGACCGGCCACTCGGCCGACAGAGCGGAATGCCCCAATGCGGAGCCGGCTAACCACGATGCCCTATGCGCCCGCGCGGTGTCACGACAAATGCGGCAGCGGCAAGATTTGGTTACGTGCCCGGTTGGTTGTGCAGCCGGCGCGGGTCGACGCCCGCGCGCTGCCACGCCGCGGCGGCCCAGCTCGTGTAGAGCACCCGGACGGGCAGCCGGTTGAGCAGCGGATCGAGCGCTCGAAGGGCCGCGGCGATGCGCTGGAAACGCTTCTCCTTCTTGGCATCCCACTGCAGCTGGCACACCTCGCGCATCTGCGGCGGCAGAGTTCCGACCACGATCAGCCGGGTGTAGGCGTTCAGCGGCGCCGACAGGACCTTCCAGATCGACTTGGGAATCCGGCGCGGACCCGGTATGCCCTTGCGGATATAGCCGGTGCCGTACAGCACCGTCTTGTGCGGGACGAACCGGTCGAGCATCTCGTCCCAGTAGGCCACGAAGTCGTCGTAGGTCTGCGGCTGCCCCCGGTCGCTGACGCCGTACAGGCTGTACCAGAGCTTGCCCTCGTTGAAGATCTGTTCCTTCTCGGCGTGGGACAGGCGGCGGATGAACGTGTCGGCGTTGTAGATGACCTGGTCGACGAAGCTGGCGTGCGCCCAGTAGAACAGCTCCGGATTCAGCGCGTGATATCGCGAGCCGTCGCTGACGGTGCCCTTGATCGTCTTGTGAAAGTCGCGCACCTTGCGGCCCCACTCGTGGGGCTCGTCGGAGTAGACGGTGTTCATCAGGGGTGGCGCGGTCCGCTTGGCCCGGCCCAGCGTGTCGCTGAAGACCACGGAATGGTCCAGCACGCCCTGGGCCAGCTGTTCGATGCAGTTCTCCACCCCGGCCGTGCGCTGAAACCCGAAGAGCTGAGTCCGAACGTCCCCATAGAACTTCCAGATCAACGAGTCCGGGCCCAGCCGCGGGGCGGTGTCGGCGACCTCGTCATCGACGGGCATGGGCATCGCTTCGCGAACGCCGGTGTCGAAACGCGACCCAGCGGTCGCCGAGACGAACCCGTCGTTCTGGGCGGTCATGCCCACCTCCCTGTCGCACCGGCAACGCGCGGCATGGCCGTGAACGTTGTGAACTATTGACACAAAGACGTATCTTTGTTTCAACACCCTAGCAAGGCTTCACCGCCGTCGCACGTTCCGGGCCGGCACCGCTGCCCGAAAAGTCGGCGATGAACCAGGTCGAGGAGTTGATACGATGCCGCCAATCATGCAGTCCGAACCGGGCTCTGCCACTGCCGAAGCGCTCACCGATCTCGATCGCACCATCCTGGACACCGCGCGAACCGTGTTCGAAACCTACGGCGTGCGTCGCGCCAATATCGACGACGTCGCCGCCCGGGCCGGCGTCAGCCGCAGCACCATCTACCGTCGCTTTCCGACCAAGGAGAAGCTGTTCGCCCAGGTGGTGCGCCGCGAGGCCGGTCTGTTCTTCGCCACCCTGGACCAGGCGACGACGGGCTGTGACCCGCAACAGGCCGTTGTCGAGGCCTTCGCGCTCGGGGTGCGCCTGGTGCAGGATTCACCGCTGTATTCGCGAATCGCCGAAAGCGAACCCGAACTCTTCGGCATGTTCTCCCGGTCGCATGCCTTCCCGATTCGCCAGTTCGCCGACGGAATCGCGCGTACCCTGCGGCGTTGCGGCGCCGGCATGGCCGACTCCGACCTGAACAACGTCGCCGATATCCTGCTTCGCGTCGCGCTGGGCATCATCGTCTTTCCCACCGACCGGCTCGACACCTCCGATGCGGCTGCGGTTCGCGAGTACGCCGCGCGCTATCTGGTTCCGATCATCAACAGCGCGCGAGGCCGCTGAGAGCCCTTACATTGTCGGCACGCTGAACTAGCCTTGAGCGGTGGCTGGGAGTTCTGCGGCTCCGCGGACCCGGTACGCCAGTTGCGGCGAGATCGACATCGCCTATCAGCTCTTCGGCGATGGCCCGATGGACCTGCTCATGCTGCCGGGCCCGCTGATCCCGATCGACTGCGTCGACCTCGAGCCCGCGATGTACCGCTTTCATCGTCGGCTCGCGTCGTTCTGCCGAGTCATCCGCTTCGATCAGCGCGGGATCGGCCTGTCGTCGCGGGTTCCCTCGCTGGACATGCTGGGCCCGGAATCGTGGGCCCAGGACGCGCTCGCGGTCATGGACGCGGTCGGTTGCGAGCGAGCCACGATCTTCGCCCCAGGTTTCACGTCGCTGACCGGTGTCGTTCTCGCCGCCGACCACTCCGACCGAGTGAACAACCTTGTGATCGCCAACGGCGCGGCGCGCACGCTGCGCGCTCCCGACTACCCCATCGGCGCCGACCTCGACGCCGCCGATCGATTCACGTCGATCGGGATGGAGCCGGACGCCGTCGATCAGGGCTTCGACATGCTCGGCATCATCGCGCCCTCCATGGCGAATGACGCCGCGTTCCGCTCGTGGTGGGACATGGCCGGCAACCGGGCCGCGTCACCCAGCATGGCCCGTACTTTCATCAACAAGGTCAGGCAGGGCGATGTCCGCGACCGACTGCCTCGCATCGCCGTGCCGACGCTGATCCTGCATCGCGACAACCCCGGCTTCAGCCCCGTCGAGCACGCGCACTACCTCGCCGAGCGCATCGCCGGATCGCACCTCGTCGAACTGCCCGGCCAAGACGTCCTGTACTGGGTCGGCGACACCGGCCCCATGCTCGACGAGATCGAAGAGTTCATCACCGGGGTGCGCGGCGGCTCCGACGCCGAGCGGCTGCTCACCACCATCATGTTCACCGACATCGTGGGCTCCACCGAGCGCGCCGCCGCGTTGGGTGATCACCACTGGCGCGACCTGCTGGACAACCACGACACCATCGTGCGTCACGCGCTGCAGCGGTTCGGCGGCCGCGAAGTCAACACGGCCGGAGACGGATTCGTCGCGACGTTCAGCAGCCCGAGCGCGGCGATCGCCTGCGCCGACGCCATCGTGGACGCCGTTCACGTTCTGGGAATAGAGGTGCGGGTCGGCATTCACGCCGGTGAAGTCGAGATGCGCGGCGCGGACGTCGCGGGCATGGCCGTCCACATCGGCGCACGGGTGGCGGCGCTCGCCGGGCCCAGCGAGGTGCTGGTGTCATCCACGTTGCGCGACATCGTCACCGGGTCGCGGCACCGGTTCGGCGACCGCGGTGAGACCGCGCTCAAGGGCGTCCCCGGTTACTGGCGGCTGTACGCCCTGGTCCGCGAGCACGCCGTCGTCCACCGGTAACCCGGCCGACAATTCGCAGCAGTCGAAGCGCCGGGCGGCTCGGCGTAGGCTGCGAGCGGGGACCTACCGGCGCCGACGCTTCGCGGCTTTCATTCGATTTCTGGCGTCTGGCTTGGCATTTCATTGAAGGAGACACATGACCGACGTGCACATCTCGTTGCCTCCCGCACTCCGGCGAGCCCTGGACCTGCTGATCGACCCGCCGGCCGATCCGGACGTGAGCAACGGTTATCTCGACCTGCTCGGCGCCGATAACGACGGTCCAGTCGAGAAGAACACCGGCCCGATCCAGGCGGCCTGGGCCTCACCGATCGGATCGATGCTGTACGACAACGCCCAAGCGCTTTCCCGGCGCTGGATCAGCGCGTGGCAACTGCCGCTGGAGTGGTTGGCCGTCCCGCAGGGCGGTATCGCGCTGGACGTCGGCTCGGGTCCGGGCAACGTCACCGCGTCGCTGGCGCGTGCCGCCGGTCCGGACGGGCTGGCCCTTGGCATCGATATCTCCGAGCCGATGCTTGCCCGCGCCGTGCGCAATGAGGCCGGGCCGCAG